>UROC01000010.1 GCA_900549345.1 uncultured Collinsella sp.
AGCTCGCCGCGACGCACGCATTCGCCGTCGTGGCGTTGCTTGAACCGGGCGTACTCACCCTCGTCGGCAAACAGCGGCGGCAGACGCACCACTTCGGAGCCCTGGATGTCGCCGAGGTTCTTCAGACGGTCCAGCACGTCGGACAGAAGCTCGGCTTTCACCGTCTCGCTGGCCGCGCCCGCGATGGCGCAGCCGCTGGCCACGAACAGATGCGCGTTCTCGGGCACGATGATGTGCTCGTCGTCCAACTCCAGCGTCTCGTAGAAGCGCTTGCGCAGCTCGGGCAGATACTGCAGAGGACCGCCCAGGAAGGCGACATATCCCCTGATGGGACGGCCGCATGCGAGGCCGGAGATGGTCTGGGTCACCACGGACTGGAAGATCGACGCCGCGATGTCCTCCTTGCGCGCGCCCTCGTTGAGCAGCGGCTGCACGTCGGTTTTGGCGAACACGCCGCAGCGGCTGGCGATGGGGTAGATCGTGGTATGGCTTTTGGCGAGCTCGTTCAGGCCGCCCGCGTCGGTGTCCAGAAGCGCGGCCATCTGGTCGATGAACGCGCCGGTGCCGCCCGCGCAGGTGCCGTTCATGCGCTGCTCGATGCCCTGGTCGAAGTAGATGATCTTGGCGTCCTCGCCGCCCAGCTCGATGGCGACATCGGTGGCCGGGATAAGGGTCTCGACGGCGCGTTTGCTGGCGATGACCTCCTGGACAAACTCCAGGTCGAGCCACTGGGACAGCAGCAGGCCGCCCGAACCGGTGATGGCGCAGGTCATCTGGGCCGTCGGCAGCACGGTCGCGGCACCCTCGAACAGGTCGCGGGCGCAGGCACGGACGTCGGTGTGATGGCGCTTGTACTTGGCGTAGACGATCTGGTTGTCGTCGTTGAGCACGGCGAGCTTAACGGTGGTGGAGCCCACGTCGATGCCCAGGTGCAGGTTGCCACGAGCGTTCTCGGGGTTGAAGATCGCGCCTTCGGGGGCGTGGGCGGCGGCTACGGGCTCAGCGGCGGTAGCGGGCTCGCTAGCGACGGATGCCTCCCCTGCCGCGTCCTTGGCCTCGGCAACTGCCTCAGCGACTTTCTCGGCTGCAGCGGTCGCAGCCTTCTGCGCGGCATCCGCAACGGCGGGCGCGGCCTCGCGTGCGGCAGCGACCACACGGTCCTTAATGCCCTCGACGAGTTTGCTCATTGTCTCTCCTCTTAGTTGTTGGACTCGACGGTTGCGGCGGTGTCGGCCGCGTCCTCGAGCTGCAAGTTCAATAGCTTCATGCCGTATTCCGGCACGTTGATATCGATGGGTTGGCCATACAGGTCACCAGGGCGCACAAAAGCGAGCACCGTCATAATGCGTGCCATGGCCTCGGGCGATTCGGTGAGCCCACGCTCAAACCAGCGCTGAATCAGGCCGACCTCGGCACTCACGACGTAGGTGACGTAGTAGTCAAAGAACGTGCCCAGCGCCAGGCCCAAAATGCCCGTCTGCGCACGCGGCACCACAGCCTCACGCGCGGTGTCGATAATCCTATTAATGAAGGCCTGGTCGCCGCCCGGACCCAGCAGCGCACCGATTAAGTCGCGGTTGGCCGCAAGATAACGCAGCAACTCAACCGAACCGGGCGCCGGCTCGAGCTCATCGATGTTGTGATAGAGATCGGGCAGCTGAGCTGCGGTGATGAGCTCAATGCGCTCACGGATCTCGACCAGCAAGCCGTCCTCGATTTGATTGATAAAGTCGGGGATATCGCGGTAGTGCGAATAGAACGTGCGGCGCGTAAGGCCGGCGCGCTCGGTGAGCGACGCGACATTAATGCGCGAAAGGTCGCCGCTTTCGGCAAGCTCGCTGGCAAGTGCCTGGCGAAGGGCACGCTGCGAGCGAAGGGACCGGCGATCGCATTTCTCGAGCTGGGACAAGCGTCCTCCTTGTTACTCAGTCCGTGCGCTATTGCACAGTGCGAGTATTATTGCACACCGTGTGCATCAACACGTAAAGGCAATATTTGGGATGTGACAAAGGGCAGCCCCTTTGTCACAACCCGCCTGGCTTTTGGAGCGGCATTACCGATTGTCCAAAATGTCATTCGTGGGTAGAATAGTGTCGACGGCAGCCCAAGTTGTAGCTGGCTGGGCAGCGCCGTTGTTTGCATTAGGGGGTCAACGCCTTAGCGGCGGCGACCCCTTCTGTTGCGCTTCGAACGCTGCTTGAGTGCCTCGGAAAGGCCGACAAGCGCCGTGAAGAACGAGACCAAAGCGGTCAGAAGTCTCACGAAATCAATCAAATCGGTCATGGGCATCACCTCCCATCAAATGGAGGGCGCTGCCCGGCACATGGAACTGCCGTCAACGATACCGATTCTACCAGAGCCTAGTTATATATACGAATATATGTTCGTATTCCAAGCACACAGGCCCCTGTGACAAAGGGGCTGTCCCTTTGTCACATTATTCGATGACAGTGTGAGAGTTCTGCTTGCGCATGGTGGCGAGCATGTGTTTGGGGACGGCGTGGACCATGCAGTTGCCGATGGTCGCGCTCGCGGCGGCCTTGGCTGCATCGCTGCCGTTTTTGGTCGCGTAGCTGTGGCGGAAACGCTTGAGCATGGCGATGTCGTTGCCGCCGTCGCCGTAGACCGCGACCTCGTCCTCGGCAATACCGTAGTAGCCCGCCAACCAGGCCACGCTCTCGCCCTTGTTGCACGCTACGTCCGTGATCTCGAACATCACCGGATCGAACGGCGCGTTGACCACGCGGTCCGATCGCTCGGCCAAATATGCCTTAAGGTCACGCTCCAGCTCGGGCGAGGTCACGCGACAATTGATCTTGCATACATCGTGACGCAAGATATCGCCGATCGACTGGTCGAAATACTGTTCCTCGTGATAGCCGCCGCGCGCACGCATGCCGCGCATCACGATGCGCTTGATGGGGCTGTCCTTTTTAAAGCCCGCCTGATGCATCTCGAACGAACCGCTCGAGTACATGCCATCGGGCGTGGAACAATCAAAGCAAATGTCCGGGAACGCCTTGAGCAGTTCCTCAGTGACCTGCGGATCGATGGTCCAAGTCTTGAGCACCTCGCCATGGCTGTCGCGCACGATGGATCCGTTGGAGCAGCAGGCGTCAAGCGCCAGACCCGTAAAGCCATGCTCGCCGATCGGCAGCGTCGAGCGTCCGGTCGCGGGAACCACATGCAAGCCGGCCTCGGTCAGCTCGCGAATAGCACGGCGGATAGTCCCGTCTGCCTCGTGCAGGGCGTTAAGCAGCGTTCCGTCTAAGTCACTCGCGAACATCTTGATCATGGGCATGCCTCTCCTTCGTCTGCATGATATTTTAGACGAAGGAGAGGCATGTCCAAACAATGCCGTCCCGGCGCGGCGTACCACCACCTTCACAAATTTACGGTGCCCCAGCGCGTTAAGACAATCGCCGCAATCGATTTTTCAGCCGATAAAACAGAGCCGTCGTCAACGTCAGCACCGCCAACATGGCTGCGAATACAATCGCCGGTGTCCATCGATCATATGCAACCCCGTACGTCAATTGGCCGATAGGTGTTGCGCAGGAAAGGACCATGTAAACGACCGAAAGCACTTTTCCGCAGAGTTCAGTCGGCGCTGCCCGCTGAACAAACGCGATGATTTCAACCGACGCAATGCTTGCCCACACCATGACCCATGCCGAACCAACCGCAAACACGGTGAACACGCATACATCTGCGCCGAACAGTTGCGCGACAATAATCGGTGCGACTCCAAAACAGATCATCGCAACATATCGACATATGTCATTGAAAGAAAAGCGATGCGGCCAAATGCCGACCAAGCCACTGCCGGCAAGACCACCCAAGCCCATAGCAACCTCAACTATCCCAACGCAGGACGATTGCATGCCGAGATGCTTTGTAACAATAATGGGAGCGCCAATCGTTAGCCCAACCAACGCAAGGTTCAAAACGGCCGCAAGCAAAATCACAGCGACCAATGGTGCATTTTGCAACAGATACCGAATCGACTCCCGAAAATCGTTTCGGCATGTCGTACGAGTCGCGCCGTCTCTCATCGTTTCAGATGAGGCATTTTGCTTGAGTGCGACCCCAAACAAGAGAGCTGAAATCGCAAACGCCACCGACGCGGTTGTGCAAAGAGTATCGATGCCAAAGCACCCATAGACTGCCGTCCCGACCACAGGGCCCAAGATATTGCTCACCATGGTCATCTGCGAAACCAATGCAGTGGCCCGCTCAACCTTCTCTTCACCCGCCATGCGCACCGTCTCAATTTGGAGCATTGGCTTCAGCAGCGATTGAACACCATATTGAACACAAAGTATCGCTACTACGACGACCGCAAGAGGCAACGAGCGCTTCATGGGGATAGACAGCAGTGATGCAGTCATCAGAGCAATGCCGAGGGCCACGAGGACCTCGCGATGTCTTCCCCTATCCGCCAAGATCCCACCAGCCGGAGTTGCGAGTACGCCGGGTATGAACGCCGTCGCCACGACGGCGCCATATAACGTTGACGATCCACTGCAATCGAACAAGTAAAGTGGATACGCAAAGCACAGCGCCGACAGCATCGAATACGTGCACAGCTGCGCAACCAGAAGATCCGCGAGCCTGATTGACCGCACTGTTTTTGGTTCCAACAAGACGCCGACGTCTCTCAGTCCAGCCATAAGTCCGCTCCCATACATACCGCTAGTATGTATTTATCGACTTGAAAAGGGCGGCCGAAGCTGCCCGTTCAAATCTATTACATACCGTTGGTATCTATATTACCACCCGGCACGGTCCCATACGTCCCAAATCTGCGCCGTTGTCTGAAGCACTTCTTCCCCCAAATCGAGTCCCACCGCGGCAGCCATCTGCGCCAAACATTGTGCGCGAGCGAGCATTCGATCCTTGGTCTCAAGCGGACGGAACAGCGGCAGCAGCCAAAGATTCGCCAGCAACGATACGGCCTCTGCCGCTTCGCGCGGGCATTCGCACGCAATGGATCCGTCGGCGATGCCCTCCTCGATCACCGGCAAGAGATAGCTATCGGTAGACTCGTCAAACGAACCCTGGTACTGCATCGCCAGTAGACGTGAGCTTTTTACCGGATCTGCTGCAGGACGCATACGTGCCCATAGCTCAATTTGCGGAACAACGGACTCGGGAGCGTAAAGCCTTTTTAGCTTTTGGGCGCCGGTCATATTACCGACGCCAAGCATCGAGCGGCGGTGCTCCACAATCGGAGTCATCGCCCGATCAAACGCGGCGTTGAAAATCTCTTCTTTGCTCTTGAAGTGATGATAGACAGCGCCCTTGGTCATGCCATCGAGACGGTCAACGATATCTTGAATGCTCGTCCCCTCATAACCCTGTGCACAGAATAGCTCCAGTGCCGCGTCGAGAATCTTCGCGACCGTCTCCTCGGGATATTTATTGCGACCCATAATCCGCCCATCCACAACGCAAGTCTTGTGCCTCATTGCAGCATTTTAACGTTGCGGATGGCAGGCGGTCGATCCTACACCGCGGCCGGGCCGTGTTCGCCGGTACGGATGCGGATGACTTCTTCGACCGGCTCGACCCAAATCTTGCCGTCGCCGACGGCACCGGTGCGAGCGGCGTTGCAGATGATGTCAACGATACCGTCGACATGCTCGTCGGCGCAGATGAGGGTGAACTGCACCTTAGGGATCGTGTTGACAAGCAACTCGTTGCCGCGCACGTATTCCTTCCAGCCATGTTGTGCGCCGCAGCCCTGCACCTGGTTGATGGTCATACCGCGAACATCGGCAGCAAACAGTGCGTCTTTAAGAACCTCAAGCTTTTCCTGGCGCACGATAGCCGTGATCTTTTTCATAATGAATTCCTCTCAATAATCAACGTATCCCTTTACATGAGATGCGGGTTTTCCAGGTGCCCGAGATTGCCCCGAAAGAGGAGCGCCGCGTACTTCGGTACGCAAGCGACGGTTTGAGGGGCAAGGTCGGGTGCCTGGGAAAGCCGTGCTGCTAATCGAGTCCGGAGAAAGAAGGATACGCGCTCTCACCGTGTTGACTCGCATCCAAGCCCAGCGCCTCGTCGGCCTCGTCCACGCGCAGGCTGCCGTGGAACAGCGCCTTGACCACCACGGCGATCACCAAATCGAGCACCAGCACGATAACGACCGTCACCACAATGCCCAGGACCTGCGAAATGAGCAGCGACACGTCGCCCGTGTAGAACAGGCCACCCTTACCGGTCCACGAGAGCTCCGGCACGCAGAACAGGCCCGTGAGCACGCCGCCCAAAATGCCGCCGATGCCGTGGCAACCGAACGCGTCGAGCGCGTCGTCGTAGCCACACTTGGTCTTAAGATGGCTGATGGCGAGGTAGCAGACGGGAGACACGATCAAGCCCATGACCAGCGCCGCCCACGGCTCGACAAAGCCCGCGCCCGGCGTGACCACCACAAGACCCGCGACCAAACCGGTGCTGGCACCCACCAGCGTGGGGCGACCGGTATGCACGCGCTCGACGGCAAGCCACGAAACCATGCCCGCCGCGCTGGCCGTCACGGTGTTGAGAATGGCAAGCGCAGCCACGGCGTCGGCCTTAAACTCGCTGCCGCCGTTAAAACCAAACCAGCCAAACCAAAGCAGACCGGCGCCCAGCGCCACAAACGGCACGTTATGCGGACGGTAGCTCACCATGCCAAAGCCGCGACGACGGCCGAGTATTAAGCAGAGAATCAGGCCCGTCAGACCGGACGAAATGTGCACCACGTCGCCGCCAGCAAAGTCGAGTGCGCCGATAATGTCACCGATAAAGGAACCATCGCCGCCCCAAACCATGTGGGCGAGCGGCGCATAGACCACGAGCAGCCAAATGCCCAGGAAGGCCGTCATGGCACCAAACTTAACGCGGCCGGCCAGGCTGCCCGTGACGATAGCTGCCGTGATCATGGCAAACGCCATCTGAAAGGCGATGTTGATGATCTGAGGGTAGACGGCACCGTCCGCGGCATTGCCCTCGGCCGCCTGCAGCACCTGGTTGAGCACCGGCAGGCACAGCAGCTGGTCAAGGCCTCCAATAAACGGGCTGGAACCGTCGCCGCCGTAGGCCAGCGACCAGCCGGCAACAATCCACAGCACACCAACCAGGCCAATGGCGCCAAAGCACATAAGCATGGTGTTGATGACATTTTTGCGCCTGGACAGGCCGCCATAGAAAAACGCCAGACCCGGTGTCATTAAAAACACGAGCATGGTGCAGATGAGCATAAACGTTGTCGATCCCGTATCGTACATTCGCTCCCCCTTGGTCGCATGGACGTTGTCGGCGCCCATCATGCGGCCGAGGGGCAACTGGTGTAGACCAGATACGGCGTTGTTAAACGCCGCGTTGTCGAATGGAAACGGTGCCGCAATCTTGGAAACGGCGCGGCAACGGGCGCGAAACGAACGGGAAACGTGCGAACGAGAAGGGCGCGCTTGGCCCCACTCTGGCTAGCGCCGGAACAGCTCGCGGGCTCGGTCGCGGAGGTCGGTAGCTCGGATGACGCCCTCGTAGCGATTGATGCGCAGACGCGGGAAGGCGTTAAAGAAGCGTAGGTCGCGGCGGCTGAGCGACACGCTCGGCACCGGACGGCTCATGCGCTTTCCGGCAAGGCGACGACTGAGCGACGGACGCGGCATGCTCGGCGCGGCATCGGCCACGCGGCGGGCAGCGAGCGCCAGGCCGCGAGCACCATCCGAGATAAATGTCGGCATCGAAGCCTTCTCGCGCAGGGCATCGAGCGCCGCGTCGCCCAGCTCGGCCAGCCACGCGTTAACGGCACGGCTGCGGATATGCGTCTGTGCCACCGAGTCGATTGCCGAATCGGGAATACGTTCGAGCATAGAGTCGGACGCATCGGCAAGCGATTCGTTGATGCGGTCGGCAAGGTCGG
The DNA here is from genome assembly GCA_900549345.1 of uncultured Collinsella sp. Taxonomy (GTDB): domain Bacteria; phylum Actinomycetota; class Coriobacteriia; order Coriobacteriales; family Coriobacteriaceae; genus Collinsella. Next base: position 7,919 of record UROC01000010.1, read on the forward strand.
CCCGAACGCGCTCCAGCTGATCGGACAGGCGGCGCCAGCTGGCCAAAGAGCACACCGCGTCGACCATCATCGCGACCGCGACGATAAAGGCGGACAGCCGCACAATCAGCACCGGCAGATGGCCGAGCAGGCCCAACACCGCCGGCTCCACTAAACGACAAATACACAACGCACCCAAGCCAAACGCGCAGGCCCAGTACAGACAGATGCGTCCGTGCAAATTAAACGGCAGGTGCGAGTAATCCCAAAAGCGAGCGCCCGTTGTTTTTTCCAACAGCACGCCCACACTGTACTCAATCACGCTGCATACGAGCGCTGCAGCGACAAACTGGCTCGACGCGTCAGGAATTCCGCGCAACAGCAGCCAGCAGGCTATGCCGCCCACACCATAGATAGGACAACACGGCCCCAGCAAAAATCCACTGTTGGCAAATCGCCCGTGATTGAGCATGGCGCAGACCGTCGACTCCCACGCCCAGCCGCAAAACCCGTAGAAGGCAAACGAGAGCACCAGTGCCGAGAGCGGACAGGCGGCAAGCGTCGCGCCGTCAAATGCCATGTCGATCGCGGTCCCCACCGTCTACCCCCTCCTCTTTTCGCTCGAATCTTTGCTCGAGCCGTCACTCGAGCCCTCGTTCAAATCGTTCGCGCCGCCTTTGCGCGGCAGACGGCCGGCGACCGTCTCACGCAGCGCGCACCATTTATCGGCCAGGCATACAATCCAAGCCTCACGACACGTCGGCGGCACCGGCACCAGCGGAAACATATGGCGCGCGATGATATTCCGCTCGCGCGGCGTCAGCTCAAAATCCTCCTCCGCACGTGCCAGGGCAAAAAACGGGTGGCGAAAGCCATGCAGCCGATGGCTTGGGTCGGGGTCGTGCCAGTCATAGAGAAAGTAATCGTGCAGCAGGGCCCCGCGCAGCAGCGAGGCGCGGTCGACCGAAATGCCAACACGGCCCAGGTGCTCGGCAAAAGACAGGCTCGCCCGCGCCACCGAGGTCACATGCGCATAGACCGTCACGTCGCCATGCTGGATAAACTCACACGTCAGGTCCAAGCGGCCCGCCTGGGCCAGCTGACGGGCGGCATTGTCGACCTCGCGCGCGATACTCTCGGCACGAACGGTATTGGACATGCTGCCTCCTTCCAGCGGCCCACGGCGACAAGCCACGGCCTGTGCACAATCGATAAAAACATCATGGAACACATCAGTATGGCATCGGACAAAACGTTTTGCCCCACCAGTTGGCGAATTACCGCGCCGCCGTCACATATCAAACGCCAAAATGTGCGAGACTGTCTTGTGCAATTGTGCCGGCCGAGGGAGCGCCGGCGCTCGATTCGCATGGAGTAACCCACAACGATGCTGCTTACGCAAACGACAACGCCCGAGGACGTCAAGGCTCTCGATCGCGCCGAGCTTCCGCTGCTCTGCGGCGAGATCCGCCACGCCATCCTCGAAAGCTCCGCCGCCGTCGGCGGGCACGTTGCCCCCAACCTGGGCGTCGTTGAGCTTACGGTCGCGCTCCATCGCGTGTTTAACTCCCCCACCGACAAAATTGTCTTTGACGTGTCACACCAGACCTACGCCCACAAGGCGCTGACTGGGCGCGCGTACACCTATATCGATCCGGAGCGTTATGGCGAGGCTTCTGGCTTTGCCAATCCCGACGAGTCCGAACACGACCTGTTCGCCATGGGCCACACCTCCACATCGGTGAGCCTGGGCTGCGGCCTAGCGCACGCTCGCGACCTGGCGGGGGATACATACAACGTCATCACCATCATCGGCGACGGCTCGCTTTCGGGCGGTTTGGCGTTTGAGGGCTTTAACAATGCCGCCGAACTCGATAGCAACCTGATCATCATCGTCAACGATAACGACCAGTCCATCGCCGAGAACCACGGTGGCCTCTATCGCAATCTGGCCGAGCTGCGCGCCAGCAACGGCACCTGTGAGCGCAATGTTTTCCGCGCGATGGGGCTCGACTACCGCTATCTGGACGCCGGTAACGACGTGTTGGCCCTAGTCGACGCGCTGCAGGAACTACGCAATATCGATCATCCCATTGTGCTGCACGTCTCCACCGCCAAGGGCAAGGGCTTTGAGCCGGCCCAGAACGACCCCGAGCGCTGGCATCACGTAGGCCCCTTTGACATGGCGACCGGCCGAAAGCTCTGCCCGGGCCATCCGAGCGAGCCTGCGCCGCGCACCTACGCCGACATTACGGGCGAGGCGCTCAGCGCCGCCATCGAGCGCGATCCGCAGGTCGTGGGCATCACGGCCGCCACGCCCTACATTATGGGCTTTACACCCGAGCTTCGCGCTGCCGCCGGCAAACAGTTCGTCGATGTGGGCATTGCCGAGGAGCACGCTGTGACCTTTGCCACCGCGCTTGCACGCTCGGACGCCAAGCCAGTCTTTGGTGTGTACGGCACGTTTTTGCAGCGCGCCTACGACGAACTGTGGCACGACCTGTGCCTCAACGACGCCCCGGCAACCATCCTGGTATTTGGCGCGTCGATCTTTGGCACCACATCCGAGACGCACCTCTCGTTCTTTGATATTTCCATGCTGGGCGGTCTTCCCAACATGCACTACTTGGCGCCGGCCTGCATGGAGGAATATCTGTCCATGCTGAGCTGGTCGCTCGATCACCGCGAGCATCCCGTGGCGATTCGCGTGCCGGGCATTGGCTTGGTAAGCCGCCCCGACTTGGCGCCTGCCGAGGACGCCGATTACGGCGCCGTTCGTTACAACGTGGTGCGCCAGGGTCGCGACGTGGCCGTGCTCGCGCTCGGCGATTTCTTTGAGCTGGGCGAGCGCGTGGCAAACCGTCTGACCGCCGAGTACGGCATCGAGGCCACGCTCGTCAACCCGCGCTTTGCAACCGAGCTCGACCGCGAGTTCCTCGACAGCCTTGCCGCCGAGCATCGCGTTGTCGTCACCCTCGAGGACGGTATCTTGGACGGCGGCTGGGGCGAGCGCGTGACATGTTATCTGGCATGCACGCCGTTGCGCACGCGCACCTTTGGCATCGCCAAGGGCTTCCCCGACCGCTACGACCCCAACGAACTGCTCGCGCAGAACGGCATGACGGTCGAGAACATGGCCGCTGAAGCCGTAAGGCTACTCAACGAGTAAGAAAACCTCCGCAAGGGAATGAACCCCTGCGGAGGTTTTTATTTTCGCGACGCGATTATCTCAATCTGTAACATCTATGGCCCGAATTCCCGTCTAACTGTTATAGATCTAGACAAGACGTCTTAGTCCCTGACCTTTGTCTCAATCTGTAACAGATAGAGACCTTTTGCCCGTCTAACTGTTACAGATCGAGACATTCGAATCCCGGTGAGGAGATAATCTCAATCTGTAACAGTTACTCGGCAAAAATGGCTGCAGATGTTACAGATCGAGACAAAACAGCAAGGCATGCCGCTGCATCGGCCAGAACCGCCACAAAGGTGTCTGTCCCTTTTTGGCAGGTACAATAACCCATAAGGCAAGTATGTTTCTGAGTTATTTCGTGTTGACCCATTTGAGCGCGATAGGGTATAACTCTACTCAACCGCTAGGGATTTTATTGAGAAAGGTGTTCTACCATGAGCAAAAACCTCTCCCAGCAGGTCGTTCTCGACCGCCGCGGCTTTGTCGCCGCCACCTTCGCAACCGTCGCCGGCCTTGGTCTTGCCGGCTGCTCCGACACCAGCGCCGAGGCCGACAAGGGTTCCGCCGCCTCCTCCAAGAGCTCCGAGGATACCGAGGTTTCCACCACGCTCGACGCAAAGGCATTCGACAAGCTCGTCGACAACGGCCCCAAGGCCGATGACGACGCCATCGCCGCCAGCACCTGGGCCACGGCCGTCAAGGACGCCGGCGTCTTTAAGATCGGTGGCGTTCAGACCTCCACGCTCTTCTCCCTCCTCAACGAGAAAGACGGTCAGACCCGCGGCTTCGACGCCGGTATCGCACAGCTCCTGTCCAACTACATCCTGGGCGAGAACAAGGTCGAGATCACCCAGGTGACCTCGGACACGCGCGAGTCCGTCCTGCAGAACGGCCAAGTCGACGCTGTCTTTGCCACCTACACCATCACTGACGAGCGCAAGAAGCTCGTCTCCTTCGCCGGTCCCTACTACTACACCCAGCAGGCCATCCTGGTGCTCACCGATAACGACGACATCAAGGGCGTCGACGACCTGGCCGATAAGAACGTCGCCGTCCAGTCCGGCTCCAACGGCCCCGCCATCCTGGAGGAGTTCGCCCCCAAGGCCAGCCAGCAGGAGTTCAAGACCGACGAGGAGGCCCGCCAGGCACTCCAGCAGGGCCGCGTTGACGCCTACGTCATCGATAACAACATGCAGCAGAGCGCCCTGGTCCGCGAGCCCGGTAAGTACAAGATCGCCGGCAAGCCCTTCGGCAGCAAGGAGCCCTATGGTATCGGCCTGCCGCTCGATTCCGACGGCGTCACCTTTGTCAACGACTTCCTTAAGAAGATCGAGGACGACGGCACCTGGACCAAGCTGTGGCAGATCTGCATCGGCGACCGTACGGGCGACACCAATGTTCCCGAGCTACCCGAGATCGGCGCCTAGGTAATACGCCTAGTAACGGCCGCTACGAAACCATACGGAAACGCACGATGCGCTTTATTGCGCTAAACTGTTTCCTCACTGAGTTGTCGGGGCTTCCGTACACACGGGAGCCCCTTTCCTTATCGGCGGGAGGTCCGCATGAGTCTCTCCGAGCTCTGGTCGCTCTATGGCCAGAACTATATCGACGCCCTGCTAGCAACCTGGGGCATGACGCTTGAGTCGTTTGCCATCGCCATGGTGCTGGCCGTCGCCGTCACCGTGATGCGCGTGTCGCCGCTCAAGCCGCTGCGCGTCTTTGGCGACCTGTATGTCCAGGTCTTCCGTAACATCCCCGGCATCGCGCTACTCATCATCGTCGTCTATGCGCTGCCGCCGCTCAAGGTCGTCCTGCCCTACCGCACCTGCGTCATCGTCGCCACAGTGCTCTTGGGTTCTGCCTTTGGCTCCGAGAACTTTATGAGCGGCATCAACACCGTCGGTGTCGGCCAAGTGGAAGCCGCCCGCTCGCTGGGCATGAGCTTCAGCCGTATCCTCGCCAAGATCGTGATTCCGCAGGCGCTGCGTTCGAGCGTGCTGCCCATGACCAACCTCTTTATCGCCGTCATGCTCACCACCGCGCTCGGCAGCCAGGTGCCGCTTAAACCGCAGGAGCTCACCGGCGTGGTGAGCTACATCAACACGCGCTCGCTCGGCGGCGTCGCCGCGTTCTTTATCTCGGCGCTCGGCTACCTGGGCACAGCCTTTGTGGTGAGCCACATTGGCAACTACATCGATAAGAAGGTGAGGATCCTCCGATGAGCAAACATTCCTCCCCTGCACTTACCATGCGCGATGCGCTCTACGAGGCTCCCGGCCCCAAGATGCGCGCCAAGATTCGCGTCGGCACCGCCATCTCACTTGTTGCCGTGGCCGCGCTCATCGCTCTGGTACTGCAGCGCTTTTACGTGACCGGCCAGCTTTCGGTCCATTACTGGTACTTCTTTACGCACCTCACCACCTGGAAGTTCCTGCTTGCCGGTTTTGAGGGCACCGTTAAAGTCGCACTCACCGCTGGCGTCATTGCGCTGGTACTGGGCTTAGCCCTTATGCTCGGCCGCACGAGCGGCATCAAGCCGTTGCAGCTGGTCTGCCGCGTGCTCACCGATTTCTTCCGTGGCGTGCCGAGCCTTCTGTTCATCTACTTCTTCTTTTTGGTGCTGCCCCAGTACAAGATCGCGCTGCCGTCGTTTTGGATGCTCACGCTTCCCGTCGCGCTCGCTGCGGCCGGCGTACTGGCCGAGATCTTCCGTGCCGGCGTCAACGCCGTGCCGCGCGGTCAGGTCGAGGCCGCCCAGGCACTCGGTCTCTCCAAGGCTAAAATCACCTTTAAAATCGTGTTGCCGCAGGCGATTCGCTTTATCATTCCGTCGTTGATTTCGCAGCTCGTGGTCGTAGTCAAAGACACCACCGTCGCCTACGTGGTGAGCTACCCCGACCTCATGCAAAATGCCCGCGTGCTCATTACCAACTACGACGCCCTCGTGTCGGTCTACCTGGTTATCGCGGTCATCTACATCCTCATCAACGTCGCGATCAACAAGGCCGCTGTCTACGTTTCGCACAAGACCGGCGCGACGATCATCCGCTAACGCTTTTACCATTTCGAGTCATAAGGAGCCGAGCACCATGGCACAGAGCACCTCTTCCACCGGCAATCAGCCGCTGATCGAGCTCAGACACGTCGATAAGCACTATGGCGATCTACACGTCCTCAACGACATCAATCTCTCGGTCGACCGCGGCGAAGTCGTCGTGGTGATCGGCCCCTCGGGCTCGGGCAAGTCGACCATGTGCCGCACCATCAATCGCCTGGAAACCATCGACTCGGGCGAGATCCTCATCGAGGGCGAGCCCCTGCCGCAGGAAGGCAAGGATCTTGCCCGCATGCGCGCCGAGCTAGGCATGGTGTTTCAGCAGTTCAACCTGTTCGCACATATGACCGTGCTGCAGAACGTCATGCTGGGACCGGTCGACGTGCTGGGCGTGTCCAAGGACGAGGCCCGCGAGCGCGCCATGGACCTGCTGAGCCGCGTGGGCGTTGCCGAACAGGCCGACAAGGTGCCCGCTCAGCTCTCGGGCGGTCAGCAGCAGCGCGTGGCCATCGCCCGCTCGCTTGCCATGCAGCCCAAGGCCATGCTCTTCGACGAGCCCACGAGCGCCCTCGATCCCGAAATGATCAACGAGGTGCTCGAGGTCATGGTCCGTCTGGCCCAGCAGGGCATGACGATGATCGTGATTACGCACGAGATGAACTTTGCCCGCCGCGTGGCCGACCGCGTCGTGTTTATGGCCGATGGACAGATTGTAGAGACCGGCACGCCCGACGAGTTCTTCGACCATCCCCAGACCAAGCGCGCCCAGGACTTCCTCAACTCCATCAAAGGCCACTAGCCCAATTGCCACGCGGGGCAAATTCATCAACAGCGTTTGCCCCGCGCCGCCCCTGCGCCATGTCCACCCGGATTCGAAAGCCACGCCCATGATTGGAACCCGCACTTCATCGTCCTACACCCCGCATGTCAACGTCGACCCCGCCGACCGCCCACTCATCCTCGTCGCACCGCGTTGGGAAGAGGCAAAGCCGTTTTTGAGCGAGACGCTCTCCCCCAACGAGGAAATCGCAAGTGTCTTTGTCGATGCCATTCTTGCCGCCGGCGGCCTGCCGCTGCAGATGTCCATCACCGAGGACATTGAGGTTATCCGTCATTACGTCGATATCGCCGACGGCATCGCTATTCCCGGCGGCCCGGACGTCAACCCCAAGCGCTGGGGCGACGAGCGCCCCTACGACCCCACACTGTGCTGCGAGATTCGCGACCGTTTTGAGTTTAAGCTGGTTAACGAGGTGCTCCGCGCCAAAAAGCCACTCTTTACCACCTGCCGCGGCACGCAGCTGCTCAATGTCGCCACCGGCGGCACCCTGTGCATGGACGTGCCGAGCCTGGGCGCTCGCGAGGGCCGCACTCAGTGGCGCCATACCCACGTGCTCAACGACCCCGTGCATCCCGTCGAGGTCGTGCCGGGCTCGCTGCTGGAGCGAGCGCTTGGCGGGCACAGGCTGATCCAGACCAACTCGGCACATCACTGCTGCGTCGATCGTCTGGGCAAGAGCACGCGTTTGGTCGCCAAGGCAACCGACGGCGTTCCCGAGTGCATCGAGGTCGAAGGCCAACCATTCTGCTTGGGCGTGCAATGGCACCCCGAGTACACCTGGCAAACGCTCGAGACCGACTTCAACCTGTGGAAGTCGTTTGTAGAGGCGGCAGCCAAGGTAAAGCAGGCTCGTTAGCTTACGAACCACACCGGCTAAAACCATCCATGCCAGGGGGGGGCGGACACCAACTACGGTGCCCGCCCCCCCCCTGTATTTGATATGCTAGGCCCACTAACCCGTCAGGCAATTTCAATCACCTCATCGCATGCCGAAATAAGCACAGGGTCATGCGTAGCGATGAACGTGATATGTCGCCCTTTTCTTTCCTTAATGATTTCGATAAACGCCTGCTTGCTCTGACTGTCAAGTGCAGATGTCGGCTCATCAAACATCATCACGTCCGGGTTTTTCAGCAGCTGGCGAATTATCGCTATTTTTTGTTTCTCCCCCCCTGAAATGTTGTTCTGCTTATCGTCCAGCTCGACATCAAGTCCACCACTTGAATCGACCATCTTTTTAAGCCCCATTCTCTCAATGAGGCTCTCAAGGTCACGCTCTTCAGTGCTTCTGCAGCAAAGAGTTAAATTGTCCCGTATCGACCCCTCGGTCAGGGGCGGCTCCTGCTCAGTAATCCCGATATTGCGCTTCCGCAGCGCATAACGGTCCAGAGAGCTCAGGGGCTTGTCGTTAATCCAAATATCACCCTTGCAGTTTTCTGGATCGCAACCGCTTATCACATCCAGCAGCGTGCTCTTACCGGAACCGTTCGGCCCAACGATTCCGTATACCTTTCCTTTTTCCAAAGAAGCTCGAATGTCTCTGAACGCGGTTTTTTCAGACCCAGGATAGCTATACGCCAGCTCGGAACAGCTCACCTCGTAAACATCGGCGAGGATAATGGCCCCATTTGAGTCCTCTGGCATGTCCAGCAAGCGCCGCAAACGCTCGTAGGATACTTTTGACGTTTGATAGTCCTTGCCCAGCGCAAGGAAGAATTCAATAGCCGAAGAATAATAGGAGTAATAGCTTAGCGCCGTCATAAGATAGCCGGGCAGCAAATTGCCGTCGAGAACTTCCTTTGCGCCCAGGATCAAGATTCCACCCTGTGCCAAAGATGTGACGACAGTGTTGGCAAACGTAAAGGTCGCATTAATTTGCTGGTTCTGATAAACGCAACGATATAGCTCTGCAAAAGAGTGCTCAAGCCTTTGCTTGAAAACCTCGAATAGAACATGTCTGCGGATAAATTGTGCGTTGCTAAGCTGCTTCTCCAGATCGGAAAAGAATCGAGCCTCCTGCTCTTGAGCCTCGAAACTTCTTGCGAACAAACACTTTTTGAAAAGCGAATAGACCGCGCCACCTATTATGCCAAGAGCCATACACAGCATTGCCAGGCGACCGTTTATGGTCGCCAGGACAACAAACACCACAAGCAACGTCACTATATTGCTCACGCTTTGGACACTTGCGTTTATAACAAATATCACCAAATCGTTAGCGTCATGATTAATCTGTTGGTTGTAATATGAGGCATCAAAATTAGAAAAGAAGGCCCGTGGTAGCCTTTGAACGTGACTTATCACCTCTTCATTCAATGCAAATCCCACATGTGTTTGCAGATCGACATAGACCAGCTCACTGACGCAATTCAAACCGGCTCGCACAATACCCAGCGCTGCTATCCCAGCGCCGATGGCGATTGCGCTTTCCCCATCTCGCGCGACACCGACAAAGTTGTTGACCAGTTGTCCCGTCAGAAAAGGAATTGCGAGACCAACCATAAGCGAGAGCAGGCACATTAGAAGATAGGTTATATACTTTGGATTCTTGATTATTGTTCTTGCGCAGAGATTAAACATGAGCTGAATCCAGTTCCGAAAGCAATCGCTGAGCCTTCTCGGTCAAAATCAATCGTTGGCGCACCTGATACCTTTGAGATACGCACTGTTTTGACCCTCCATGAAGAGCGTGATTAGGGCAACCTCCCATGCATGAGGGATAGGCAAAACACTCTTCACACTCATGATCGCTCGGCTCATAGTTTAGCCATTGGACCAGCTGAGCATTCATCCTCGGCCCTTCGGCAAGCGTACCGACGCAGCGTTCACGCATCCCGATTTCGTCCCAACATTTATAAAGATAGCCCTCCGGATCCACTACAAACGACCCTGCACAAACGGCACCACAAATAGCCGGATTAAAGCGCACCGTCAGGTCAACGTAGAACCCCCTATCAACTGCATGACTATAAAAGTCCAACTCTTCCTGAGAAAACGCCTCCATCGAAAAACAACTACTGTCACTTGGGCACGTATCGTTAATATTGTCGACAGGCGCCAGATAGAATCCAACCTTGTTTTTAAGGCCCTTTTCCTCGAGTGCATTCAGCAAATCGCTAGCACCGACAATGTTATGGGCATCGACATTGCACCTGATAGAAATATCCAACAGATGCGTGACTTTAGAAACGTTGTCTAGAATCGCATCGTACGTCGGCTGTCCGTTCCGCAAGAACCGCCGAGAATCGTGGTCCTTTCGAGACCCGTCCAAGGTTATTTGAGCCATCTTGACGTCACAAGCCGCGAGAGTCTCGGCCACTTCTGGCGTCAGAAGATATCCATTTGTAACGATGGATGCCGAATAGGAGCACTCTGGATTAAGGATCGCCTTTATACGCTCCGTAAGCCGCTGAATTATATCGACTTGCAGCAACGGCTCTCCACCATACCAACCGATCTCAAGCTCGCTCAGCCCCCGTGAACGCTCCTTCACGAATGAGACAAGCCGGTCTTCAACCTCCGGAGTCATTGTCGTTTTGCGTTGTCCTTTTTCATAACAGTATGGGCAACAGAAGTTGCACTCCAATGTCGGGGCTATCGTCATGCCTAGAGAGCGATTGGAAAATCGAAGAAGACGGCCTATCGCCTTCATTTCCTCTTTTTCGTCACGATCATCTTCTAACAGCATTCCTCCTTGAAGCAACGCTTCGCGCAATTCATCTGGCTCCCATTCGGTTCCCGATACCATGCGGCACATACTTTCTGCATGTTGTTTATCCAACGAAAGGATCGCACCGGTCTTCGCATTCATCACCAGCGTTCTTTCGCCGTGGTTTTCAATCAAGTTGTATTGAGACGGCCTCATATGATTATCCCTCACAAACAATCAAAGAAATCTCGACCGCAATTGGTCGACGGTAAAGCAAATGGCAAGAACGCTTGCTACGTTAATCAGGCAGTCAATTAAAATCGAGGTGCATTGACTATCCTCCAACGGGGTCACGCCGCAAATCCACATGAGCATCGAGGACGGAAACGGAAGCATGGAATTGGCTCCGACCTGTATGTAGATCGTTACGACGTTGACAAGCAACAGCATGCCAATAGGACCGAAGCCGGATCCAAAATAGGAAACAACGATCACGCAAGAGACCACGTATGCAAGGCAGACCGCACTCGCCAGAAGAAGTCGATCGCAAAACATATTCAGGTTGAAATACTGTTGAGCATCCAAAACGATTGCGCAGTTAAGACAGTACAAAACGACACTTGACAGGATAAACGCGCCCAATAGGGCGAAAGAAGACAGCATCGCTCGCGCAACGGTAACGCACGCCCGCTTCCCTCCCCGAGCCTCCGACAGCCCCCACGGTTCCTCGACAAAGCTCGAACTGACAAAGCGTGGGACAACGCAAGGCGCGACAAGCGGAAAGAACAATGCATGAGCCAACGGGGCCACATTGAACAGCAAGCCGCGAAAAACCTCTGCATTACCAAATAGAAGGGCGTCCTCTGCCGACAGTTTAAGCGTCGGGTCTGGGAAAAAGCCCAAAAAACTGCCCTCGCGGAGGCTACAGAACCACATCGGGAAAGAATTAAGCTGCAATATCACCATACACGCATAAATTGCCAGGATTAAGACGTACGTCCATTCGCTCACATGCATCAATTCTGAATGGAGGAACCTTTTAATCTGACGAGCCATTGAGCACACCTCCGACACGACAGGTCACGAGAGCGTAAATCAATACCGATAGACAGCCAGCTGCCACGCCATATCCCAGAAGCGTCAGCTGCCCCATATCGCTATACCCAAGGGCGCATCCGGCTCCAAGGTACGGCCCCGGAAGGAGGAAGATCCATCGCAAGGATGGTATAGGTGCCTGAAGGAAGGTTCCGTAGAGCGTCAAGCTCATGACAAATCCAATTATTATTACAGCCCCGCTCAATACAGCGCTGCCTGTAATCCGATAGATGGTCATCGTCTCCAACGCAACCGATATCACCAATACGGCGTTGATTATCATCGCAGGCAAAAATGCAGCCAGCATGCCGTGCGTGTAGTTTTGCCCCCCACGCATTATGGCTATTGCAAACAAAAGAAGGCAAAGTGCGCTATAAGCTGCACCGACTATTAAAGCAGACGAAAGCACATGTGCCAGAGCCCCATTAAAGCGGGCGAGACCTCTTGCTGAAGAAATTCGGTATCCCTCTTTATAGCCATGCTCCTGTAAAAGCACCAAACAAACGATGAGTGGAACGAACAGGGATGTACCGGCAAAAGCGCTGCGCGCAAGGGACTCATCAGGCGCAGAAGGATCGATTGCATTCCAGAGGAAACCAATATCCTCCCCACAAACGCCATAGCCAAAGCCTAGCAACGTTGCTCCGTTATTTAGAAAAACACCGAAGAGAAGACCGCACGCCAACATAAGCGTAAGACCAAACTGCGCCGGAAACATCCTGTGTAGACGCATCATATCTGCCTTTATGGGATGGATCGCCCGCTTCATAGCGAGACCGCGTTCATCAAGCGCCTGTAATATTCTTTTAGGGACGACGCCTCATCCCTTATGACATCCATCGATTCCTTTTTCAGCAGTTCACCGTCATGAATAAACACGCAACTTGTTGCAACCGATGCCAGCTCATCCAAATCATGGCTAGAGATGAGCATGGTCTTACCCTGTTCTCGATTCAATCGGCCGATAAGGGCCCATATACTCTCGATGCCCAGCGGGTCCAACCCATTTGCCGGCTCATCGAAAATTAGTACATCGGTGTCGCCCAACAAAGCCGTAGCTATATCCAGTCGCCGTTTCATTCCCAGAGAAAAACTGCTCACGCTCTTTTTCTCATCGACGTCCAGCCCGACTAGGCCCAAGACGCGAGGAACCTCACGTGTCTCATCGAGCCCCCATTCCGCACATCGGATCCGAAGATTCTCCACCGCACTGAGGGATTGGTATGCTCCGCTGGAATCTGGCACATAGCCGACACGCGTACGCATCAGGCTCAGCTCTTTTTTCGACTTGCCTCCAAAGAGCTCCACGCTCCCCGACGATGGCTCACAGAGGCCCAGCACTATTTTAATAAGCGTGCTTTTGCCCGCCCCGTTTGCACCAACAAGGGCGCAAAGTTCAGACTGATTCACCTCGAAGGAAACGTCATGCAACACACACCGTTTTCCATAGCGCTTTGACACCTTTGATAGCTTTATCGCTGATGCGCTCATTGGCCTCCCATTCTGCTTGATAACAAAACCGCTGCTGCCAGACTGTCGCCTGGCAGCAGCTGCAACTGCTAGAAATTAACAACACACAAGTTTTTGCTGCAGTTATTGACGCAGACGCGTGCTCCACAGAATGCCTTGCAGTAACCGTTGCACCCACCACCGGGGTCCACATAACTCGGCTTTACAATCCAGCTCATATCGTTCCTCCTTTCTTTTATCGTTCGTTCTTGATGTTATTGTTTGCCGATAACTTATATTTGTCAAGATAATTAATAAACAAAGAACCCGTGTTAGACACGGGTTCCGTTACACTGATATTTCGTTATAGTTGTTCTTTTTATGCTACTCGTCGCTCAAATCTACAGCGAAGACCGATGTCGGAAGCGACGCCTCATTGCCTCTGCCATCCCGCATCTGCCTCACGGCATTCTTCGCGCGCTCGACAATAAGTTCCTCGAGCTCTTTCTCGCTCACGCGCTGAATAATATCTCCCGGTTGACAATCAAGCTCATCACAGATTTCAAGAAGCGTCTTAAGACGAATAGCTTTAATTTTTCCGTTTCTTAGCTTAGAAATATTAGCCGGAGTATGCCCCGTGGCACGAATCAGATCAGAGCTGGTCTTTCCGGTCTTAAGCAGCTGCGTCTCAAGCTCGATGATGAGATAGCTCATGTTTCCTCCTACACAAGCTCGTCAGACTGCTCCTGGAGCAGCGAGGCATAGCTCCAGATCACCGAGACAAACAAACAGACGGCCGCGCCGATAAGCGACCCCGCGTCAAAGGCAACGCCCTGGCAAATCGCGATAACGAAGGAATGAGGCACGACGCAAAGCTCCAGCCCACCAATGGTAAGATTGACCGATCCATAGGCACCAACAAGCGAAACCGCGGCGTTAACAGCAAAGGCAAGCGCGAGAACACGGATAAGCCGCACATGCGCCCTGGTAAAGGGCGATACGCCCCGCGAAATGTCACGGCTGATTCCGCACAAAACGACAAGCGAAACACTCACGACGAGTGCCAGGCACAGCCCGCTTGGGATAACGATGCTCCCGCCATCGAGAAGCGTCACGACACCGAAAGAATCGACAGAAACAACGTTTGCAACCGCATACCAGATCACGTAAACAACCAACGCGGCAAAAGCGACGAGCATTCCCGCAAAAACGACCGCCATGCAAAAGCCAAGCTTCCTTACAGTCTCGCCCGCCTTGGCCATACGCTGAACGCTGTTGGACATACACTCACCCTCATCGAATCTATCGTTATCCGAATAGTTTATCGAACAACGATATGGATTGCATGCGGAAAGCCCCGCCAGTGCGCGAGAGTGAATTTTTGGACACTTACCGAACGAGCGTGGATAATCTCCCACTTTGAGACCGCCACCGGGCCTAAAACGGGAGATTATCCACGCTCATAGTCATCACAATGCACGTAAGCTCTTATTCAGCCGCCTCGCGTAAGGCCGACATTGTGGCCGCATATTGCTGCTGCAGCGCATGCATTCCCTCACGAGCGCCGTCAACAGTATCGGCACCGCGCAGCGCTTCGGTCACCACGACCGCCGGCTCGAACAGATTATCGAATCCCAAGTTCTGGCTCACGCCCTTGAGCGTGTGCGCTGCCATAAACGCACCTTCGGCGTCTCCTGCCGCCATGGCGGCCTCCAGCTTGTCCATGCTCTCGTCATCCAAAAACTTGAGGGCAAAGCGGGCAAGCATTTCCCCGCCCATCAGCCGAGCGCACGCGTCGTCATAATTAGCGCCGATCTTCTCATACGCCTCACGCATGGAAATCATGGATTAAAAACTCCTTTGGTCAAACTAAATCGTGGGAAACGCGACGACGTCGGCGGGGCGTGCCAACGTCTCGGCAATTTGATCTTGCACCTCGAGCAGGCAATCGAGCAGCAGCGGGTTAAAGGTGCCGCACTTACCGTCCAGGATCATCTGGATCGCCTCCTCGTGCGGGATAGCGTCCTTGTATACGCGCACGCTCGTCAGTGCATCGTACACGTCAGCCACCGAAACCACCTGCGCGGCGATGGGGATATCGTCGCCCTTAAGACCGTCGGGATAACCCCTGCCGTCCCAGCGCTCGTGGTGCCAACGCGCAATCTGGTACGCATATTCCAAAAGCGCATTGCCGGCGTGATGGCTGCCCAGCTCGAGCAGCATGTTGGCGCCAATCGTGGTATGCGTCTTCATAATCTCCTCGGGCGTGAGGCGCCCGGGCTTGTTGAGGATCGCATCGTCAATCGACATCTTGCCGATATCGTGCAGCGCCGAAGCCAGGGCGATCGTGGAGCGTTCCTCATTGTCGAGGGAGATCGTGCCGCTACGCTGGACCAGATAGCCAAGCAGCAGCTCGGTCAGCTTCTCGATGTTCGTAACGTGCCTGCCGCTCTCGCCGTTGCGAAGCTCCATGACGCCGGCCATGATGTCGATGAGCATGCGACTGTTCTTGACGCGCTCGTTGTACTGCTGGGACAGCAGGCTCGTCAGGCGGCGCTGTTTGGCGTACAGGCGGATGGTGTTGCTTACACGGCGGCGCACGATACGGGAGTCAAACGGGCGGTTGATATAGTCCGAGGCGCCCAGCTCGTACGCGCGCAGAACCATATCATCGGAATCTTCGCTCGAAATCATGATGACAGGCAGATTGTCGATACCCGTTCGGCGCGACAGATCGGCCAGCACCTCAAAGCCGCTTATGCCCGGCATGACAATGTCCAGCAGCACGAGCGACAACTCATCGCCATAGCGGTCGACCATGTCGAGCGCCGTACGACCGTTATCGGCCTCGAGGATGCAGTACTCGTCCCTGAGCATCTCGTTGAGAATGACTCGGTTCATTTCGGAGTCATCGACAATAAGCACCAAAGGCTTTTCGCTTTGGAAGGCCTCGATGGAATCGGCATCGGTCACGACCGTACCGGCTTTTGCCTTAGCGCGGTTCAATAACTGGACAGCGCGGCCAACGCCCTCATCGACCGTCTCGCCATGAATGCGAACGCCACCAACACATGCCGTCAAGCTCATGTACTCATGGCCCGGAATAATCGTGGCACGAACGGCATCGGACACCTGATGCAGGCGACGGGCGAAGTCATCGGAGGGAATATTGGGCATGACAACCACAAACTTGTCGCAGCCATAGCGCACAAGCTCGTCAGTCGAACGAATTCCGCTGCGTATGGCTGTCGCCACAGCACCGAGCGCAAGGTCGCCGGCATGACGGCCACACGTATCGTTGAAGACCCTAAAATCATCAAGGTCGATCATCGCAACGCCGGCATTCATACGGGCGCCGCGAAGCTTTTCCTCGTAATACCGGCGATTGTGCACACTCGTCAGCACATCGGTGTAGACAAGGTCCTCTTCTGCAGCCTCTTGCTCATCGATCGGACGCACCATCAGCAGGACATGAGGCTCGCCCTCGACCTTCAGGGGGCGCAGATGGGCGCGGTACTCAACGCCATCGTTGAGCAGTTGCTCCGACACCTCATCGGAATCTGTCAAGGCCTCAAGGCTCGACTGACGCAGACAAGGGCACCGATCGCCGGCGAGTAGGCAGTTAGGCTCGCTCTTAATCTGATCGGCCGACAGCAAACGTACCACGGGGTAGGTCTTCGCGACACGGGCGACCTCGGCGGCAGCCTCCTCGTCGGTTAGATTGGCCTCGTGATTATTGAGCATATGGGGCCCTTTCGATAGTTTCGCATGGTAGCGGTGGGTTCCAAATGTTACAAGGGTAGCACCTTGTCGATGCAGGTACACACGTGAATACCGTTTCTTTTTCATGAGTTGGCAGACGGTAGGGCTGAAGCCGCAGACGTTGGGTTTTGAGCACCTTTGTTAACACAGCCGAAACGTCTACGAAAGAAGCCCGTTTGATGATTCGGCCGCTAGAGCCCCAAGATCCCGCGGACAGCCTGCGCGGTCGCTGTCGGGCGATCGCGCAGCCCGTTGTGCGCGCCGGGAACCGTTACGAGCGGACAGTCCAAGAGCTCAGTTGCTGTCCTCGTGCCCGCCTCGCGGGGCGTGCCAATCGAGAGCTCGCCCAGGAATACGGCGGCCACCGTTTTCGATGCGCGGGCGCGATTCCAATCGGGAACGTAGGTCATAGTGGTCTCGTATTCGTTTGCCATGAAACTGCGGCCGTTGCGCAGGGCATGCTTGGCTTCTGCCTCGGTTAGCTTGGGAGCCTCAGGGTCCGAATCGCCGATGGCGCCCAGGAAGGCCCGTAATGCCCTCGAGACCTTTCCCGCAGCAATCATCTCGAGTAAAACCGGGGCCGCACCCAGGCCGGCGCCTTCGCTTGTCACGGCGGGTTCATGCAGAATCGCACTCGAGACAATGGTCGGGTTTGTACGGAGAAGCTCCAGGGTCACCAGCGTACCGGCACTGTGCGCGAGCACGTTTGCCGGAGCGCCAATATGCTCGATAACGGCCTGCAGGTCGGCGGCCTGGGCGGCGAGGTCGTAGCGCCCGTCCGCGGCGTCGCTGCTCTCGCCGCAACCGCGGCGGTCGTAGGCAATGACGCGGTAGTCGCAGGCGAGCTCGCGGGCGATGGCGTCAAAGAAGACGCCGTCGACGCAAGCGCCGTGCACGCACACCAAGGCAGGAGTATCAGGCGACACATCCGGGCCGGCATATTCGCGACAGGCAATCGTGGTGCCCGCATTCTCGACCGTAAAATCCATGTTGTGCCCCCATCATCAATGCCCATCCAATTGCACGTCAGTACGGCTGAATGGTCCCGCATTGCCTTACGACTTGTTAACAGATTAACTGTACCCGACCCGAGGCTTTTCATGGCACGGCATCATGAGCGACGTGAAAAAACGAAACTTGTAAAGCAAGAGCCCGCACCTCGCTTTGGAGCCGATGCTATGCTTAGGCGCAATTGTCTTGAGGAGCATATGCCTATGTCTACGTTTTTGAATGCCAGCCCCATCTTTGGACCCGTTCGCAGCCGTCGCCTTGGTCTCTCGCTCGGCGTCAACATGATGCCGGCCAGCGGCAAAATCTGCACGTTCGACTGCATTTACTGCGAAAACGGCCTCAACGCCGAGCGCCCCTGCCACGAGCCGTATAACACGGCTGCCGTGGTGCTCGATGCACTCGAGGCAAAGCTGCACGAGATGGCAGCCGAGGGCGAGCTCCCCGATGTGATCACGTTTGCCGGCAACGGCGAGCCCACCGCCGCGCCGGAGTTTCCGCAGGCCATTGCCGGCGCCGTCGCACTGCGCGACGAACTTGCCCCCAACACCAAGATTGCCGTGCTCTCCAACGGCACGCGCGCCGACCGCCCCGAGGTGCACGACGCGCTCATGATGGTCGACGACAACATTCTTAAGCTCGATACCGTCGACCCGGCATTTATCCAGCTGCTCGACCAGCCCGTTGGCCCCTACGACGTCGAGCACCAGATCGAGACGTTCGCGAGCTTTGACGGTCACGTTATTATCCAGACGATCTTTTTGAGCGGCGAGCACCGGGGCAAGCTCATCGACAACACCGGCGAGGAGTACGTCGGCCCTTGGCTCGCGGCGCTCAAGCGCATTCGTCCGCAGGAAGCGACCATCTACACGGTGGCGCGCGAGACACCGGTCGCCGGCCTTGCTAAAGCGGCGCCCGAGGTGCTCGACGCCATTGCCGCGCGCGTTCAAGCCCTCGGCATTCCCTGCCAGGTGAGTTACTAGCAAAACCACGCAGCAGCTAGTGCCGCCATCCCGCCCCATCAGTTGCGGTGATATAGTTCCTATTTGTGCTGTTAAACCGCTTAAATCGGAACTATATCACCGCAACTTTTATGGACGCGTGGGTGGGCTATACTAGCTGCGAATGAAAGGAAGTTAGCCATGTATGACAAAGGACCCGTGCCTGGCCGCAACGACGCTTGCTGGTGCGGCAGCGGCAAGAAATACAAGAAATGCCACAGCGCCTTCGACGAGCGCCTCGAGCGCCTGTGGGAAGAGGGCTGGGAGGTTCTGCCCCGCACGCTCTACAAGACGCCCGCCGATATCGAGGGCATCAAGCGCTCCGCCGCCATCAACGTGGGCGTGCTCGACTACGTAGGCGAGCACATCGCCGCGGGCATGACCACCAACCAGATCGACCAGATGATCTACGACTACACCGTCGAGCACGGTGGCACGCCGGCCGACCTCAACTACGAGGGCTATCCCAAGAGCGTGTGCACCTCGATCAACGACGTGGTCTGCCACGGTATCCCCTGCGATGCGGACGTGCTGCACGAGGGCGACATTATCAACGTGGACTGCTCCACGATCTTGGACGGCTACTTTAGCGACTCGAGCCGTATGTTCTGCATCGGCGAAGTCTCGGCCGAGCGCCAGCGCCTGGTCGACGTCACCCGCGCCAGCGTGGAGGCGGGTCTGGCGGCCGTCAAGCCGTGGTTGCCGCTGTCCGTGATGGCCGAGGCCGTGCAAAAGACGGTCGAAGACGCCGGCTTTAGCGTGGTGCGCGAGTACGGCGGACACGGCATCGGTAAGGAGTTCCACGAGGACCCGTTTGTGGGCTTTACCACCGAGGCGCCCGATGTGGACACCATCATGGCTCCGGGCATGGTCTTTACCATCGAGCCTATGGTCAATGCCGGAGCGCCCGACATCAAGATTAGCAAGGGCGATGGTTGGTGCGTGCGCACCAAGGACGGCAGCGATTCGGCCCAGTGCGAGGTACAGCTCGTAGTGACCGAGGACGGCTACGAGCTGCTGAGCTGGTAGCCGTGGATGCGCCGGATGCTGACGGGCACGCTCGTCTAGCATCCGGCGTTTTTGTTTGAACGTTTTGCCTGATAAAACCTGCCAAAATAAACCTGTCCCTTTTTGGTAGGTTGAGCGGAGAGGACTGCTTGTGAACATCCTGGTTTTGTTGCCCGTCAACGGCCGTCATCGCGCAATTCTTGAGTCGAGTGCTCCGGGCGAGGACTTTATCTACACGAGCTCCGACGCCGCCACGCGCGAGCAGGTCGCCGATGCCGACGTGATCCTGGGCAACATAGACCCTGCCCTGCTTACCGTATGCGAGCACCTCCAGCTGCTGCAACTGCAGACCGCGGGCTATGACGATTACTTGGCCGCCGGCACCGTGCCGGCTGAAGCCAAGCTGTCTTGCTCAATCGGCGCCTACGGTCAGGCCGTGAGCGAACACATATTTGCCATGGTCCTTTCCATGATGAAGCGCTTGCCCGGCTATCACGACTTGCAGCGCCAGCATCGCTGGGAGGACTTGGGCCCGGTCACCTCGCTCAAAAATGCCAATGTGCTGGTGCTGGGCGCGGGCGACATTGGCGGTCACTTCGCCACGCTCTGCCGCAACATGGGCGCGCATGTCCGCGGCATCAAGCGTCATCCGCTCGTCTACCCCATTGTATTTGAGGACATGGACGGCATGGACGCCCTGTCCGAGCGCCTGGCCGAGGCTGATATCGTCGCATCCTTTATGCCCAGCACGCCCGAGACCCGCGGTCTTGCGAATGCCGAGTTCTTCGCCGCAATGAAGCCGGGCGCCTTCTTTGCTAACGGCGGCCGCGGAGACCTTGTAGTTGCCGACGACTTAGTTGCCGCCCTGGAGTCGGGGCATCTCGCCGGCGCCGCGGTCGACGTCACCGACCCCGAGCCGCTGCCTGAGACAAGCCCCCTGTGGGATGCGCCCAACATGCTCATCACGCCGCACGTCTCCGGTTGGTTCCACCTGGCAGCCACGCTCAACAACGTGGTCGACATCGCCGCCGAGAATCTACGTCATCTTCAGGCTGGCGAGACGCTTCGCTGCTGGATCGAGCATTAGGGTTCCGCCGTTCTAACGAACGGCGGACCGGTCGACGCTGCGCGCCGCCCAGAGCGACAATTTGTCATTCAAAAGGCAAGGCATGACCAGAAGGTCTATGCCTTGCCTTTTTCATGCCAACTTGTTCGCTCTGGACATCGCTCGCTGACGCTTGCTCAATCTGCGGTGTCTTAACAATTCTGTCCAGCTGTTGGCGTTGCGGCATTTGCCCAGATAAAACCGGCCAAAATGAACCTGTCCCTTTTTGGTAGGTTTTAGAGTTCCACGCTTTCGGCGCCGTTGATGGTTAGGTTTCGCTCGTAGAAGGCGGTGAGGGCGCGGATGGCGTACATCACGTCGCGCACACCGCCGGTCTCGTAGCTCGAGTGCATGGCCAGCTGCGGCAGGCCCACGTCCACGGCGTGCATACTCGCCTGCATATTGGACAGATTGCCAAGGGTAGAGCCACCCGCCATATCGCTCTTGTTGGCGAAGGCCTGCGTGGGTACGTCGGCGTCATCGCAGATAGCCTGGAACACCGCGCGGCTAAAGGCATCGGTGCAATAGTGCTGGTTGGCTGCCTCCTTGATGACGATGCCGCCGTTGAGCACAACTTGGTTGCGCGCATCGCACTTCTCGGCGTGGTTGGGGTGCACGGCATGCGCGTTGTCGCAGCTCACGAGCATCGAGGCGGCAAGTGCGCGGTGGTACGATTCGTCGTCAAAGCCCAGCGACCCGTTGATGCGGCGCAGCGCGTCGGCCAAGAACGTCGACATGGCGCCCTGCTTGGTCTCGGAGCCAACCTCCTCGTTATCAAAGCAGCAGAAGACCGAGATGTCGTGCGCATTCTCGGCACCCAAAAATGCCTGCAGCGAGGTATAGGCGCATGCCAGGTCATCGAGCTTGGGCGTCGAGATAAACTCGTCGGCCCAGCCCCAAATGCGCGCATCCTGGCGGTTGACCAGGAACAAATCGCGGCCCAGAATCTGCTCGGGCTCAACATCCAGCTCGTCGGCGATCAGGGCGTCAAGGTCGCCCTGCTTAAGGTCACCAGCGCTGATGAGAGGGCACAGGTCAA
The DNA here is from genome assembly GCA_900549345.1 of uncultured Collinsella sp. Classification (GTDB taxonomy): domain Bacteria; phylum Actinomycetota; class Coriobacteriia; order Coriobacteriales; family Coriobacteriaceae; genus Collinsella. The sequence goes on from UROC01000010.1 coordinate 30,106, forward strand.
CGGCTCGGTTGGGCGCAAAGCCCTCGTTAACGCCGCGGTTCATATGGATGGCAAGGCTCGGGATGATGGCGACTTCGCGCTCGGTAGCGAGCAAACGACTCTCGATACGGTCGCCCTCGCGTACCAGCACGCGGCCCGCGAGTGCCAGCGGACGGTCGAACCAGGTGTAGTCGATCATGCCGCCGTAGGCCTCGGTGTTCAGGCGCAGCGTCTCGCCCGCGCCGTCGAGCTCGGGCACGGCCTTAACCTTAAACGTCGGCGAGTCGCTGTGCGACGCCGTCAGCTGAAAATGATAGTCACCGGCAACGCCGTCCTCGCCCCATGTCGCGGCCAGGTCCTCGCCCACCTTAAAGGCAACGACGCTCGAGGTGTTGCGCTGCGTGTAATAACGCCCGCCCGGTTCGATATCCCACGCCGCATTCTCGGGCAGGTAGGTAAAGCCCGCCTCGTCGAGCTCGGCCATAATGGTCGCCGCCGTATGGAACATGCTGGGGCATGCCTCGATAAAGTCGATGAGGTCGTTGGCGGCCTCGATATCGTCTGCCGTCACATGCGCGCGCTCGGGCGTTTCCTGATCCGTCATGCTCTCCCCTTTCGCTGGGTTGATGGTCCCCTCCAGCATACCCCGCCGCGCCAGTGCCGTGCCTTTCATTCCATGTTTAATCCCGCGCCGCTCGCCAAGTTAAGCCATCATGTCCGCGCTCCTTTTGCGACAATTACGCTAACAGGACGAAAGGAGCCGTCATGAAGCCACGTAACATTGCCATCGCCTGCGGTGTCGCGGGAGTCGCCGTCGGCCTTGCTGCTGCCACCGGTATCGTTTATCACAAACAAATCAAGTCCGCCGCGTCACTCAAACGCTTGACCGACTATGCGGATGGCTATGACCTGTACGCAATCGACATCGCCTACGACTACGATCTTGATCGCATCATCGCCGCTGGCGTGCGCGACGACCAGGCCTACATCGATGCCGTGGTGGCGCAGGTGCTGCCCGGTGTGCCGGCACATGCCCAAGCGCCCCAGTTTGCCTGCAGCGCTTTTGTCGCCGTAGATGCCGAAGGCCGCGTGCGCACCGGTCGCAATTACGACTTTAAGGACGACACCTCGGCGCTGCTGGTGCGCAATCACCCACGCGGCGGCTATGCCTCCATCGGGTTTGCCGCCCTTAACAACCTGGGCGATAACACTCCGCTTGACTCCGTCGCCGGACGCGCCGCGGCGTTGATGAGCCCGTTTGCCCAGCTCGACGGCGTCAACGAATGTGGCGTGTCCATTGCCGTGCTCACCCTGGATTCCAAACCCTGTGACCAGGACACGCAGCGCCCCGTCATCAATACCTCGCTCGCCATCCGCCTGGTGCTCGACCGCGCGGCCACCACGCAAGAAGCTGTCGACCTGCTTTCTGCCTACGACATGCACGCCATGGCCGGACGCGACTACCACTTCTTTATCAACGACGCCGCCGGTGACGCGCGCGTAGTAGAGTGGGATCCGCGCGATCCGGACCGCGCTTTCAAAGCGACTCCTGTACGCCAGGTTACGAACTTCTACGCCTGCTATGGCGACGAAGTGCTGCCCAACCAAAAGAATGGCGAGCTGGGCCATGGTAAAGAGCGCGCCGTCGCAATCGCCGATGTCCTCGACGCCCATGCCGGCGCCCAAGACGAGGCAGTCGCTTGGAAGGCCCTACGCGCTGCAGCGCAAGAGCCCAATCCGGAAGACATCACCAGCAACACGCAGTGGTCGGTCGTCTTTGACAACACCGAGCCCGCTGCCGCCATCACGCTGCGCCGCCATTGGGGCGACGTCGACGCCTTCGCGTTGTAAGGAGCCAGGCCCGTCGTCCTTACGCTCGCCTGACGCTGCTTACATTTCTATACATTTGAGCTAACACGTTTTACCCCTGTATCAACAGTGTGCGGGGGTAAACTTATGCGCATGTTATAACTTGCCCGGAAGGATTCATCATGCTCAGGATCGGTCTTCTTACCAGTGGCGGCGACTGCCAGGCGCTCAACGCCACCATGCGCGGCATCGTCAAAACACTCATGACCAATAGCGAAGAGCCTATCGAGATCTACGGTTTTGAGGACGGCTACCAGGGCCTTATCTACAGCAGGCTCCGCGTCATGACGCCCGCCGATTTTAGCGGTATCCTCACCCGCGGCGGCACCATCCTGGGCACGAGCCGTACGCCGTTCAAGCGCCTGGATACTCCCGAGGCCGACGGCGTCGAGAAGGTGCCCGCGATGGTCCACACCTATCACAAGTTGCAGCTCGACTGCCTGTTTATGCTGGGCGGTAACGGCTCCACCAAGACCGCCAACCGCCTGCGCGAAGAGGGCCTCAACGTTATCGCCCTGCCCAAGACCATCGATAACGACACCTGGGGCACCGAGATGACGTTTGGCTTTACGAGCGCCATCGACGTCGCCACCAAGTGCATCGACGACATCCACACCACCGCCTCGAGCCACGGTCGCGTGTTTGTCATCGAGATCATGGGCCACAAGGTCGGTTGGATTCCGCTGTATGCCGGCGTCGCGGGCGGCGCGGATGTTATCCTGATCCCCGAGATCCCCTACGACATGGAAAACGTCATCAAGACCATCGAGCATCGCATGGAGACCGGCAGCCGCTTTACGATCGTGGCCGTCGCCGAGGGCGCCATCTCCAAGGAGGACGCGGCGCTGTCCAAGAAGGAGTACAAGAAGAAGCTTGCCGAGCGCACGAGCCCGTCGATCGTCTACGACATCGCCAAGGAAATCGAGGCCAAGACCGGTCGCGAGACCCGCGTCGCCATCCCCGGCCACACGCAGCGCGGCGGTCAGCCCGACGCCCAGGACCGCATCTTTGCGACCCAGTGCGGCGTCGAGGCAGCGCTTGGCTGCCTGCGCGGCGAGTTTGGCTACATGATTGCCCTGCGTGACGGCAAGATGTGCCATATGCCGCTCGAGGATGTCGCCGGCAAGCTCAAGTACGTCGATCCCCAGAGCGATCTGGTGCGCGAGGCCAAAGCGTTGGGCATCAGCTTCGGCGACGAATAGCCTCGGCCGAAATCCATCCCATCGGGCCCTCCGACCCCGCCCGACGATTTCGATTTGGCTCCTCCCTTGACTCCGTCAAAGGTCGCCAATCGAAATCGTCGGGCGGGGTCGGAGGGCCCTTCGTTTACACACTCGCCGAGGCTATTCGTCTTCTTGCTGCGGGTGCCTGGTCTGAAATTAAGTTGCGGTGAAATAGTTCCCGCTTAGCCCGCAAATGGCTGAATCTAGAAACTATTCCACCGTAACTTACTGAGTGGGGACTCTTGGCTGCTACTTGCACTGACATTTGTCCTAAAATGGCTGGTCGTTAGGGGTTGCTACCGGTAGTTGCGGTAGGGTCGGAGCAGATTCTAACTAGAAATGGTGGTCGCTACCGGTTGTTCTCGGCATACTCGGCTCATTCGATTCGACCATCAAACGAAAGGAACCACCATGGATCTTGCGATGGCACAGCGCCTCGTCGATCGCCGTAAAGCTGCCGGGCTTTCTCAGGAGGCGCTTGCTGCCCAGCTGGGCGTAAGCCGCCAGGCTGTTAGTAAATGGGAGCGCAGCGAGTCCTCACCCGATACCGATAACCTTATTGCGCTCGCCTCGCTGTATGGCGTGTCGCTGGATGAGCTGCTGTATGGGGTGGCGGTGGCTAGCGCTGATGACTCACAGGCTGATGATGAGGCACAGGACAGCAACGCCGGCACCAAAGCTTCAGATGAGGCTGAGGATTCTGCCGAGCACGCCGATTGCGGCGACAAACCACTTGTCGATATTTCCCTCGCGCGCGGTATCCACGTCATTGATCCCAATAAAGGCGAGGAAGTCCATGTTGGCTGGAGCGGCATCCATGTGACCAACGAGCGCAAGGGCGAAGAGGTGCATGTGGGGCCGGGCGGCGTGCATATCGATACGCTTGAGGACGATGGACATAGCGTGCGTACCAATGACAACGGCACCGTCACCATCGATGGCGAGACGTTTTCCAGCTGGAAGGAAGCACACGACAAGCTCGACCATCATGGTAGGCATTTCCACACCAAGGTCGGACGTGCATGGAACAAATTCCCCTTCCCCGCACTTGTCACTCTTGCCTATCTGGTGCTTGGCATTGTCTACGGCACATGGGGCATGGGGCTCTTCCTCGTCTTTTTGGTTCCCGTCTACTACGCGATTGGTGACTTCATCGATCGACGCCACCTGTCTAAGCTGATCGAGGTCATCTACCCGGCAGCCGCCATCGCTTGGTTCCTCTACATGTGGCTCTGTTTGGGACAGCCCCATCCCGCATGGATCATCCTCATCACGACTCCCATCGTAAAGGCGCTCATGCGCTGGTGTCGCAAACAATGGAAGTGCCGCAAGCAGGCCTAAACCGCCCCAACCAGCCAGCGCCACTCATCCGACACCGCCCGCCCCTTTCAAGTTGCGGTGATATAGGGACTGTTTTGAGGCTCCAAAGCGCCAAACAGTCCCTATATCACCGCAACTTACAAACAACTGGGTCAGTTCCGGCACGGAGATTAGCATTGAACTGACCGCACACCAAGAAAAGGGCCCATTTACTACGTTTAACTCGAGAGGGCCGACCATACCCGCCTTTTCCGATAATTGGCAAGCCCTCTACCTGCGGTTTTAATTTCATAATCTTTGTCATGGTCGAGGGTGTGGTAGCAAACGTAATAGATAGGCCCATTTTATGACATACGACCCATTCAAGCTCAATCTCGAAGGCTAAAGAGAGCCTCTCATCCACGCCTGTGAGCGAAAACCAAATAGAATGAAAGGCAAATGGAAAAGCCCGTTTAACGAGCGGAGGACATATGCGCGACGTAGCCGAAAGCGACTGGAAGCTGTTTAAGAAAATGCTTCCTCAATGGCAAGAACGTTATATGGAAAAGCTCATCGGCCAGTATGTTGAGATACTGAACGGCGACAGTGAAGCGTCCAGTAGATTTTGGGCACTAGAAGAGCACCTCAATAGAGACAAGCTGTCCTCAGGCGTAATTGCAAACGACATTCGCCGCAGCACAATGCACCGCGAGATAGCCAATTTGCTTATCGACAGCGTGATCACCCTTGACGACCTTGACGGTTTTACCGAGGACATTAAGAGCTATGCGCAACACTGGATTGGCCAGTAAGAGCACTGAACGACAGACATCCCCGGCAAAACGGGGCAAACGCCGGGCCACCTAATGGTTGTCCGGCGTTTGCCCAGATAAAACCTGCCAAAATAAACCTGTCCCTTTTTGGCAGGTTACTCGGCACTCTTGAGGGCGCCGACCATGTCGATCTTATTGAGGGTGCGATTGGTAGCGAGGTTGACGATAAACGTAAAGGCAAAGGAAAGCACTACGGCGAGCACATAACTCAGCGGCTCGACCTCAACGTCAAAGTAGAGCGACGGCATCTGCAGAATGTACGTAAAGCTCTCGGCCAGCAGGCTACCCAGCGGCACGCCCAACGCGGCGCCAATCGCCGTGAGGATTAACGTCTCCTTGTTGACGTAGTGGTGCACCTCGCCGCGACGGAAGCCCAGCACCTTGATAGTCGCCAGCTCGCGCTCGCGCTCCGAGATGTTGGTGTTAGACAACGTAAATACCACCACAAACGACAGGCACGCCGCCATAAAGGTCACAAGCACCACGACCGAATTGATAATCGTAAAGTTTGCCTCATAGTTTTCCCAATGCTCGGCGGTACTCGACAGCGTAATCCAACCATCGCTCTTAAGACGGTCGGTAAACGCAATCTGATCGGCCGACGAACCCTTAAGCAGCGCAAGGATGCCGTTAAGGCGCGCGCTTCGACCGAACGCGCGCTCATAGGTGCCCTGCGTCATGTAAAGCGTATTGCCCAGATAGTTGAGCGAGATGTCGCTGACTTTGACCTTGGCAACATTGAGCGACGAATCCTGGACGTGAGCCGTGTCACCCGGCTTGATCCCCAGCACCAGCTGAGAGCTCTTGCTCAAATACACATCCCCGTCACGCAGGGCGAGCGGTTCTTTGGACTCATCCTCCAGGCGCACGTAATCGCCCAAGTCACCCGTGCGGTCGTCGGGAATCACGATGAGCTGCACGGTCTCGCTCTTACCGCCAAATGTAAAGGTGACGTTGTCTGTCATAATTGGCAGCGTCGAAGTCACGGTCACGTTGGAATCCTTGGCTGCACTGCGTTCATCCAGTGCTGCGCACGTCTGCGAAAAATCGTCGGGGTTGGCGACCGCCAGCAAGTCGTAGCGCGTGATGTGCCCGTACTGCTTGGGCGACAGCGCGACCGACGTATCGCGGATACCCATACCGCAGATCACGAGCGCCGTGCATCCCGCAATGCCAAAGATGGTCATAAAGGCGCGCTTTTTGTAGCGGAACAGGTTGCGTGCAGCGACCTTGTTCAAAAAGCCCATGCGGTGCCAGATAAAGCCGATGCGCTCGAGCAGAATGCGCGAACCGGCGCGCGGAGCCTTGGGGCGCATGAGCGAGGCAGGGGTCTCGGCCATCTCGTGGCGGCAGGCGATAATCGTGGCTCCCACCACGCCCACGGCAAACAGCGCCACCGAAACGATCGAGGACACGATGTCGTACGAAAGTAGCATCTGGGGCAGCGAGTACATGTCGTCGAACACCGTAAACAAGAACAGCGGCAGACCCACAAATCCGATGATATTGCCGAGCACGCCACCGATCAGACACGCCCACAGTGCATAGTCCACGTATTTGGACAGGATGCGTCCGCGCGAATAGCCGAGTGCTTTGTACAGGCCAATAAGCGTGCGCTCCTCTTCGACCATGCGGGTGGCGGTGGTGAGGCTGATGAGCACGGCGACGATAAAGAAGATAAACGGGAAGACCGTGGCGATGGCCTCGATTGAGGAACTATCGCTCTCGACGCTCGAGTAGCTTGCGATATTGCCGCGGTCCTGGATGTACCAGGTGCATTCGCCCAGGTCAGAGAGCTCGGCGCGGGCATCGGCAAACTGCTGGTCGGCGGCGGCACGGCGCTGGTCCAGGTCGGCTTGCGCCTGCGCACGCTCGTCGCTGCCCTCGGCCATGCGGTTGATGTTGTCCTGCTCGATCCCAAAGACCATATCCGCCTGACGCTCAGCCGCGTCCAAGCTCGCCGGTGCGTCGACCGTCAGCTCCTGAGTGCGCGCCTTCTCACGCTCCTCGCGGATCTTCTCGATATTGCCCTTGACCTCATTGATCTTTGCCGAGTAGGCATCCGAATAGGAGTTGAGGCTCTTGGCTCCCTCGACGACCACGTGGACAGCGGAGTAGGAAGAAGATGTCGCGGCATCCTCGCTCACGTAGAACTTGTAGTCCGCGGCCGAGGCGGCACGGAAGGCGTTGACCGTCGAGTCGGAGCTCACGTCGGTGGGATCGAGAACCTCGGCCGTGATGGTGTAGTCCCCATCGGCAAACTGGTCCTTGGCGCTTTGGTTCGACGAGCTCGCATCGTTGGCGGCAAAGCTCACCGTATCGCCGATTTTCTTGCCCGAAGCCTTCAAAAAACGTGAGGTCACTGCCACTTCGCCCGAAGTCTCGGGCAGCTCGCCGTGTACTAGCACCGGTTGGTCAATATTTTCCTTGGAAAGGCTCTGTACGACGACACACTCGCGCGTCGTACCCACGGCGGTATAGGCGGTCTCGGTATAGATGCCCTCGGCCGTCTCGACGCCATCGACCTCTTGGATCGCAGCAAGATCGTCATCGGTCAGACCATAGGTCGACTGCACGTTGATGTCATAAACATTCTGCTGGTCAAAGTAAGCGTCGACCGAATCGCACAAGTCCTCGCAGCCCGCCTTGAGGCCGCACATCACGCTCACGCCGAGCGCGGTGATCACGACGATAGACAAGAAGCGTTTGAGGCTGCCGCGAATCGTGCGGTAGATTCCACGGCGAAACACCGTCGGGACCATATCGTTTGAGCTTTGAGCGGTACGGTAGGTCGCAAAATCCTGCTCGCGCTCCGTGTTCTGCGCGTCGCGGCGCTGGCTGTTTTGGCGGTCCTGGTCCATGGGCGCTACCACTCGATCGTCTCGATAGGCACGGGATTTTGCTGGACCGTCTCGCTCTCCACGCGGCCGCTCTTGAAGCGGATCAGGCGATCGGCCATGGGCGCGAGCGCGGAGTTGTGGGTGATGATAATGACCGTAATGCCTTGCTTGCGGCAAGTGTCCTGTAGCAGCTGCAAGATCTGCTTGCCGGTTTTGTAGTCGAGTGCACCCGTAGGCTCGTCGCACAAAAGCAGCTTGGGGTTCTTGGCCAGCGCGCGGGCGATGGATACGCGCTGCTGCTCGCCGCCCGAAAGCTGCGCCGGAAAGTTGGCGAGGCGCTCGCCCAGGCCAACCTGGCGAAGCGTCTGTTCGGCATCGAGCGAATCGGGGCAGATCTGAGCTGCGAGCTCAACGTTTTCGAGGGCCGTCAGGTTGGGAACCAGATTGTAGAACTGAAAGACAAAGCCCACGTCGGCGCGGCGGTATTCCACAAGCTGTGCCTCGTTGGCAGCGCTCACGTCACGCCCGTCCACCGTCACGGTGCCGGAAGTTGCCGTGTCCATGCCGCCCAAGATGTTGAGCGCCGTGGTCTTGCCGGCACCCGAAGCACCCAAAATGATGGCGAGCTCGCCGCGCTCGACCGTAAAGCTCGCGCCGTCGAGCGCGTGGATGCGGGCGTCGCCCTCGCCGTATGCCTTGATGACGTCTTTGAATTCGATATAGGCCATCGATTAATTCCCATCTGGTCGGATAACTCTTTAGTATTACCCATTTCCCACCGACCAAAAAGGGACAGGTTTATTTTGGCAGGTTTTATATGGGGGAATGGCGGGTGTAGGCGAGGCACCGGGGAGGCCGAGAAATCATCGACGGGGTCAGGCCGACCGCCGAACACAACGCACGCATCTCAATCTGTCAGCCAAATCATTCGAACAGCTGTTCGTTTCTATGATATGATTCAACTATCTAAGCAGGCCAATACGCAGAAAGGCGGCCAACATGGCATTCGACTTTAAGAAGGAATGCAAGGAGCTCTACAAACCTGCAAGCAAGCCGAGTATCGTAACTGTCCCGCCTATGAGCTACGTTGCCGTTCGCGGAAAGGGCGACCCAAATACCGAAGGCGGCGAGTATCAAAACGCCCTGCCGCTACTTTACGGCATCGCCTATACCGTCAAGATGTCGAAGAAAGGCCCAAGGAGCATCGAGGGCTATTTCGACTTTGTGGTACCGCCGCTCGAGGGATTCTGGTGGCAAGACTCCCCCGGTAGCGGCATCGATTATGTACGCAAGGACAATTTCAACTTTATCTCGTGCATACGCCTGCCTGATTTCGTCACCCGAGATGACTTTGACTGGGCAGTCGCGGAAGCCACGACCAAAAAGAAACTGGACTTTTCCGCCGTCGAACTGCTTAAAGTTGACGAGGGTCTCTGCGTTCAGTGCATGCACACCGGGCCCTACGACAACGAACCGGCGACCGTAGACGCTATGCATGAATACACGACCGAGCTGGGCTATGTTCCCGACTTCTCAGACACCCGTTTACATCACGAAATCTATCTCTCCGATCCACGCAAATGCGCACCGGAGAAACTTAAGACCGTGGTTCGTCATCCTATCAAGCGCGCTGAATAGCGTGGGGCATCATTTCACGCGCTAGGTTTTAAGCCAGCCAACCAGCCGCCTCCTCGGCCGTCCGGTAATTATCTTGACGCGGCCCGTCGCATCTTATAAGTTTGTTTTGCTAAAGCTGGAAAGCCTCTCAACGATGCGCAACTCCAGCTCTTTTTCTATCAAGAGAGCAAGTGTCGGAAAGCAAAATGTCGGAAAGCAGCGCTTCGAGCAGAATCAAACGCCTGGTCAACACCTATAGCGGTCTCGTGCTCATGGGCGCCGTCGGAATCCCTATCGGCGTTATCGTTGGCGTCATCTGCGCCCTCTTTGGTCGTGTGCTCCTGGCAATCGGCGCCTTCCGGGACGCGCACGTCGCACTGCTCCTTCCCTTTCTCGCCCTCGCGGGTCTGGCCATCGTATTTGCCTACCGCACCTGGGGCAAAGGCACCGATCGGGGCATGAGCTTAGTATTTGACGTAGGCCACGGACGCGAGGACGCCATCTCCCCGCGTTTGGTGCCGCTCATTATGCTGAGCACGTGGGGGACGCATCTCTTTGGCGGTAGTGCGGGACGCGAGGGCGTAGCGGTGCAGATCGGCGCCACCGTCTCGCATTGGATCGGCCGACGTCTACCTTTCCGAGACCCCGGCAACACGTTTTTGCTTATCGGCATGGCCGCCGGCTTTGCCGGACTCTTCCAAACGCCCCTCGCCGCCGCGATCTTTGCGATCGAAGTACTGGTCGCAGGACGCATGGAATACCGCGCGCTGTTTCCCGCGCTTACAGCCTCGCTCGCCGCAAGCATGACCTCCGGCGCTCTGGGGCTCGAGAAGTTTGAGGTCGCCGTTACCGCCTCGTATGCGCTCGACCTCCCCGGTCTTGGACGGCTGGCGTTGTTGGGTATCGCGTTTGGCATAGTCGGTGGCGCCTTTGCCTGGTGCCTTGCCCATGCTAAGACCCTTGCAGCGCGGCTGCTCCCCAGCCCTTACACACGCGTTGCCGTTATGGGCCTTGCACTGCCAGCGATTCTGTTCGTGCTGTGGCAGGGGCGATACTGCGGCCTTGGCACCAACCTGATATCCGCGGCGCTCAACGGTGACGGCAAGGTCGTCATCATGCCTTGGGACTGGGCGCTCAAATTCACACTCACCATCGCCACGCTTGCCGCGGGTTATCAGGGTGGCGAGGTCACGCCGCTGTTCTCCATCGGAGCCAGCCTAGGTGTCGTGCTTGCTGGAATTCTCGGCATGCCCGTCGAGCTCTGCGCCGCGCTGGGATACGCCGCCGTCTTTGGCAGCGCCACCAATACGCTGCTCGCACCCATCCTTATTGGCTGCGAGGTCTTTGGCTTTGGCAATCTGCCGATGTTCTTTATTGTCTGCGTCGTGGCTTACCTGTTCAACATGGACAAATCGATCTATGCCTTGCAAGAGCGAGCGTAGAAAGATGTCCAGGCAGGTGGCCTCAACCGGAAACGGCGTCCCACTCTGAGGCTATATTCCGGGACACGGTTTCCACTTGGCACGCTATTCGGAAAGCGTATCCCGTTCTATTGTGGCGTCTTGGCTATGCAAAGCGCCCTGGCGTTACTCCTCGTACGCGCCCTCAAGCCGAAGCAGCCACTCCTTGCGGTCGAGGCCACCGGCATATCCGTTGAGCGATCCGTCGGCTGCCACCACGCGATGGCACGGCACGATGATCGAAATAGGGTTGCGAGCGACCGCAGCCCCCACAGCACGGGGAGACACAACGGGTGCCTCGTTTCCCGGCACACGATGTCGAGCCGCAACACGCTGGGCGATTTCGCCATACGTAGCGACATCGCCACGCGGGATAGAAAGCAGCTCAAACCAAACCTCACGCTGAAACGCCGTGCCAATCATATGCAACGGCGGCGTAAACCGAGGTTCCTGCCCTGCAAAATAAGCATTCAGCCAAGCCCAAGAACGCTCAAGCACCGAAGAAGCCGCGCCATTTGCCGGACTCACTGAAGACATCCCACCGACGCCAGAAACCGCATCGGCACCTTCAACGTGCTCCGCATCTTCTTTGAGCAGCGTAGAGCCAAAGTGCTCCTGCCCCTCAAACCAAAGCCCCGTCAAACCGCGGCCATCAGCGGCAAGCAGGATTTCGCCCAAAGGCGAAGCAAACGTCGTCGTGACCACCAGCGGCTCCTTTCAAAACTTCGCAAACATAATACCGCGAATTGTGCAGACAACCTGTCAGATACGTCCGGACAGACTCGATTGTCCAAGAGAGGGCGTTTTCCCTCTCAATATCGGCCGATACCGAGTCGCAACACCCAAAACGATGTCCGGCAAAAACGAAGGTGAATGGTTTTCCGAAAAGTGAACGAGTAAAAATAGGGCCCCGAAGCATCCGCATTTTTTGATTCAAAACAGCAGGATTCATGCGATGAAACCGCAGGAAATAGCGGCCAAAATATGCCGATGCTTCAAGGGTCCAAAATAGGTCGCTCACATCCCGGGAAACCATTCACCTTCGATTCGCACCAACCCCAAAGTCACCCAAGGCAGCAGGCGCGACAGCGCCACAGCTGCCGCACGACCCCAAAGTCCCCGCAGGCAGCAGGCGCAACGCGCCGCAGCTGCCGGCCGCGCTCCGCAGTCCCCCAAGGCGGCAGGCGCAAAGCGCCGAGGCCGCCGCCGGGACCAGGGCCCGCAACAGCCACGCGCCCCCACATCAGCCCAGCGGCCCCAACCAACAACGGCCCCATCGCAGGCCGCTCGCAACAACGTCACCGCAGGCGGGGGCCGGGCTTGGTTTTCAGAACACTCCGCAGACCAGTGCGGCGCCTTGTCCGCGGCTCCGAAGGAGCAGGACAAGGCGCCGC
>UROC01000011.1 GCA_900549345.1 uncultured Collinsella sp.
CTGGGCCCCCTTCGCCGCCATGGAGAAGCGCACCAACCTGTACGCCGAGGGCGACGACGCCGGCATCGCTGCACTCGAGAAGGAGCTGCTCGCTCAGAACGCCACGCATCAGGATTGGTGCTCCACGACCGAGCTCATGGAGAAGACCGCCAACGGCCAGGACACCATCTTTATGCATCCGCTGCCCGCCGACATCTCCGGTGTCTCTTGCGAGCACGGCGAGGTCAACGCCGACGTCTTCGACATGCACCGCGTGGGCATGTACAAGGAGGCCAGCTACAAGCCGTACGCCATCGCAGCCATGATGTTCCTGCAGAAGGTTGCCGATCCCGCCGCTACCCTCAAGGCCCTCGACGAGCGCAACACCGCCCGTTGGTTCCAGGCCTAAAGCTGGGTTGAGGTAAGCCATGTAAAGGGGGCGCTCTGCCAACCGGCGGGGTGCCCCTTTTTGCATCGTGGGCGTGCGGGATAAGCGCTTTCGATGTAGATGCCCCGCGACGCGAGTTATGGGTACGATGGTTTCAGGGGAGGTATCGCCATGAAACTTGGTTGCGTCATTATGGCTTCGGGCGAGGGCAAGCGATTTGGCTCTAACAAGATGCTCGCTGATATCTATGGCGAGCCGCTGATTGCCCGGACCATTGATTCGGTTCCCCGGGGCTTTGACGTTGTGGTTTCGACGCGTTGGCCCGAGGTCGCTCAGATTTGTGATGACAAGCATTGCCCGTGCGTGCTGCACGATGGCGAGCTGCGCAGCGAAAGCGTCCGTGCGGGCCTTTCGTGGGGAGTCGAACGCAACTGGAAAGGTTGCCTCTTTTTGCCGGGCGACCAGCCGCTCGTGAGTTCGGATTCTTTTGAGGCTATGGTTCGTGCATTTGACGAGCGTGGCCGCAAGCATCCGGTGCGTCTTGCGTGCAACGGTGAGCCTTCGAGCCCGGTGCTCTTTCCGGCGGAACTGTTCGATGCACTTATGTGTCTTGAGGGTAAGGACGGCGGCGGTTCGATCCTCAAGGACCGTACCGACGTGGTGCTGGTCGAGGCGCGTGCCTACGAGCTGTGGGACGTCGATACCGTCAAGGGACAGCGACGCATAACGGAGCATATCGCCGCCTGCTCGTATTTTGATCGCGTGGCCAACTGCATCAATCAATAAGGAGCAATTATGATCATCATCAAAAACGGCGCACTCGTGACGCCCCAGGGGCTTCGCCGCGCCGATCTTGCCATGGATGGCGATAAGATCGTGCGGATTGCCGCGGCGATTGAGCCGGCCGAGGGCGATACCGTCGAGGATGCTGCGGGCTGCTGGGTGTTCCCGGGCTTTATCGATGGGCACACGCACATGCAGTGCTGGACCGGCATGGATTGGACAGCCGATAGCTTTGAGACCGGCACGCGCGCGGCTGCCTGCGGCGGCACGACGACCATTGTGGACTACGCGACGGCCGATCGCGGCGTGACCATGCCCGATGCCTTGGTCGAGTGGCATCATCGCGCCGACGGCACCTGCACCGCCAACTATGCCTTCCATATGGCGCTTGCCGAGTGGAATGAGCGCAACCGCGCCGATCTTTCGGCCATGCGCGAGGCGGGCGTGTCGTCGTTTAAGACCTACTTTGCCTACGACCATCTGCGCCTGGACGATGCCGAGACGCTCGAGGTGCTGGAGGAGCTCAAGCGCGTGGGCGGTATCCTGTGCGTGCATTGCGAGAACGGCACGTTGGTCAACGCGCTGCAGAAGCGCGTGTTTGAGCAGGGTATCCACGGGCCCGAGGGCCATGCGCTCAGCCGTCCGGACGTGTGTGAGGCCGAGGCCGTGAGCCGCCTGCTGTATCTGGCGCACTTGGCCGGGGACGCTCCGGTCAACGTGGTGCACCTTTCGACCAAGCTGGGGCTCGAGGCCATTCGCGCTGCCAAAGCGCGCGGGCAGAAGAACATCTATGTCGAGACCTGCCCTCAGTATCTGATGCTCGACGACACCTGCTATCTGGAGCAGGGCGAGGACGGCTTTGCGGGCGCCAAGTACGTGATGAGTCCGCCGCTGCGCCATGCCGGCGACCGTGCGGCACTGCGCGAGGCGCTTGTGGCCGGCGAGATCGATACGATTGCGACCGACCACTGTAGCTTTAACCTGCACGGGCAAAAGGACCGCGGGCGCGACGACTTCCGCGCGATTCCCAACGGCGGACCCGGCGTGGAGCATCGCCCCGTCGCGATCGCTACGAGCTTTGAGGGACAGCTGGGCCCCGAGGATCTGTGCCGCCTGATGAGCGAGAACCCGGCGCGCGTCTTTGGCATGTATCCGCACAAGGGCTGTCTTGCCGAGGGCGCCGATGCCGACGTGTGCGTGTGGGATCCCAAGGCGCGCTGGACGATTAGCGCCGCGACGCAGCATCAGGCCGTGGACTACACGCCGCTCGAGGGCTTTGAGGCGCACGGCCGCGCCAAGGCCGTGTTTGTGAACGGCGTACTGGCTGCGCGCGACGGCGAGCCCACCGGAGCCCAACCCGGCCGCTACGTCCCCCGCTAACAGGAAGGCCGCTAAATTAGCTACCCCTGGAGGCTGGTGGCGATGAGGGGGCGGCCGAGGGCGGCCTCGAAGCGATCTGCCATCGTTGGGTCGGCAAGCGTGTCGACTTGGTTGAGCATGATACGGGCATTGTTGAGGTTCAGCATCTGCAACTCGGCATTGAGCACCATGGTGACGCGCTCTGGGGTGGCAGCGTCGGTGAGCTCGCAGCCGCAGTGCTCGCAGAAGATCTCGGGGCGGTGGACAACCTCGGCGACGGGCTTGCCCAGCCCCGAGGCGCCGACGACCCAGACAACGTTTGCCGTGGCGGCGGGAATTACCGGCTCCCAGGCGGCATGCGCCTTGAGCGGGAGTCGCTTGCTGCCATCTGCCTCGGCCAACACATAGTCAAAGCGCTGTGCCAGCTGGTCGAGCGGCTCGGCGGGGGCGGAGAGCTTGCCTGTCTCCGGGTCCAAAACACCCGCCTGGCAGATGCTTCCGCGGACAAGTCCCGCGCATGCCTCGCAGGTGCAGCCGAGAACATGCAGGGTCCCCGGCTTCCAAGGTGCGGCGTCCAGGCGACGGCTCGACCCGTCCCATGGCACGCCGGCGACGGGAAACATATGCGTGGTGGTGCAGAGGAGCACGCGGCCGCCAGCGCGCATGAGCTCGAGACCCATCGTCTTGAGCAAGGTCGACTTGCCTCCGCTGCCGATAATCGCGGTAATGCCCGGCTCGATCCTGAGCGCCGAGGCAAGATTGCCGCTAACCGTTTCCATCTGTTCACCGCCGTATAATACTGTGATAATAAATAATCATCAGAGTAGCGGTCGAACCGCTTTTGCTCTGATCAAACCGTAGCACAGGGAGGTGCCCCGGGAATGCTCGTTTATGTTCGCGGCGCTGGCGATATCGCCACGGGCGTCGCCGCTCGCTTGGTGCGCTCCGGCGTGTCGGTCGTTATGGCCGATATCGCGGTCCCCACGTGCATCCGCCGCACAATCAGTTTTTGCGAGGCCATTCGCCTGGGCGAGGTCGAGGTCGAAGGCATTCACGCTCGCTTGGCACAGACGCCGGCTGAGGCGCTCGAGATTACCCAAGCGGGAGACGTCGCCGTTGTGGTGGACCCCCAGGCCAAGATGCTCGGCGAGCTGAAACCCTCTGCCGTGGTCGACGCGATTCTGGCCAAGCGCAACCTAGGTACCACGTGCGACATGGCGCCTGCCGTCATCGCCGTGGGGCCGGGCTTTACCGCGCCGGTTGACTGCGACGCCGTGGTCGAGACCATGCGCGGGCATTTTCTCGGCCGTGTCATTACCCAAGGTTCGCCCCAGCCCAACACGGGCGTGCCGGGCATTATCGCCGGCTATGGCAAGGAGCGTGTTATCCACAGCCCCGCTGCCGGTGTGTTTCGGTCCGACCGCGCAATCGGCGACATCGTGAGCGCCGGAGACGTGATTGGCTATGCGGGCGATACGCCCATGTGCACGCAGATCGATGGCTGTCTGCGCGGGCTTTTGGCGAACGGCGTGCAGGTGACTGAGGGCTTTAAATGCGCCGATGTCGATCCGCGCGGCGATGCCAGCTATATCAACTATATTTCGGACAAGGCGACGTCGGTCGGCGGCGGCGTGCTCGAGGCGCTCGCCATGCTCACCGGTGTATTCCAGGGATAGGAAATTGCAATGGAAAAGCTCGATGTGGTGAATGCTGCGCTTGGCGCTCTGAAGGCTGGTAAGACGTGCGAGCTGGTGGTAGTTGCCGGCACGGCAGGGTCATCGCCGCGCGGCGTGGGCGCCTGGATGGCCGTCTTTGCCGATGGCAGCCAAGCAGGTACCATCGGCGGCGGCAAGATCGAGCTCTTTGCGCTGAACGAGGCGCGCGAGCTGTTGGCCGCAGGGCAATCGCGTCTGGTCCGCTACACCATGGGCGGCGAGAACTCCGATACCGGCATGATCTGCGGCGGAGCCATCTGCCTGTGCTATCTGCACCTGGATGTATCGCAGGCGCCGTTGTTCCAGTCGATTGCCGACGTCTTGGCGTATCGACGCATCGGCGACTTCGTCATCGACTTTGAACCGTTTATCGCAAACGCGCTCGAGGGCGATGTGGTCGAGTACCATGGCGAGACGTCGCGCCATACCATTGCCGGCTGCCCCGAGCTTTCGCTGGTGGAGGAGGGGAGTAAGGTCACCTGCACCAACGCTGCCTCCGAGATTCCCCCGGCGCACATCGAGACGCTCTGCCCCGAGGGCCTGACCTACATCTTTGGCTGTGGACACGTGGGCGCCGCGACGGCGCGCGTACTCACGGCGGCGGGCTTTGCCGTTGTGGCGTGCGATGACCGCCCCGGCACGCTGATGCCCGAATGGGTGCCCGGTGTCTACGATCGTCGCCTGGTCGATTACAAGAACCTGAGCGAGCTGTGTTCCATCGGTCCGCGCGACTTGGTGGTCGTGGCCACAGCAGGCCACAAGTCCGATATCGACGTGGTGATTCAGGCGATGCACGCCAAGCCTGCCTACCTGGGCTGTTTGGGTTCGCGCCGCAAGACGGCCTTTGTGCGCGCCCGCCTGGAGCAGGAGGGCTTTACGCAGGACCAGATTGACGAGCTACACCTGCCGATCGGCGTTGCCATTCAGGCCGAAGATCCCGAAGAGATCGCCATCTCCATCGCCGCCGAGATGATCCACCTGCGCCGCACCAAACTCGTCCCCCGCAAGCGATAGTCGTATCCCAAATGAGCTGCCCCAGCCCTCTGCCGCATGCGGGTCAAAATGCTACCTGTGCCATATGCCCTATAATGTCCGACCGTTGAGCGGCATGGGGCCGCTGCCTAGGGTATGGGAGGCGCAAATGGCAGAGTCGGCAGCAGGGGATGCCCTGTTCGAGCGTACGGGAAAAGTTTCGTTTGTGCAGGTATTACCCCATGCACTGCAGCATGTGCTGGCGGCATTCGCGGGTATCGTCACGCCCGCCATCATTATCGCGTCGGTCTGTGGCTTTACCCCTCAAGAGGAAGCCGCTGTCATCCAGGCGTCGCTCGTCCTCTCGGCGCTTGACATTTTCCTTCAACAGTTTCCCATAAAAGGTGTCGTCGGTTCGGGCCTACCCATTGTGATGGGTGCGAGCTTTACCTTCGTGCCGGCGCTCAAGGCAGTCGGTCTTGAGCTTGGTTTTGAGGCCGTGCTGGGCGCCCAGGTAATCGGCGGCGCGCTCGTCGCGCTCTTCGGCCTACTGTTTAGGCGCGTGAGTTTTCTGTTTCCGGCCCCGGTGCTCGGTACCGTCATCTTTGTGATCGGCCTGTCTCTGTGCCCGGTCGCTGTGGCTTCTATGGCGGGCGGGGAGGGCGCTGCCGATTTCGGCAGTGTCACCAACTGGGCCGTCGCGCTCGTGACGTTTGTCGTCACCTTTGTGGCCGGCAACTACGGCAAGGGCGCGCTTAGGCTGGGCAGCATCCTGGCCGGTATCTGCGCGGGCTTTGTTTTGGCTGCGGTGTTGGGCACGGTCGATTTCTCGGCCATCGCGACCGCCAGCTGGTTCGCCCCGCCGGCCCTGGGCGCCCATCGCCTTGTGTTCGACCCGGCCGCGTGCGCCGTTGTGGGCGTTGTCGCCATTGTCAACGCCGTGCAGGTCATGGGCGAATTTGCCGCCGTGTCGTCCGCTGCGCTCGATACCCTTGCGACCGATAGCCAGATCTCGGGTGGCCTGATCGCCAACGGCCTGGTCGGTATGCTGTCAGGCTTTTTGGGCGGCGTCCCCACGGCAACCTTTGGCCAGAATGTGGGCATTATCGCCGAGAACAAGGTCGTCAACCGCATGGTCTTTACGCTTGCCGCCGCCATCTTGCTCATCGCGGGCCTGCTGCCCAAGTGCGCGGCAGTGCTCACGTCCATTCCGCAGCCGGTCATCGGCGGCGCCACGATCGGCGTGTTCGCGACCATTGGCATGAACGGTGTGGTCATGTTTGCCCGCCACGGCCTGTCTCAGCGCGATACCACGCTCATGGGTCTCTCTATCGCCTTTGGCACGGGCATTGAGCGCACGGCCGGCGCGCTTGCTGGCGCTGGATTCCCCGCATGGGTCGGCACCGTCTTTGGCGGATCTTCTATTGCCGTCGCCGCGCTTGTCGCCGTCGTCCTCAACCTGGTCCTGCCCCACCAAAAATAACGCCCCATATATGAGTTGCGGTGAGATAGGGACTGTTTAAGCCTTTTAAGCCATCAAACAGTCCCTATCTCACCGCAACTGCTGTTTTCCTCCGTGCCCTAAGGATCAATTTGTGCGGGGGAGTTGTGGAGTTGTGCAGGCAGACGAGGTTTTTCTGGAAATACGCTCCCGATGCGCGTATAGTACCGATTGTTTTGTCGGCTCCTGCTGCGTCGAGTCCAAACCGCGAAATGCCATGAGCGGCGTGGATGCAGTCAGGAGGCACGAGGACAACCCATCGTGGCCACGCCCCGTGCTTAAAACCCCAAGAAGGAGTGAACAATGGCAGAAGAGAAGTATGTGCCGCGTCTGAAGACCAAGTACAACAACGAGGTCAAGCAGCAGCTTCAGGACAAGTTCCAGTACGAGAACGTCATGATGATCCCCAAGTTTGAGAAGATCGTCGTGAACATGGGTGTCGGCGAGGCCGCTACCGATTCCAAGGCCATCGACGGTGCCGTGCGCGACCTGCGCGCCATCACCGGCCAGCAGCCGATGATCACCCGTGCCCGCAAGTCCATCGCTACCTTCCGCCTGCGCGCTGGTATGCCGATCGGCTGCAAGGTTACCCTGCGTGGCGACCGTATGTGGGAGTTCTTCGATCGTCTGACCTCCGTCGCGATCCCCCGTATCCGCGACTTCCGCGGCATCTCCGCCAAGAGCTTCGACGGCCGTGGTAACTTCTCCATGGGCGTCACCGAGCAGCTCATCTTCCCCGAGATCGACTTCGACTCCGTCGATCACCAGCGTGGTATGGACATCACTTTCGTGACCACCGCCAACACCGATGAGGAGGCCAAGGCCCTTCTGGACGCCTTCGGTTTCCCGTTCAAGAAATAGGTTCACCTGCCCTATGAGCGCCGTTCCCAGAAGGGGGCGGCGCTTGGGGCGAACAATACTCTATGTGAGGAGGATATAAGTGGCTAAGACATCGATGATCGTCAAGTGCAATCGCAAGCAGAAGTTCTCTACTCGTGAGTACACGCGCTGCCAGCGCTGCGGCCGTCCGCACTCTGTGTACCGCAAGTTCGGCCTGTGCCGTGTCTGCTTCCGCGAGCTTGCACTCAAGGGCGAGCTTCCCGGCGTTAAGAAGGCCAGCTGGTAAGTCACTACCAGCGTTTCAAGCATCCGTTTGGAACAGGGAAAACGCGCTAGTTAGGCTTTGCCGTTAAGGGCGGCGAAGAACCAAGAGCACGTGTTCATCAAGAACGAAGGAGAATCTGTATGAACCTTACAGACCCGATCGCAGATATGCTTACGCGCATCCGTAACGCTAACTCTGTGAACAAGGCCACGGTCTCCATGCCGAGCAGCAAGAAGCTCGTCGAGATCGCTCGTGTTCTGCACGAGGAGGGCTACATCGAGGGCTACGATGTCGAGGACACCGTTCCCCAGAAGACTCTGCACATCACGCTTAAGTATGGTCCCAAGAAGGCTAAGGTCATCAACGGCATCCGCCGCATTTCCAAGCCGGGCCTGCGTAAGTACACCGGCGTTGCCGACATGCCCCGCGTCCGCGGTGGCCTTGGTACCGCCATTATTTCCACCAGCCATGGCGTTATGACCGACCGCGATGCTCGCAAGCACAACGTCGGCGGCGAGATCATCGCTTACGTCTGGTAATTCGCTCGGTAGGTAGAAGGAAAGGAGATCACCGTGTCTCGTATCGGTAATAAGCCTGTCCAGATTCCCGCCGGAGTCGAAGTGGCAGTCAACGGCAACAACGTTGTCGTCAAGGGCCCCAAGGGCCAGCTCGAGCTCGATGTCTTTGAGAAGCTCGCTATCAACATCGAGGACAACGTCCTCACCGTTTCCCGTCCCGACGACGAGCGTGAGACCCGTGCCCGCCACGGCCTCACCCGTGCCCTCATCCACAACATGGTTGTTGGCGTTTCCGAGGGCTTCGAGAAGAAGCTCGAGCTCGCCGGCGTCGGTTACCGCGTGCAGCAGAAGGGCAAGAACCTCGAGTTCTCCCTGGGCTTCTCGCACCCCGTGATCGTCGAGGCTCCCGAGGGCATCACCTTCGAGGTTCCCGACAACACCCACGTGAACGTCAAGGGTATCAACAAGCAGCAGGTCGGTCAGATCGCCGCTGAGATCCGCGGCCATCGTCCTCCCGAGCCTTACAAGGGCAAGGGTATCCACTACGTTGGCGAGCACATCCGCCGCAAGCTGGGTAAGGCCGCCAAGTAGTCGTAACCGACTCACTCGCATAAGACCAGCACCCCGTCAGGTGCTGGCAAGATCAACCTTTTTAGGAGTTTACGTATGAACAAGCATAAGGCGAAGCTGGAAGGCCTCAAGCGTCGTCAGCGTCGTGTTCGCGGCAAGGTCTCGGGTACCTCCGAGCGTCCGCGTCTTCGCGTGACCCGTACTAACGCCAACATCTATGCCCAGATCATCGACGACAGCAAGGGCTCCAGCCTGACGCTCGTCTCTGCCTCGACCCTCGAGGCCGAGTTCAAGGGCACCCACACCTCGAACAAGGAGGCTGCGGAGAAGGTCGGTCAGCTCGTTGGCAAGCGCGCCATCGAGGCCGGCATCACCAAGGTCGCCTTCGATCGCGGTGGCCGTATCTACCATGGCCGCGTCAAGGCCCTCGCCGACGGTGCTCGTGCCGCCGGTCTCGAGTTCTAGGAGGTATGTAGCACATGGCTCGTAATCAGAAGCAGCAGCGCGAGGCCTCCGAGTTCGAGGAGCGCGTCGTTTACATCAACCGCGTGTCGAAGACCGTCAAGGGTGGTCGTCGCATGAGCCTCGTCGCTCTCGTCGTCGTTGGCGACGGCAAGGGCAACGTCGGCGTTGGCATGGGCAAGTCCGCTGAGGTGCCCCTGGCCATCTCCAAGGCGTCTCTCGATGCCAAGAAGAACATGTTCCACGTGCCGGTGACCGAGCAGGGCACCATCCCGCACGAGGTTCTCGGCCACTTTGGTGCCGGCCGCATCATCATCAAGCCCGCTGTCGAGGGTACCGGCGTTATCGCCGGCGGCGCTGTGCGTCCCCTCTTCGAGCTTGCTGGCATCAAGAACGTCCTGTCCAAGTCCCTCGGTACCGACAACGGCCTCAACATCATCAAGGCTGCCGTCGAGGGCCTCAAGGAGCTCTCCAGCCCTGAGGACGTCGCGGCTCGCCGTGGCCTGACGGTCTCCGAGATGTTCGTCGGTAAGGAGAACTAAGCATGGCTGACACCATCAAGATCAAGCAGGTCCGCAGCACCAACGGTTGCAAGCAGGACCAGGTCCGTACTGTCCGTGCCCTCGGTCTCCACAGGATCCGCGAGGTTCGCGAGATTGCTGACAACGAGTCCGTCCGCGGCATGATCTTCAAGGTCAAGCACCTTGTCGAGATTGTAGAGGAGTAGCAAATGCAGCTTCACGATCTTACTCCCGCGCCCGGTTCCACTAAGAACCGCAAGCGCGTCGGCCGTGGCAATTCTTCGGGTCACGGCACCACTTCTGGCCGCGGCCAGAAGGGCCAGGGTTCCCGCTCTGGTGGCACCAAGGGTGCCGGCTTCGAGGGTGGCCAGACTCCGCTGGCTATGCGCCTGCCCAAGCTTCCGGGCTTCCGCAACCCCCGTCGTATCGAGTACACCGCTGTTAACGTTGAGCGTCTCGAGCGTAAGTTCGAGGACGGCGCTGTGATCGACGGTGCCGCTCTTAAGGCCGCTCGCATCACCAAGAGCGAGTTCGAGCCCGTCAAGGTGCTCGGCAATGGTGAGCTCACCAAGAAGTTCACGGTCAAGGTCGACAAGGTCAGCGCTTCTGCGCAGGCCAAGATCGAGGCCGCTGGCGGAAAGGTCGAGCTGCCGTGCTAAATGGTCTTAAGAATGCTTTCCGCATCAAAGAATTGCGCGAAAAGATTCTTTTTACCATAGCTATGCTCGTCGTGTACCGCATTGGTGCGCACGTTCCTGTGCCCGGCATTCCCTTCCAGGGGATGCTGGGCCTTTTCTCGACCGATAACAATTCGGTCGCCGCAGGTGCTATGGCCCTCCTGAATCTTTTCTCTGGCGGCGCGTTGAGCTATGTGTCGGTGTTTTCGCTGGGCATCATGCCTTACATCACCAGCTCGATCATCCTCCAGATGCTCCAGGCCGTCGTGCCTTCCCTGCATGAGCTTGCCCGCGAGGGCGAGGTCGGTCAGACCAAGATTACGCAGTATTCGCGTTACCTCACCCTGGCTCTGGCAATCCTCAACTCCGTGGGTTACCTCTTCCTCTTTAAGAGCTTCGGCATCAGCTTCAATGGCGCCGGCGCTCCCGAGATCATCTTCGACCTCATGATCGTCGGTACGCTCACCGCAGGCGCTATGCTGATCATGTGGATTGGTGAGCTCATCACCCAGCGCGGTATCGGCAATGGCATGTCGCTGATCATCTTTGCGAACATCATGGCCGGCCTTCCGCAGGCTATCTTCTCCAGCACCGAGGGTAATGCCGGTGGCATCATCACCATGGTGATCATCTGCGCCATCATCCTGCTGGTTATCCCGCTGATTGTTTTCCTTGAGCGCGGCCAGCGCCGCATCCCGGTCTCCTATGCCAAGCGCGTCGTGGGCCGTCGCATGATGGGTGGCCAGACCACCTACCTGCCCATCAAGGTCAACACCGCGGGTGTCGTGCCGATCATCTTTGCCTCGGCGCTGCTGTACTTCCCGGCTCAGATTGCCGTGTTCTTCCCCGGCATCGGCTGGATTCAGGCAGTTGCCTCTGCGCTTTCGACCGGTTGGCTCAACTGGGTGCTTAACGTTGTCCTCATCGTGTTCTTCGCGTACTTCTACACCTCTATGGTGTTCAACCCCGATGACACGGCCGACAACCTTAAGAAGCAGGGTGGCTTTATTCCGGGCGTCCGTCCGGGTAGGGCTACCGCGGCCTACATCAAGAACGCGCTCAACAAGATCACGCTTCCCAGCGCTGTCTTTTTGGCGCTCATCGCCATCGTGCCTTCGATCATCTTCTCCTTCACGGGTAACCATCTGATCCAGGCATTTGGCGGCACGTCCATCCTCATCATGGTCGGCGTCGTGCTCGACACGGTCGATAAGCTCGAAGGCCAGATCAAGATGTATGATTACGATGGATTCTTTAAATAGGCTAGAGGAGGATTGCTCATGAACCTCGTATTGCTCGGAGCTCCGGGTGCCGGTAAGGGCACCGTCGCACAGGAGCTCGTCGCCGAGTTTGGCGTCGCTCACATTTCCACGGGCGACCTGCTGCGTGCTGCCGTCAAGGGTGGCACCGAGCTTGGTATTCAGGCTAAGAAGTACATGGACGCTGGCGAGCTCGTTCCCGACCAGCTCGTGATCGACCTTGTCAAGGAGCGCCTTGCCGCCGATGACGCCCAGCAGGGCTTCATCCTCGATGGCTTCCCGCGCAACACCGCCCAGGCTGTGACGCTCGATTCCGAGCTCTCCGCCATGGGTCGCGAGATCGACTGCGCCCTTCTGGTCGACGTGGCCCCCGAGGTCATCATCGATCGTCTGTCTTCGCGTCGCACCTGCCGCGCCAGCGGTTACACCGGCACCGCTGCCGATGCTACCTGCCCCAAGTGTGCCGGCGAGATGTATCAGCGCGACGACGACAAGCCCGAGACCATCAAGAACCGTCTCGACGTCTACGAGAAGTCCACGAGCCCGCTCGTCGACTACTATCGTGGCCAGGGTCTGCTCAAGTCGGTCAACGGTGACCAGGCTCGCGAGACCGTGTACGGGGATGTCAAAGAGGCTCTCGGTCTATGATCAAGATTAAGTCTGCAACGCAAATCGAGCAGATGAAGAAGGCAGGAGCGCTATCTAAGATGGCGCTCCGCCACGTTGGAGCCATGGTGCGCCCCGGCGTTTCGACCTTTGAGCTCGATCAGCTCGCGGAGCAGATTATCCGCATGCATGGCGGCACCCCGGCCTTTAAGGGTTACGGCGGGTTCCCGGGAACCATTTGCGCATCGATCAACGATGCCGTGGTCCACGGTATTCCCAACCCCGACATGATCCTGCGCGATGGCGATATCATTTCCATCGATACGGGAGCCGTTGTCGACGGTTGGGTCGGCGATAACGCTTGGACGTTTTTCGTTGGCACCCCAACGCCCGAGGCCAAGGCCCTGTGCGAGGTTACGCGCGATTGCCTTAAGGCTGCCATCGAGCAGGCTGTCCCCGGTAACCATATCGGGGATGTTGGTTATGCCGTTCAGTCTCTCGCCGAGTCTCACGGTTACGGCGTTCTTCGTGACTATGTTGGCCATGGCATTGGCCGCGTGATGCACGAGGACCCCAACGTTCCTAACTATGGAAAGAAGGGGAGGGGCGTTCGCCTCCAGGCCGGCATGGTCATTGCCATCGAGCCGATGGTTACGATGGGTTCCAACCATGTGAGCACGGGCTCCGACGGTTGGATTGTTACGACCAACGACCACCTGCCCGCCGCGCACTACGAGAACACCGTCGCCATTACCAATGACGGTCCGGTGATTCTCACCACGGATGCCCAAGGTGCTTGGTGTTCGCTCCAAGGCGGAGAAATGTAACAAGTTCCACTTAGTTGTGGAGCCATTACGAAGTTATTACGATGCGTGCATACGTGTTGTAAAATACTCAATCGCTGTCGTTTTCTAGAGAAAGATGATTGCTTGTGAAGAAGGAAGACGCAATTGAGCTCGAGGGTACGGTAAAGGAACCGCTGCCCAACGCCATGTTTAAGGTCGAGCTCGAGAACGGTCATTCGGTTCTATGCAACATTTCTGGCAAGATCCGAATGAATTACATCCGTATTCTCCCCGGTGACAGGGTTGTCGTGGAGCTTTCCCCGTACGACCTGACCCGCGGCCGCATCACCTATCGCTACAAATAGCGGCACGCATACACGCACTCCATTTCCGACTGCAGGCTTAGCTCAACCTACGGTCGGATTGTGTGTGAAGACCAGCCATAGTTTTAAACGCCTGCGGCTGGGCGAGTAGATAGTAGGGAAGTAGTTTGAGCGCTACCGAAAGGAAGAACGATGAAGGTACGTCCTTCGGTCAAGAAGATGTGCGATAAGTGCAAAATCATTAGGCGCCATGGCAAGGTCCTCGTCATTTGCGAGAACCCCCGTCATAAGCAGCGTCAGGGTTAAGAGAGGAGACTACGTTGGCCCGTATTAATGGTGTCGACCTCCCGCGTGAGAAGCGCGTTGAGATCGGTCTGACCTACATTTACGGCATCGGCCGCACCACTGCGACGAAGATCTGCGTCGAGTGCAACGTTAACGTGGATACGCGCGTTAAGGACCTCACCGAGGATGAGGTTAACGCCATCCGCGATTATATCGATAAGAACCAGATCATGGTTGAGGGCGACCTCCGCCGTGAGCGCAACCAGAACGTCAAGCGCCTTATGGACATCGGCTGCAACCGCGGCCTTCGTCACCGCAAGGGCCTCCCGGTCCGCGGCCAGCGCACCCACACTAACGCTCGTACCCGCAAGGGCCCGAAGCGTCAGATCGGTGCTAAGAAGAAGAAATAAGGAGCGCTAGATAGATGGCTACTGCTAAGAAGAACGTTCGCGCTGCCCGTCTGAAGCGCGCGGACCGTAAGAACATTTCCGTGGGCCAGGCTCACATTCGTTCTACGTTTAACAACACGATCGTTTCGATCACCGATCCCCAGGGCAACGTCATTTCCTGGAAGTCGGCTGGCCAGGTGGGCTTCAAGGGCTCCCGTAAGTCCACGCCGTTCGCTGCCCAGATGGCTGCCGAGGCTGCTGCCAAGCAGGCCATGGAGCACGGTATGAAGAAGGTTTCCGTCTTCGTCAAGGGCCCCGGCTCCGGTCGTGAGACCGCCATCCGCTCCCTCCAGGCTGCTGGCCTCGAGGTCTCGAGCATCCAGGACAAGACCCCCATCCCGCACAACGGCTGCCGCCCCAAGAAGCGTCGCCGCGTGTAACTGAAAGGATCGTATCAATATGGCAATCGACAGGACTCCTGTTCTTAAGCGCTGCCGTCAGCTCGGGATCGATCCCGCTGAGCTCGGTTACAGCAGCAAGAAGGAATCTATCCGTCAGCCCAAGCGCCGTCGCAAGGAATCTGAGTACGGCATGCAGCTGCGCGAGAAGCAGAAGGTCAAGTTTATCTATGGCGTTCTGGAGAAGCAGTTCCACGGCTACTTCAACAAGGCCCGCAAGATGAACGGCGTCACCGGTGAGAACCTCATGATCATCCTTGAGTCTCGCCTCGACAACGTTGTCTTCCGTCTTGGCTTCGCCCGTACCCGCAAAGAGGCTCGTCAGTCCGTCCGTCACGGTCACTTCACCGTGAACGGCAAGCGCGTGGACATCCCGTCCTACCGCGTCAAGGCCGGCGACGTCGTCGCTGTCGGCGAGAAGTTCCGTGACCTCCTCCCCATCAAGGAGGCCCTGATTTCCTCCGAGCGCTTTGAGGTCCCTGGCTGGCTCGAGGTCGATATCGAGAAGCTGTCTGGTAACGTGCTCGCTCTGCCGACGCGTGAGCAGATCAGCGGTGATATCAACGAGCAGCTCATCGTCGAGCTCTACTCTAAGTAGTCCATCCGGGCTGCTGAGGCTGGAGGTAATACATGTCAGAATTCATTAGGCCTCAGGTTCAGGTCGAAGAGATCAACGAGACGTCTGCTCGTGTCTCCGTCGAGCCGCTCGAGCGTGGCTACGGCGATACGCTGGGTAACTCCCTTCGCCGCGTACTTCTGTCCTCGCTCGAGGGTGCCGCCGTCGAGGCTATTCAGATCGATGGTGCACAGCACGAGTTCATGACCATCCCTAACATGGTCGAGGATGTCACCGACATCGTCCTGAATGTCAAGGGTCTTGTCTTCAGGGCTCTCGGCACGACCGACGAGGCGACCGCCACCATTTCTGTTGACGGCCCCTGCGAGGTCACCGGTGCGGACTTCTTTATTCCGTCCGAGTTTGAGCTGGTCAACCCCGAGCAGCACATCGCTACGCTTACCGAGGGTGGCCATCTCACCATGAGCATGCGCATCGGCTATGGCCGCGGCTATGTCTCTGGCGAGGCTAACAAGCGCGACAACGATCCCATCGGTGTGATCCACGTCGACTCGCTGTACTCGCCGGTGTCCCGTTGCGCCAAGCTCGTTGAGGCTTGCCGTGTCGGTCAGCACACCGACTACGACCGCCTTGTCCTCGAGATCGAGACCAACGGCTCCATCGCTCCGCGCGACGCCGTGGTCCAGGCTGCCAATATCATCAACCAGCATATGGCTGCCTTTATGAACCTTGCCGAGACCCCCGAGGTCGAGGAGGAGGCTTCGATCTTCGCTCCCGAGGTCACCAACGACAACGCCGAGCTGGACAAGCAGATCGAGGATCTGGACCTTTCCGTCCGTTCCTACAACTGCCTTAAGCGCGCCAGCATTCACTCGGTCCGTCAACTCGTTGAGTTCTCGGAGAACGATCTGCTCAACATCCGTAACTTCGGTGTTAAGTCGATCGAGGAAGTGAAGGACAAGCTTGAGTCCATGGGCCTGAGCCTGAAGGCTTAATGCTTCGCATATTTGAGGAGAAACTAGACCATGCGTCACAACGTTAAGAAGGGCCTGAAGCTCGGCACCGATGCGAGCCACACCAAGGCCATGAAGAAGAGCCTTGCTAAGGCCCTCTTCGAGAACGACCGCATCAAGACCACCGAGACCCGCGCTAAGGCGCTGCGTTCGGTCGTCGATCCGATCATCACTTGGGCCAAGAAGGGCGACCTGCACTCTCGTCGTCTGGCTATCGCCAAGCTCGGCGATAAGCAGCTTGTTGCCGAGATCTTCGACAAGGCTGCTCAGGGCATGTGGCAGGACCGCAACGGCGGTTACACCCGCATCATGAAGCTCGGTAACCGCAAGGGCGACAACGCTCCCATCGTTATCATGGAGCTCGTCACCGAGCCTTGCACGCCTAAGGCCAAGAAGGCTGCTCCGGCCCCCAAGAAGGCCGCTGCTCCCAAGAAGGTCGAGGCTGTCGAGGAGACCGCTGCCGAGGAGGCTCCTGCTGAGGAGACCGCTGAGTAGACATTCCGTCTGCATAGGCTATATTCGAGGGGTACGTTCGCGTACCCCTCTTTTTTTGTCGCGATACCGTTGCTTGTTTGTTGGGAGCGCCCATGACTGCGCCGTCTGATTTCAATTCGATTTCCGAGCTTGACGCCACGCTCGTATTTCGCGTGGCCTATGATGGCTCATCGTATAGCGGATTTGCCGAGCAGCCGGGACAGACGACGGTTGCGGGTGAGCTACGTCGAGCCATCGAGACGCTGCTTCGCCGCCCGATCGATCTGACGTGTGCGGGTCGTACCGATGCCGGCGTGCATGCGGTGGCCCAGTACATTAGCGTGCCCGTAACGGACGCTGAGCTTGCTCTGACGCGCCGTAGGTGGCTGAGGGCTATGGATGCCCTCCTGCCCAAAGATATCGCCATAAACGAGGTCTACAAGGCCCGTAGGGGCTTTTCTGCCCGCTTTGACGCGCGGTCCCGTACGTATACGTACCGTATTGCCGATCGCGATGCGCGCCCCGTGCTCTCGCGCGGTGCGGTGTGGTGGCATCGCTATCCCCTCGACGTCGATGCGATGGCGGCCGCCTGCCCTGCGCTTTTGGGCGAGCAGGACTTTAAGAGCTTTTGCAAGGTTGCCTCTGCTGTGGGCAAGCCCACGCACCGCTGCGTGATGCGTGCGGAGTTTGGCCACGAGGTCGCTTTTGGCGAGGATATCCTGACCTTCACTATCGAGGGCAATGCGTTTTTGCACTCGATGGTGCGTACCATTGTAGGAACGCTCGTGGAGATTGGCATGCATCGTCGCGATCCCCAGTGGATGCGCGAGGTTATTGACGCCCGTGACCGAACCGCTGCGGGTCCCACGGCGCCTGCCTGCGGCCTTACGTTTATGGGTGTGGATTACGGCCCCGACGAGCTTGTCGTTCTCGACTAGGGGGGTGCTCGGCGCGTCTGTGCCTTGCACATACTATGTGTGAGCTGCGCGTGTGCAACATCTGTTCTTGGCGTGCAACATGTTAGGCGGCTCGTTGCTTTTATAGCTCGGGTGTACCATGAACGACAGTTTGATTTGGTGCTATCGAGAGGATGGAAAACTTGGTTCGACGTTGTTCGCATCCGCGACTTTCGGTGATCCTTGTGGTAGAAGGTTCGCCCAGCTATGCGATGCGTGCGCTCGAGAGTATCCAGAACCAAGACCTCTATGATTTGCAGATTGTCGTTGTCTGCCGCGATGCTGCGCCCGGTGTGCGCCATTCGCTTCAAGTTGCTGCCGACAGGGACATCCATATTGATTTGATTGACGTCGAGGACGCGAAGCGCGGCGCTTGTCTTCGTGCCGGTTTTGATGCCTCGCGCGGCTCTCAAATCATCGCCATGAACGCCGATGAGTGGTTTGCTCCGCAGTCCCTTTCCAAGATGGTCGATATCGCGTGCGATACTGCGGCAGACATAGTGTTCCCCACGGTGTCGCTCGACCGCTATGATGCACATCGAGAGCGCCATTCGCGTGTCTTGGATGCTGCCTCTATTGTCATTGAAGACAAGTCTTCGATGGTGGCCGGGCTGCCTCAGTTGATTTTAGGCGGCTTGGTTGCTCAAGTCTCTGGCGTGATGTACAGCCGTCCACTGTTTGAGGCATGTCTTTTGTGCGATAAGACGTTTCGCACGGTTGGGTTTATGGCGTGCGCGCTCTCGCAGGCACAGCGCGTCTCCGGCTGCGGCGACGCTTGTTTCCACGCGGTGGCACCTAAGCTTACAGATGCCTTTGATCCCACCATGTATGCCAGGATATCCGATGACACTCGAGCGCTCGACGAGCTTGCGGACTCACTCTCGGAAGCAGATAGCGGTGGTCGGCTCAAGCTGGCAAGCCAAAAGTTCTACTTTGCCGGACTGGTCGCCTGCATCGAGAATTTGTGTCTGAGCCCGCATGGAGTGTCGTCAATCGAGCGTTCCGCCCGCATGCGTGATATGCTCGAGGCGCCTCGAACCCGTCAGATGGTCGCCGCGCTCAAGGACAACCATCGGGGACTCGGTCTGTTGTTTGGGCCGATCGCCAGCGCCAAGCCTGCGCGCTGCGTGATGTGTACGCATCTGGCAGCTTTTCTTAACCGGACGGGCGCAAAAACCGCCTAAACGGCTCATTTCGAAACAAATTTGCATAGAATTGTTTCGAAATGCGTTCTTATACACAAAAGCCTTCAAATAGCGTTAAGCTATTCAATCACTGATTGATTGTCTCCGCCATCTTTTGGAGAGAGGGTTTGTATGGCTAAAAAACGCAATGGGCGCCAGGATGCCATTAGAGATATTGTGCGCAATAAGGACGTCCGCACGCAGCGCGTGCTGGTCGATGAGCTCCGCGCTATGGGCTTTGATTGCACGCAGGCGACTGTCTCTCGCGATATTGCCGATATGGGGCTGCGTAAGCTCCCTGAGGGCATCTATGTTCTGGCAGAGGACCTGCACCTGCAGCGTATGGTTTCCGAGCTCGTAACGGGCGTTCTGCGCACCGATAATCTGGTTATGATCAAGGCTCAGCCTGGCACGGCTTCCGGCATCGCCGCCGCTGTTGATGCGGCAGAGCTGCCCGATGTGCTTGGCTCGCTTGCCGGCAACGATACGATTTTGGTTATTGCCCAGACGGCCGAGGACGGCGAGCGTCTTGAGGCGCTGATCAATAAGTTGAGCAATTCTCGCAAGTAGGTGTGCGGGTCGTGCGCTCGGCATTGTGTGCGCTGACATAGTGGCTTGTAAGGGGCATCGACGTTGGTCGGTACCCCTTTTTGTTTGCCGGTATAAAGACCGCCCACCAGGTCGCTTCAAACTAAAAGGCCCCGAGCAGTTCAATAAGCTGCTCGGGGCCTTGTTGGCTTTAGTCGCGTACTTCTTAGCCGACCGTATCGTCAGGCGTGGGCGAGGGGTCGGGAGTGGGCGTAGGCGTAGGCGTAGGCGTAGGCGTAGGCGTGCCGCCATCGCCGCCGGTCGAACCACCAGTGGAGCCACCCGTCGAGCCACCGGTCGTACCGGTGCCGCCGGTGGTGTCGCCGCCCGTGGTCTCGGTGGTCGTGGTCGTCGTGGTAGTCGTTGTGGTGGTTTCCTCTTCCTCTTCGTCCTTGTCCTTGTCGTCGTTCTCCGACTTCTTGGTGTTGTTGGTGCCGTAGAACTTCCAGACGCTGTTGTTCTTGTAGGTGGGCGCCGTTCCGGTCGCAAACTCCTCGCGCTCGGTACCGGTCAGAACGGTGTTCATAAACCGCTTAAAGACAGGCAGGTTGGTGCTGTCGCCCAGCAGGTCCGTGCCGTACTTTTGGATGGGGATCTCGCCCGCGGAATAGCCGGTCCACAGGGCGCACGCCAGCTGCGGGGTATAGCCGCAGAACCACAGGTTGGTGGTGTTGTCGGTGGTGCCCGTCTTGCCGGCATAGGGCTGGTTGACACTCA
This sequence comes from uncultured Collinsella sp., assembly GCA_900549345.1. Taxonomy (GTDB): domain Bacteria; phylum Actinomycetota; class Coriobacteriia; order Coriobacteriales; family Coriobacteriaceae; genus Collinsella. The sequence continues at coordinate 20,165 of UROC01000011.1, forward strand.
GAGCGCCGGCAGCACCCGTACCGCTGCCCTTCATGACGCCGGACAGAACATCGGTGACCGCGGCGGCCTCGCCCTCGGTAAGCACCTGTGAGGGATTGTCGGTGTGCTGGTACAGCACCGAACCGGTACGAGAGTCAATCTCGGTGATGGCGATCGGCTGGCGATAGTAGCCGCCGTTGGCAAACGTCGCGTAGGCGGCGGCCATCTCGAGCGGCGAGATCGAGCCGGTGCCGAGGGTCATGACGGGAACGTCCTCGATGTTGTCCTTGGCGGGGTCGATGCCGAGCTTTTTGACGAGCGAGATGATCTTGCTGTTACCGACGGCTTCCGCCACCTGGATGTAGCCGGTGTTGGAGGAGTATGCCGTCGCCTGCTTAAGCGTGATGTTGCCATAGCTCTGGTTGGCGTAATTTTGGACCTCGGTCGTGGTGCCCTTGGCCTTGAGCGGCGAGTTGCAGTTGAGGGTGACGTTGGGGTTCATGCCGTTTTGGATGGCAGTTGCCAGCGTAAAGGCCTTAAAGGTGGAGCCGACGGGACGCTTGGCCGTGGCATGGTTTACGTGGTTCTCGTCGGCGTTGTAGTCGTAGCCGCCCACCATGCACTTGATGTAGCCGGTCTTGGGGTCGACGACGACCATGCCCATGTCCAGGCCGTCAAGCGAGAGCGTGTCGAGCTGCTCGCGGACGGCATTCTCTGCCACCTGCTGCATCGTGGGGTCGATGGTGGTCTTGACGGTCAGGCCGCCCTTAAAGAGCACGTCGGTCGAGAACTCCTGCTCCAGCAGCTGCTTGACGTAGGAGACAAAGTAGGGCTGCGAGTATACGTCGACGCCGCTGCCCGAGATTTCGGTCACATTGAGGGTGATGGGTTCGGCCTGTGCGGCATCGTGCTCCTCCTGGGTGATGTGGCCCAGGCGCAACATGTTGTCGAGGACCTTGTTGCGACGGGACAGCGCCAGGTCGGGGTTGACCGTGGGGTCGTACTGCGAGGGCGAGTTGGGAAGGCCGATCAACAGCGCGGCCTCGCTCAGGGTGAGGTCGGCGGCGCTCTTGGACAGATAGGTCTCGGCTGCGGCCTCGATGCCGTAGGCGCCGTGGCCGTAATAGATGGTGTTGAGGTACATCATGAGGATCTCGTCTTTGGAGTACATGTCCTCCATCTTGATGGCGATGTAGGCCTCGCGCACCTTACGCTCAATGGTCGAGTCGAATTGCTCCTCCTGCAGGATGGTGTTGCGCACAAGCTGCTGGGTGATCGTCGAGGCGCCTTCGTGCCCGCCGCCGAGGGTTGCCACCGCAGCACGCGCGATACCCCACAGGTCGATACCGCCGTGCTCGTAGAAGCGCTCGTCCTCGACGTCAACGGTGCCCTGCAGCACGTAGGGGGAGACCTCGTCCTTGGTGATGGACTTGCGGTTTTGCGTGTAGAAGCTCGCGATCTTGTTGCCGTTGCAGTCGACGATCTCGGTGGGCTCGCTCACCAGATACGCGTTGGCGTCGGTGTAGTCGGGCAGATCGGACAGCCAGCGGTTGACGTTACCGACCATGCCGATGCCAAACGCCACGCCCGCAATCAGCAGAAAGCCCAAAAACGAGAGCAGGATTATGGGCAGGGCGTGCGTCTTTGAACGGCTGTGTCCCTGTCGTTGGCGAGGACCCATATATTGACCTCCAGGTATGTCGTGCCAGACGGTGGATGTGCCGTCGGGGCAGGATGGACATAAGTTATTACACGATAAACCAAACGGGGCGCGCGAGGCCTCGTGTATGCTGGAAGACGGCATTTTTCAGAGTGAATGCATACCTTGGTAAGGAGTTTGTCGATGGCGATTCGGACGATGGGGCCGAGCGGACAATACGAGACTGGATTGGATGCTGCCGGTGCGGCGCTGCCCGAGCTGCTGGCGCCGGCGGGCGGGCTCGACCAGATGCTTGCGGCCATCGCCGCGGGCGCCGATGCCATCTATGCGGGGTTGGGCGGCTTTAACGCCCGTGTGAGCGCCCATGGCTTTACGGATAACGAGTTTGCGCGCGGCTGCGCCGTGGCGCATGCCCATGGCGTGCGTGTGTACGTAACGCTCAACGTGTTCGTGTTTGACGATGAGTTGTCCGACGCGGTGGCGTTGGGAGCTCATGCACTGGAGCTGGGCGCCGATGCTCTGATTGTCGCCGATGCCGGGTTGGCCTGCGCGCTGCGCGCGGCGATTCCCGGGGTCGAGATTCACCTGTCCACGCAGGCGGGCGCTCATAGCGAGGGTGCCGTGCGGCTTGCCGCCGATGAGCTGGGGGTCGAGCGCGTGACGACGGCACGCGAGCTGACGGTCGACGAGATTGCGGCGCTATGTGCCACGGGCGTGCCCATCGAGGTATTCTGCCACGGTGCGATTTGCATCGGCTATTCGGGGGCGTGCGAGTTCTCGGCCCTGCGGCGTGGACGATCGGCGATGCGCGGCGACTGCACGCAGCCGTGCCGTCTGGCGTACGACCTAGTGGACGAGGCGGGGCAGAGCGTTGTCGCCGTTGAGGGGGATCGTCTGCTGTGTCCGCATGACTATCTGGGTATTGCGCATCTGCCCGAGCTTGTAGATGCTGGCGTTGCGTCGCTCAAGATCGAGGGACGCATGAAGAACCCCGATTACGTATTCAACGTGGTGCGGGTTTGGCGCCGGGCGCTCGATATGCTGCGCGACGGCGCGTGGGACCCCGGTGCCGTGGAAGAGCTTGAGCGCGAGCTGGGAAGGTCGTTTAACCGTGGGTTTACCGATGCGTACCTGCGAGGGCGTTCGGGTGCCGAGCTGATGAGCTTTGAGCGTGCAATTAACCAGGGCGTGCGCGTGGGGCGCTTGGTCGCTGTGGGCCACGAAGAGGTGACCGTTGAGCTCGATGCCGCCGTGGCGGCGGGTGACACGCTCGAGATTCGGTTCTATCCGGGTGTCGACGCGCGTTCCGATGTGCCCAAGCGCTGGCCGCAGGTGCCCTGCCCGGTGGATGCCGCAGCGGGGAAGCGCGTCGTCGTGCATTGCAAGCGTAAGGTGGACGCGGGCTGCGAGGTATACCTGATTCGTAGCGCCGGCGTGTTGGATCAGACGGCGGCGGTGTTGGAGCGCATGCGGGCCGAGGCGGATGCGATTGCGCCCGTTGCGCGTGCCGTTGAGGTGCTGCCCTTTGAGGACGTTGCGGTGGATAGCGGTGCGTCGCCGGAGTTGGTGGAGTGCGCGGTTCCCGCTCGCATGGTTTTTGCTTGGCAGCTGATGGATACCGACCCGCGCAGAGAACTCGATTTGTCCGACACCGTTGTGGTGCTTGACGAGGTGTGCCGCACGGGTGACGCTGACCGGACCCGCTCGCTGATGCAGCGTGCCGGGCGCGTCGTCTGCCGCAACCTGGGACAGGTGGTGATTGCTCGCGAGCTGGGCGTGACGTTTGACGTGGCGGCGCCGGTGTTCTGCGCGAATCGGGCCACGCTTACCTGGCTGCGCGGACTCGGTGCGGGGCGGGTGTACTTGCCGGCCGAGTTGCTCGGCAATGATGCGGAGCGTATTGCCGAACTGACGGCCGAACCTGGTGTTCTGAGCCCTGTCGATGCCGATTGCCCCGAGCTCATGGTGTGCGAGCACTGCCTGCTGACTGCCGAGGGCGCCTGCGCCACCGATGCGACGGGACAGGTCCGTTGCCGCGACTGCTTGCGTCGTCGGCAGGTACGCTATCTGGTCGAGCGTGACGGTACACGTCTGCCAGTTGCCATTGACGCATGCGGCAGGACGAGGATTTTCCTGTCGTAAGTGCCGCGTCGCGTCAGTTTGTTATCATAAGAGAGTTTATGGACTTCCAGCACCGCCGTTTTCGGCGAGGGTGCTATAGCAAAAGGAGGATACCCAATGCTGTCTGTTGACGAGCAAATGCGTATCATCACCTCGGGTGCAGCGCAGATCGTCCCCGAGGCCGACCTTCGCAAGAAGCTTGAGAAGGGCGAGCCCCTCAACATCAAGCTCGGCGTCGATCCCACCAGCCCCGACCTGCACCTGGGCCATGCCGTGCCCCTGCGCAAGATGCGTCAGTTCCAGGACCTGGGCCACAACGTCACCCTCATCATCGGCAACGGCACCGCGCTGATCGGCGACCCCTCGGGCAAGAACTCCACGCGTCCGCAGCTTTCGCAGGAGCAGATCGAGGCCAACGCCGAGACCTACGTGAGCCAGGCCATGAAGATTCTGGACCCCGAGAAGACCACCATTGTGCATAACGGCGACTGGATCTTGTCGATGGACCTGGCCGGCCTGCTGCAGGTGTGCTCCAAGTTCACCGTCGCCCGCATCCTTGAGCGCGACGACTTTACCAAGCGCTACCAGTCCCAGACGCCGATTGCCCTGCACGAGTTTCTGTACCCCGTGATGCAGGCCTTCGACTCCGTTCAGATCAAGGCCGACGTCGAGATGGGCGGCACCGACCAGCTCTTCAACCTGCTCGCCGGCCGCGAGCTCATGGAGAAGATGGGCATGGAGCCGCAGATCGCGCTTACCATGCCGCTGCTCGAGGGCACCGACGGCGTGCGCAAGATGTCCAAGTCCTATGGCAACTACATCGGCCTGACCGACACTCCCAAGGATATGTTCGGCAAGACCATGTCCATCCCCGACGAGATGATCGGCAAGTACTATCGTCTGGCCAGCTCGCTCGCCCCGGCCGAGGTCGACAAGATCGATGCCGCCCTGGCCGATGGCTCCGCCGACCCCTACGAGCTCAAGCGCGCTCTAGGCCGCGACCTGTGCGACACCTACCACGGTGCTGGCGCCGGCGACGAGGCTCAGGCCGAGTTCGACCGTGTGTTCAAGGAGGGCCAGCTTGCCGACTTCCCCGAGAAGCACGTTGAGCTGACCGTCAACGACGAGGGCCAGATTTACCTCGCTGGCCTGCTCAAGGACCTGGGCCTTTCGGCCAGCGCCGGTCAGGCCCGCCGCGACATCGACGGCGGCGGCGTCAAGATCAACGGCAAGGCTGTGGCTTCCAAGAGCTACAACATCGATCCGAGCGCCCTCAAGCTGGGCGACACCCTCTCCGTGGGCAAGCGCAAGGGCTTTAAGTTGGTCTAACGAGCGAGTTGACCTCACAAGTGCAATAAGGCCGCAGCCGGGAATCCCGACTGCGGCCTTTTTGGTTACGACGATCCCTTGGGGACGGAGGGATCATTTGGCGGTGCCGTTAAGCGGAAGGGGTGTTAGCGGGACTTTCTTTTGGGCATACAATGGCTATTGGCTTGCTGCGGTGAAGGTCTGTCCGCTCCGCAGCTTTTTTCTACGGTTAAAGGAGTATGTATGTCCGTTGAGGTCATGAGGTCTGTGATCGAGGCCGCCGAGGGCCGTGTACCCGTCGACACGCTGTTTGCCAACGCACAGATCGTCGATGTGTACGGCCAGCGCGTAGCGCCCGGTAGCGTTGCCGTCAAGGATGGCGTAATCGTCGGTGTGCTCTACGACGGTCGCGACGATGCCGCCGGTACGTATGAGGCTGCCGAGGTCATCGATTGCCAGGGCCGCTATCTTGCCCCCGGTTTTATTGACGGACATCTGCACATTGAGTCCTCGAACATCCGTCCCGCCGAGTATGCGCGCATGGCGGCGACGCGCGGTACCACTACCGCCATTGCCGACAGCCACGAGATCGCCAACGTGGCGGGGCTCGACGGTCTGCGCTTTATGATCGAGGACGGTCGTCGCGCGCCCATCTCCATCAAGTACATGATGCCCTCGTGCGTGCCCGCACTGCCCGACGAGCAGGCCGGCGCCGTCATCACCGCTGCCGATATGCAGGCGTTTTTTGCCGAATATCCGGGTGATGTCTTTGGTCTGGGCGAAATGATGAACCTGCCGGGTGTCTTTATGGCCGATCCCGAGACCTGCGCTCGTATCGACGCTGCCAACCAGACGCCGTCCAAACAAGTCGACGGCCATGCGCCACTTGTTGCCGGCAAGGACCTCAATGCCTATGCCGCGGCGGGCATTATCGCTGACCATGAGTCGACGATTCCCGAGGAGGCACTCGACAAGCTATCCCGCGGCATGTATGTGATGCTGCGCGAAGGCACGTGCAGCCATGACCTGGCCAACTTGTCTCCGATGCTGCTGGAAAACCCCGCCCGTGCCCGCCGTTGCTGCTTTGCGACTGACGACCGCGCCCCTTCCGATGCGCTTGCGACCGGCATGATCGACAATGCCTGCCGCGTGGCGATTGAGGCCGGTGTCGACCCCGTGGTCGCTATCTCTATGGCGTCCCTCTCCACGGCCGAGGCGTTTGGCCTGGAACACGGCTGCCGCGACCCGCACGAGCTGCGTGGTGCGATTGCCCCGGGCAAGTGTGCCGACCTGCTGGTGCTCAATGACCTGACGTTTGCCACGGCTCCGCATCGCGTATATGCCGCCGGTGCTCTGGTGGCGCAGGACGGCACCTTTGTGGGCGAGATCGCACCCGAGATGGCCGAGGTTGCGGCCCTTGCCGATGAGCTGCGCGCCTCCGTTAAGCTGCCGAAGCTTTCGCTCGACGTATTCGACTATGCCTTTAAGCCGGGCGAGGCCGTGATTGACGTGGTGCCGGGTAAGGCCATCACGGGCATGGCTCGCCCCGAGAGCGCCGAGGGCCTGCGCCGCATTATGCTGATCGAGCGCCACGGCCGCGGTGTGTCACTGCAGGCCGAGGGCGCCGACGGCGACGGCCCCGCTGGCCTGGGCCTGGTCGGCAAGCATATCGGTCGCGGCTGGGTGCGCGGCTTTACCATCACCGGTGGCGCCATCGCCTCGACGATCGGCCACGACTCGCACAACGTGTGCGTGGTGGGCGACAACGCCGCCGATATGATGGCCGCCGTTGAGGCCGTGGGCCAAGGTGGTCACGTGCTGGTGCGCAACGGCGAGGTCGTGGCGCGCATTCCGCTGGCGCTCGGTGGCCTTATGAGCGAGGGCGCTGCCGAGGACGTTGCCGCGCAGCACGACGACTTTATGGTCAAGGCGCGCGCCATGGGTATTGAGCCGCCGCTCGACCCCATCATGGGCATCATCTTCCTGCCCCTGCCGGTGATCCCGACGCTCCGCATCCGCCCCGAGGGCATGTTCGACGTCACCACCTTCACCTACGCAGACTAGTCATCGGGGACGTTCTTAAACGACTAGTCGTCGGGGACACTCTTTGGCGTGTCGCCTGACGCCGCGACCGTGGGCTCTCTGGCGCGCGTGAGCTATTTGCCAGGTCTATGTAACGTTTATGACTGCGGGGTCTTATTTGAGCTCCCTTTGGGTACGTTGGAATCTGATACACGTTCGATTCCAACAAGCCCGAAGGGAGCTTTTCTATGTTTAAACTGATTGCATGCGATATGGACGGCACGTTGCTTGACGAAAACGGCCAGGTGCCTCCCGAGACCTACGAACTGATTTTGGCGCTACGCGAGCATGGCGTGCATTTTGCCGCATCGTCAGGCCGCCGCTACGATCGCCTGTGCGAGTTCTTTGCGCCCGTTCGCGACAAGATGGACTTTGTCGCAGCTAACGGTGCCCAGGTCTTCGCCGACAGCAAAATGGTAGACCGCGAGGTGTATTCGCACCTGGCGATTCGAAAGCTCGCCCAGGCCGTCGCGACGTTCCCCAATCTGCATCTTGCGCTCTTTGATCGAACCAAGTCCTTTTTGCTCGATGACGAGTGCAAGTTCGTGCGCGAGGTCGATAAGGACCTTCCCAATGCCGAGCGTATTTGGGAGCTGCCCGATCCCAGCGTAAATATCATCAAAGCGAGTATCTTTTGCGACGACAGTGCGGTTATGGACAGTGCGTACGTGCTACAGCGCGAACTTGGTCAGCTCTTTACTTTTGCGCCTTCGGGCAACGCGTGGATCGATGCCATGCAGCCTGGTGTGTCGAAGGCCTCGGGTATCGCGCAGCTCGCGGAGCATTACGGCATTGGTCGCGACGAGGTCATGGCGTTTGGCGACTCGATGAACGATTACGAGATCATTCGCTTTGTCGGCATGGGCTGCGCGATGGAAAACGCGCGTCCTGCGCTCAAGGCCGTTGCCGATCGTGTGGTGGGGCACAACCGCGACCACGCCGTCCAGCAGGAGCTCCGTCGCGTGCTGGAGGGCCTCGCCTAGACCGGCAGTTGGGTGTTCCCATTATGTCGACAGCCGGGGACGGTCCTTGCACGAACTGCGCGAAGACTGTCCCCAACCACTCATTGGGGACAGACTTAAATGAGTGCCGCCAGCGACTAGCCATTTAAGAACGTCCCCAATGACTGCCGGGTTGCTGCTGCTAGGCGAGGGCGGCTATGATGGTGCGGGCGACGCCGTCGTGGTCGTTGTCGTATTCGGTGATGGCGTCGGCGGCCTCGCGGTCCTCGGGCTCGGCGTTGATCATGGCCATGCCATGGCCCGCTGCCTGCAGCATGGGGATGTCGTTGATGTTGTCGCCGAACGCCCAGGCGTCGGCGAGACGCTCGCCCAAGTGCTCGCATAGCCACGTGAGGGCCGTTCCCTTGGTGGCGCCCTCGCCCATGACCTCGATATTCATGGCGTACGAACGTGTGACCTCAATGCCTCCGAGCGTGTCGAGCTCCGCCGCGATGGCGTCGCGATCGGCCGGGTCGTGCCAGTACATGGCGATGCGTTCGAGCGTCTCGACCTCGTCGATCTTGCTGTCGATATCCATGTCGATCGGTGTTCGTGTGCGCTTGAGCGAAGCTGCGATGTGGGGGTCGCCGCCGCAGAACTCATCCAGGCGCGTGTAGAGCGAGCGGGGGAGGAAGCACTGCCCGTCCGCGAAGATATCGAAGGTCACATCGTGGCCGGCGGCGATGCGGCGGATGCGATGGGCAATGCCGCAATCGAGCGGTCGGCTCAAAATGCGCGTAGCACGTGAGGTGTCGGTGGGCGTACCGTCGTCGAGCTGCCAGACGCTGGCACCATTGGCGCAGACCGCGTAGTGCACGGCAGGATGGGCGAGGATGGGCTCAAAGACACCCGACAGCGGGCGCCCCGTGCAGGGCACAAACTCAATACCGCGTCGCGCAAGCTCGTCGAGCATCGCCCAGGTGGCGTCGCTCATCTGCTTATCACTCGTCAGCAGCGTTCCATCCATATCGGAAAACACAATCATTCGCTGCGATCCTTTCTACTGTCATAAAAAGCGTGGCCGAGGGCGGTGATGCCCTGGCCACGCTCGGGTTCTATAACGGTCCGCGTCCTAGCGATCGGCGAGCGGCTTGTATTCCAGCGGCTCGATAACCGGGCGATACGCGGGACGGATGATGCGGTGCGCGCAGAAGAGCTCTTCCATGCGGTGCGCCGACCAGCCTGCCATGCGGGCGACGGCGAATAGCGGCGTAAAGAGCGTCTCGGGCACGCCGAGCATCTTGTAGATAAAGCCCGTGTACAGGTCGATGTTGGCACAGATGGGCTTGGTCATGCCGTGGTCGCGCATGACCTGGGGTGCCAGGCGCTCAATGCGCTCGATGAGTGCGAACTCTTCGCCCAAGTCCTTCTTGGCTGCCAGCGAGCGCGCGTAACGGCGGCATACCTCGGCGCGTGGGTCGCTCAGCGTGTAGACGGCGTGGCCCATACCGTAGATGAGGCCCGTGCCGTCGAAGGCCTGCTTGTCGAGGATCTTGCCCAGGTAGGCCGCGACCTCGTCCTCGTCCTCCCAGTTGGAAACATGCGCGCGGATGTCCTCGTGCATAGACACGACCTTGGCATTGGCACCGCCGTGGCGCGGGCCCTTGAGCGAGCCGATAGCCGCGGCGTAGGCGGAATACGGGTCGGTGGCCGAAGACGACAGCACGCGGCAAGCGAAGGTGGAGTTGTTGCCGCCGCCGTGCTCGGCATGCAGCATGAGCATAACGTCGAGCAGCATCGCCTCATCGTGGGTGAACGCCATGCCGCCGCGCAGGACCTGTAGGATGGTCTCGGCGGTGGAGAGACCGGGCGTGGGGTGCGGCACGTGCACCTCGGAGCCGCGAAGCTTGGCGATCGAGGCCATGTGTGCGAAGGCGGCGATGCGCGGGAGACGTGCGAGCATGGAAATGGCGACGTCGATTTCGTGCTCGGGCGTGATCACGTCTGGTTCGGCATCGAAGGCGTAGAGCAGCAGCACGGCGCGCTGGAGCACATTCATGATGCTCGACGACACCGTGGTCATGGGGAACTCTTTGACGTATTCGTCGCTCAGATGCCTAAAGGCGCCCAAGCGCTCGCAAAAACCGTCGAGCTCCTCTTTGTTGGGCAGCGAGCCCGTGATAAGCAGATAGGCGACTTCTTCGTAGCCATAGCGATTCTCGGACTGGGCATTGTTGACCAGATCCTCGATGCTATAGCCGCGCAGCGTGAGTTTGCCCTGGTCGGGCACGACTTTGCCGTCGACCTTGTTGTAGCCGTGCACGTCCGAGATACGGGTAAGGCCCGCGACCACGCCCGAGCCGTCGGCATTGCGCAGGCCGCGCTTGACATTGTGCTCGACGAACAGACCCTCGTCGTACGGATCAGTCGGCAGGCCGTGGTAGAGGTTTTCGCTTTCGGGCGAAATCTGGCGGCTCGCCTCATAATCCAAGACCAGGCGGCTCAGATGGTCATCGAAGCGGTAGTAGATTTTCTTGGCGTCGTAAGCCATGCGCGCTCCTCTCGGGGCCGTATGGGGGGGCGGCGTGCTTGGGTGCAGATGCGCCGGCCTGTTCCCGTACGGCCTGTTCGCTACAGGCGGTACATAAAGTTAAAGACGTCCTCGCGCTGGATGGACACGTTGACGCCCGAAAGCTCGCCGGCCTCGGCCAGGGCCTTCTGCAGCTCGGCGAAATCGAGCTTGGACTCAGCGGTGTCGGCCAGCATGGTCATGGTGAAGATGTCCTCGATAATGGACTGCGTGATGTCGCGGATGTCGACGTTGGCCTCGCCCAAAACGCGGGTGACGCCGGCGACGATGCCGGGGCGGTTCTTGCCAAGGACGGTGATGACGATACGGGAGGACGAGATCTCGGCCATGGGAAACCCTTTCGCGTGATTGCGGCGTGCGCGGGGCGCTCCGCTACGGTACAGTGTTCATCATTGTACCTGTCTGGCGCAAAAAAGGCGCGCTCGCTGCGGCGTTACATGCCTGCAACATGAGCGTAAGGGGGAAGGCCGCACGGGGAAGAGCCGTCTGGCGCGTGTCCGGCTCGTGTTGGGTTGATTTCCGATCTCAGCCGAACACATTGAGCGGACAGGCCGTTCCCGCAGTCAGCCGAACGCCTCCGACGGCTGATTCCGAACTGGAAGCGGAGGGCATCCCCGCCCTTCGGTAGGGGATACCGCTCCGCGGCGCATGCCGCGGGCGGCGCCCCTATCGGACCACCGTGACCTCAGTTGGGATGGGCCCAGCACTGCCGCGTACTCGGTGAGCTAGAGCCAACTGTTCGTCTTCACGTCGCGTATGGCGATATTTCGGTCGTCCGGCTCGGTGATGCCGTAGCCGAACGCCTGGAGCGTCTCGATGGACTCCTGGATCCTCTGTTGGAACATGGGACCCGGATCGACCCTCGGCCCGAGGTGCCCGCGCCAAAGGCACGGCGTGGCGCGCAGCATGTTATGGATTTTGGAGATGGGCTCGATGTCGGCGTAGACGTTGAGCGTCGCCATGGCGTCCTTGTGGCCGAGGATCGATTGGAGCGCCTTGATATCGCCGCCTTGGCGGATCCACTGCGTTGCGAACGTGTGGCGAAGGCCGTGGAACGTGATCAGCTCGTCGTTGGTGCCCATGAGGCCGTTGGTCTCCGAGAACGTCTTGAACGCCCTGCGGATATAGCTTGTCGTCGCGAAGGTCGCGCCCGGCTCCGACAGGATGTAGCAGCCCCCGATCTCGACCGCCCCGGTAAGGCCGCGCAAGCGCAGCTTTCCGCAGTCGATCTCGTGGGTCTCCTTCAGGAAGGGGAGTAGGCCGACCGGGTCGATGGGGATACCCCTGGCGTCATGGGTCTTGGTGTCCTTGATGAACGAACCCATTCCCTTCGCGTACGCCACCGAGTGTCTGATCGAGATCAGGCCCGTCTCGAAATCCACATCGCACCACCGAAGGCCGCAGACCTCGCCGATTCGCATCCCCGTGTGCAGGGCGAGTACGACCGCCCTCTAATCCTCGGCGGACCAATCGAGTCCGAACTCCTTTCGGGCATCCTCTTCGCTCATGACTTCGAGAAGGTCTCCGGGTTGGCAACGAAGGGCGAGGCATAGCTGCTCGAGTGTGTTGAAGCGAATGCCGCGAATATGCCCTTTTTTAATACGGGACAGGTTCACGGGCGTGGTTCCAATCCTTTCGGCAAGTTCGTTCGAGGAAATCTTTCGCTCGGCCATGATCTTGTCGAGGCGAACAATTACGGGCATGGCGTTTCCTTACGCAATCTCGTCGGAGTCGAGGTACAGCTCTCGGGCGTACAAGAAGAGCTGGGAAAGCATGAACAGGACGATGCCGAGAACCAGAGAGGTCCAATCGAATGATGAAGCGATCTCTTGGGCGCCGACGGCCCCCTCGCCGCCAAACATCGAAACGGAGGTTTTGAGTGAGCCGGCGTAGAGGCTGGTGGCAGCTTGAACAACGAAGAGAATGCCGAGCACCTTCAAGCATGTCGCAGACCCTTTCTTGAAGGGGTCTCCGCTCTTGATCGTCCACACGAGAACGGCGCTGAGGATGGTCGTAGCGATACCGATGACGGCAGGGACCAATGTCGAGATCGCAAGGGCTGGATACGCGGGGGAGTCTGCAATTACAGGGTTGTCGAGCACTTCGATTGCTGGCTTTAAGGAGAACGCTACTTGTGCGATGGCGGTGGCGCAAAGGGTCGCAGAGGCTATCGCACATGCGATGCGGAAGGAATGAAGCCGGGGAGTGCGATTGTCGGAACTCATAATAACCTCCGAAGAATTTAAAAAACTCAGGTTACTTTTTAACAGTTTATGTTAAATTGACTTTGCCGGCAAGTAATCACAGCATACTGCAACCGAAACCCCTCTAGATTGGAGAGGATTATGTTCAGTACTGTTAAGTCGTGTAAGCTCTTGGTTTTCCTCGGCCTCGCTCTTTGTTTGTTGCTGCCGGGAGCCCCCGCTTTTGCGGATACCCCGATGCCTCCTTCCCATGAGAGCAGCCAGTGTGCCCTCGTTGAGCCCCTCGGGTATACGGACGACGTCGTCGATACCTACTGGAGCTACAGCTGTCCTCGCGGCGTAAGCGGGCACAGCATCTCGATGTTCAACATCTCTTACAAGACGATTTCCTACCGAAATGGCTATCGCCGATCCGCGCATCATAGGGAATCCCGCCTCGCTGCAATGTGCTCCTGTGGTGTTCTTGGCACAACTGATAAATGGCAATTTGTCTATAGCACCTACTAGATGCGAGGAAGGGCCGAGCATTTTGTTCGGCCCTTCTGTTCCGACTGGATGAGGTTAAGGTTGGCGATGAATATGCTCAAAATCTCGAAGGCGATCTTTAGGTCGCTTCTCTCCTCCAGGTCGCTCTGTGTTGTCGTTGTTGCGTTGATGGTTCTTTGTGCTCTGCCCGTCTTCAGGAGCGCGGCTGGCATCGACGGACGGGTCGAATACCTCGAGTCGGGAATAACCCGTGTTGAGCAGGAATTGTCAGCATCCTATGCGGATGCGCTTGTGAATGCGGGGGAGGACGGTGTCTATACCTCTTCATCAAGCATGCCCGCGCTTCTGTACCCTCTTGCCGCGGGACGTCTTATCTTGGCACCGCTCTCTCCCCTACTTCCGTTTCTGCAGATATCGGATGGAGAGTACACCTATTATGACGGATCGAAGGAGTACTTGCTATGGGTCGCAACGGCCGTTGCCGTCTCGTTCCTTGCCGCGCGTCTTAACAAACGTGAAAAGCTCATCATCCAGGCACCGATGGGCGAGCTGGGTAGACTTGTTGCATCGAGCGTATGGGCGAGTGTTTTTGCAATGCTTGCCGTCCTCGCCATCAATCTTCCAGGGATAATCGCCGCGCTTGTGAAGAATGGCCCGGGCTCGCCGTTCTATCCGATAGGCTACATTCAATATGCGACTCCGGTTATCAAACCGGCTTGGCTGGTGTTCGCGCAGACGGCCATCTTGCAATTCTTGGTGGCAGCGTTCATCTCGCTTGTCGTTCACCTTGCCGTGAAGATTGCCAATAACCCTACGCTTGGAATCGTGTTCGTATGTGCCCTGATGGGGGTGACGATGGTTCCCGGGTATTACGGAAGATCCATCGCTTTACGTGAGTTCGCCCTGTTGAATCCCCTTACGTATGCGAACACTGAGTTGACCGTCGGCGCCTATAGCCCGTACCCGACAACGCAGATAGTGAATCTGCCTGGACTTTGCTTCGAGCGTGGCGCGATTGCCCTCGTATGCGCAATCGGGATCGAGGTGCTGGCAATTAGCCTGCTTTGCGTTGCTGGAAAGAGCGGCTGCGCGTGCCCGATATCCCCGATTTGTCTTGAGAGAGGTTCCTTCACTGCATCGAGAACGGCAACTCGTTCGAGCGCTTGTGCCTCCGCCGTTGCATACGTAAGAACGATGGGGAAACTGCTCCTGCGTTCTCCTACCCTCGCCGTATGCGCGATTGCAATGTCGACGACGATGCTGGCCCCGGCTCTGGTCGAGATGTTTCCTGACGCTGATAACGTTTCCGCTGTTCGGTATAGGGATGGGGAGCTCCGTTCAATAGATCGGTATCTAGAGCAGAACGCTGCGAATATGGACGTCGAGGGCAAAGCGACCCTGGAAGACATGCGGGATGCTCTTTCGGGTTTCGTGTACGCGCCTATGCCTGCGGAGGGGTTTCGAAGCCTTGCGACGTACGAGCGCGCTCGAGGTGAGCTGGGCGCGGCAGATGCGACTCTCCTGCAATCGATCGGAATCGAGCCGGAGACTCCTTCTCGTGCGGAGGCGCGCGCCCTTCTGCTTGAGTCGATCGCGAGCTTGCCGGACCCCAAGGTTTACGAGTTAAGTACGAAGATGCCCCCATTAATCCTCCTTTCGTATCTCCAGGCAGCGCTTCCCTCCTTATTTTTGCTGTTGCCCGTGGTTGTCACATCGCTCGCGTGCACCCACCTGCAGTGTCGTTCCCTTCTGGTTCTCCAGATCCCCGCAACAGCGCATGTGCGTTTTCTGACGGCTGTTGCGCTGGCTCTCCTGCTTGGCTTGGTGCTGCTTTTGGTGTCGATGGTTCCCGCTGTCGTTGTGTCCGTGATTAAGAACGGTGCGGGTGGATCGGAGTATCCCGTCGCTCTCATTCGGGCGGGAGCTTCGACAACGTCCATGGTGGGGGAGGCGGTGTTGTGCAGTATTCCGTTGCTGGTCATGGCATACGGCGTGATTTCCGTCGTCGCTGCGTTGACAGCAGCGATTAGCCGCAACCCCGTTGTCACCGGAATGGTTTGCGCGGTTCTCTTGGTGTTGGGTTCGTTGAGCGCTCATGTTGAAAGCGTGGGCATGGGCGTCGCGCTGCTGGCTCCATTCGCCTCGTTTGATCCCGCTTCCCAGGTGGGGACGATTGGGTTCCTTGGGCGAGGGACGAACGCGATGCCTTTTGGAGAGGTCGTCGGCGCATCGGGCGCTCTGCTGGTGGTCTTGGGCGCCGTATCTCCGTTGATGGTGCGCCTGAGTGTTCCAAAGATCGAAAGGGGATGATCTCGATGATTGACCTTCAAACGCTGACGATCTCTTATGGAAAGAAGGTGCTCGTAGATTCGGTGAACGCTGAGTTTGCCCCGGGTACGGTCTACGGTCTCGTCGCTCCGAACGGGCATGGAAAGACGACGTTGCTGCGTGCGATGGCAGGTTTGCCGGGTCCTCGCGTGGACGGGAGCATCGTTCTGGATGAGGTGCAGGGTACGGGTGCGAGAGAGGTCCGTTCTATGATCTTCTATGCACCTGGTGAGGGGACGCTGCTGTATCCCGGATTGCGTGCGGAAGATCACCTCAAGATGGTTTGCGATATGTGGCCGCATGCTCGCGATATCGAAGAGATAGTGGAACAAACGCAGATAGGCGAGTTCGCGAAGATGAGGATCCGCACTCTGAGCCAGGGCATGAAGCAGCAGCTTACCCTGGCGATTGCATATGCGACGGGCGCGCGGTACCTTCTATTAGATGAGCCCATGAACGCGCTCGACCCCAGCAGGGTGGACTTGCATTCCGAGATTCTCAGGAAGCTGGCCGATTCTGGTACGTGCATCATCATGTCATCCCACATCTTGGATTCGGTCGATAGGCTGTGCGATGAGATTCTGTTTTTGAAGGATGGGAGGCTCATTAGAAGCATTCCGCAAGATGATGCTGCGCCGAAGTCTCCTGGATCCCATTTCGCAAAGCCTGCCGGACGCGCCGAGGGTGCGCTAAGCACGTATCGGCGACTCTACGAAAAGGGCGGGTAGAAATGCAAGTTAAAAATCTATGTGGCCAATGTGATACCGTTGAACCCGCATATCGATACCGCTCAGCCATTCGCCTCGCCCCCGTCGCACGTATCTTCATCCGGTCTGTTACTTTTAATCTAACAATTCTTTGAGGAACGTAGGTGCTTCTAAATGTACTGTCGACTTCTTCTCAAACTAATCCTAAGAGACAGGGCCGTATGGATTTGTACGCTCGTTCTCGCTGCAGCCTTTTCCGTCCCCATTGCGTTCAATTCACCCATCTACGGGCCCTTCTTTATGAAACAGGGCATGCAGGGCTTTGTCGACGCATTCAATACGCGCGCGCCCCAGGCCAGCGGCACAGACCTATCTCCAGAGCAGCAAGCTGACGCGGAGCTTGCAAGATACGCGAACGCCGCCCTTGCCGCTCAAACCGACGCCGCCTTTCTCGATTCTGCCGAGAGCTACTACGCGCTCATGGACGAAGGCTTCCAATCCGGGTCCATCGTGGGAGACCGAGAGACCAATGACGCGGAGCTCGCGTATTGCCGTGCCCTGAGCAGCTCCGGCATCACGGATATCCCGGCCTCCGCAAGCGACCTGCCATTCCTTTCCTTCCTGCCTTACGCCATTGCCGCGGCGCCGTCTTTCCTTCCCTTCATCCCCTTCCTTCTCTCGTCGATACTCGTGCTCGGCGCCACAAGGCCCGGGACCCTGGCGGCGAAGGCGCCCGCGCCCAAATTCCGGCGCCTTATCCAGATCGTGTTTTCGATAATCGCCGCGGGGACCGCGATGCTCCTCGCCGGCCTCGCACCCGGGGGCATTTACGCCTTGGCCCTAAACGGCTTCGGGCAAATTGGGTACCCGATCTCCTTCTTCCATGACGGCGCGCTTACCACCACGACCGCGGGAAACGTCTTCACAGCCCTGCTTATCGCGCTGCTTGCGGGCGGAACCTTGATATCCGTTTGCTCCGCCGTCATATCGACCGCAACGAGGCGCGTCCTCGCGGGCCCCCTTACCTCCGCGCTGCTTGTCGCGGCCCCGGCATTCCCGTTACTGTCCGATTCGGCACTAGGGCATAATGCCGTGCTCGGGCTCCTGCCACTGCCCGTATTCTCGCCTATCGAGGCAACGGGTTACGTAGGATGCTTCCCGACAGAATTCATTGGCTCCGGTTCAGGCAGCGCATCGATGCTTGCCGTGGCCCTGGCATACGTCGCGGTCTTTTTTACGGTCGGCGCCGTTGCGACACGTTCCCCCAAACAGCCTGGCCCCGCGAAAAAGCACCATGGGCTCGAGCTTCTGGACGCGAGCGTGGGATACGGAAGCACGACGATACTTTCAATCGGGTCGCTTTTCCTGAGCCCGGGAACGGCGGCGGGCCTCGTTGCTCCCAACGGCTCGGGGAAAACCACCCTTCTTGAAGCGCTGTCGGGCCAATTTCCCACCCGCATCCGCTCGGGAAGCCTGGCGGCAGACGGAATCTGCCAACGTCGATCAGCCGAATTTGCAGAACTCGTCTACCTGAGCTCTTCGGGCAGCGCGGATCTCTATCCCACGCTATCGGCCATCGAGCACCTTGCTTTCGTTAGGGAGGCGTGGAAATCGGCCGCCGACATCGACTCGCTCTGCGACTCCCTCGGAATCTCCCCATATCTCGACAAGCCGACCCGTAAACTCTCGACGGGAATGAAGCAGCAGGTAAAGCTTGCCATGGCGATAGCGACCGATTGCCCGTACCTCATCCTCGATGAACCGCTGAACGGCCTCGATCCGGGAAAGCGGAAAACCTCCTGCGACGCGATGCGCAGCGAGGTGGCGCGGGGACGCAGCGTGCTCATTTCAAGCCATCTGCTCGACGACCTGGCAGACCTCACCAACTCGTTCTACTTCATCGAGGCCGGCACGCTCGTGGAAAAGATCAAGTCGTCCTCGCAGACGCTCAAGCAGGAATACCTCGATACATACGAGGGAGGTGAATGACATGAAACTATTTGAACAGCTGAAGTCCAATGCGTCGCGCATGGCTGTCTACGCCATCCTCGTGGCAACGGCTTTATGCGGAATCGCGGCACCCGTCTATGCGCTCAACGGGGAGAAAGGCGATGTCGAACCCGCGTACATGGCTTCGACGGTTAAGGACCGGTACAAAGCCTTCTCTGGAGACACGTTTTACGTAGCAGAGTACGACACGACCTACCGTCAGCTTCGCTACAACAAGGGCTACGACTATCTAGGCGCAGAGGCAATCAGCTATACGTCGGGTTGGTACCGCTCCAACTATGGACACATAACCCAGTTCAAGTGTAACTACCGTGTGTACAACTAAAGCAACCGGCCGGGACGAGGGGTGACGCAAAAGCGTCGCCCCTCGTTTTTAACCATGTCAACTGAACCTAGTTCAGTTTGGTTGATTTCCGATCTCAGCCGAACACGTTGAGCGGAAAGGCCGTTCCCGCAGTCAGTCGAACGTCCCCGGGGCCCTTCTCAGGCCCCGGGGACGGCATTTTCCCAGTTGAAGGAACGGTGGAGATGTGTTTCGATGGGTCAGATTCGTGTCGTTCCGAAAAGACCGTGAACCTTTTGTGGGACGCGCGGCGCCGTGGTACCATAGCCGAGTTTGTTGTCTTGGTCGGAAACCAAGACGCCTTATGCGCTGATCGGTAACCAGCGCCTGACCAATAAGGAGTCCTACCATGAAGCAGGGTATCCATCCCCAGTATGTCGAGTGCACGGTGACGTGCTCCTGCGGCAACACCTTCAAGACGCACGCTACCGTGTCCGAGATGAAGGTCGAGC
>UROC01000012.1 GCA_900549345.1 uncultured Collinsella sp.
GCGAAGCCCACTTCTCAAAACCAAGCACCCCGCCCCAGGTCTCGTCTGTGTATTTCCCGCTGAGCGGGCTATAGATGCCATGCACCGATGCGCTAAAGCGGCGACTTGAAATTGGTGCTATATTTAGCTCGAGTTGTTAAGTGTTAGTACGGGAGTCTGATATGGGGCTGCTCAAGAAGAAAAACCCGCAGGATGCCTTTGATCCCGATGTGTTTACCATCACGGACACGATTTTGGACCCGCCGCGCTTTACGTTTTTGCCGGCTATCTACCAGGATGCCACGCGTCGCAAGTGGGCCGTGCATCAGCGCGGCGCGACCCCGAGGATTTTTGACTACGCGGATGTGCTGCAGTGCGAGATTGTAGAGACCGGAAATCCCGAGGATGTGCCGCAGCTCAGCAATCGAGAGCTCGCTCAGCAGATTTTGATTAACCCAGCTCAGGCTACCAAAAACAATGCCGCCAAGCGTAACATGTGCCTTGGTATGGGTGTCGTCGTTGCCGTGCAAACCGGCGAGGATGAGATTTCGAAGCTTGAGATTCCTGTGACTGCGGGCGAAGTCAAGCGAGACTGCGGCCTATATCGGTCGTATCGGAACGTTGCGGAACAGATCAAAGAAGCCTTCGACGCCATGGGGCGTTCGGAGCAATGATGCCCGCAGCATCAAGCGGTCGAGGAGCCTTACCCATGTCGAGTGAACCATATGCGATTCCGCCCAAAGATCGCGCCTTTGAGGGCATTCTTTGGTATATCAAACATTATGACCTGCAGGGTGGCGACCGGCTGCCCGCCGAGCGCGTACTCTGTGAAGAGCTGGGCGTGTCCCGCACGGCGTTGCGCGCTGCGATCACGCGTCTCATTTCGTGCGGAACCTTGGAAAGCCGCCGCGGTTCGGGCACCTATGTGTGCCCGCCCAAGCCGCTGAACATCTTTCAGGAAACGTGGAACTATACGCAGGCGGTGGAGAGGGTCGGCTCAAAGTCAACCGCACGCCTGGTATGCTCCAAGGTCGTGTACGCCGATATCGACCTGGCCCAAAAGGCCCAAATCGAGCTGGGCATGCCGCTCTTCTGCATTCGGCGCGTGCGCGTGGTCAATGGTTCCCCGGCGTCGATCGAGACGGCATACGTCAATCTGTCTCTGTGTCCCTCGCTTCCCGATCACGATTTCGAGCAGGAGAGCCTCTACGACGTTTTGCTCAAAGAGGGGAATGTCCGCGTGTCGCACGGCAAGGAGCATATTTCCATCAGCCGTCTGAACGCCGACGAGGCCAAGTTGCTGGATGCCCAGGAGGGCGCCCCGGTGTTTTATAAGGCTTCGCACGAGCGCGATGAGAACGATGGCTTTGTCGAGTATTGCAAGTCCGTGACCCTGCCGACCAAGTATCGATTTGCCGATAACGGTGAGGCAGACGGCGTTGCGACGAAGGTGGGTGTCGAATGGCTGAGGCAGTAGAAGACTTGCCGGTTTACAAGCAAATTCGCCGCTGCATTGCGGAGCGAATCGAGCGCGGTGACTATCCGACGGGCTCGATGATTCCGTCCGAAAATGAGCTGGCCGAGGAGTTTGGCACGACGCGCCTGACCATCCGCAGCGCCATGGATGAGCTGGTCAAAAGTGGCCAGATTCGTCGCGTGCAGGGCAAGGGCGCCTTTGTGGGGCACAAGTGGTTTGACGAGCACGCTCGCAAGGGCGGCTTCCGTCAGTCGGTTTTAGCTTCGGGCGCGACGCCGTCGGTGCGCATCCTGGCGCGCTCCAAACGCTATGCCGGCCCGTATTATGCCGACTTGTTTGGTATCGGCGAGGACGATCTGCTCTACTCGGTGCGCCGTCTTAACTGCATTGATGGTGAACCCGTGTCGATCGAGATGACGCTGATCCCGTGTCTGCTGTTCCCTGGCATCGAAGACGTGGACATATCGGTTTTCAGCCTGTATGAGACCTATGACATGTTGGGCCGAAAGCCAGATAAATCGATTGAGAAGCTCGATATTGAGGCGCTGGGCGCACGCGATGCGAGTTTGCTCGATCTTGAGCCGGGCGACCTGGCCCTCGTGCTGGAATGCCTGACCTATGACTCGAGTGGACAGGTTATCGAGTGTGCCAAGTCTTTTACCCGCGGCGATGCCGGCGGATATACCTACAACTATTAGTGTTCAGAGCGTCCTTGTGTACGGCAGGGCGCTCGTCTTTTATGGCCATATGTCGCTTGACCGATGGGCGGCAAAAACTGACCGTCTACCGAGAGAGGAGGATGAAATCGAAAAATCGGTATTAAAAACGGCTAACCTGTAATCGTTCACTGGTATTAAGAACCTTTGAATTGTTGAGCTTGGGGCCAAGATGACCACAAGGTTAGGCGGTGCGGCGGGACGGCAAGCCCGTCCGGGCCGTGTGACAATTCAAACTGCTCGTGAAAGGAGCGGGAATGAAGGAGACCGAGAAGATCGAGATCATGCACTTCGACCAGGAGGGCTACCTCGAGGACGGCAGGAACGTCTACGAGGCGGGCAAGAAGATGACCGCGCTGGCCGACCGCGTGCACGAGGAGGGCTACGACGCCGTCTTCCTGATGGGCGTCGGCGGCACCTGGGACGAGTTCATGCAGCTTGAGTACCTCATGAACAAGTTCGGCGACCGCGACCTCGAGGTCTACCTGATCCACGCCGCCGAGTGGAACGTCATGGGCCACAAGCGCATGACCGACAAGTCCGTCGTGCTGACCGCCTCCGAGTCCGGCACCACCCCCGAGGTGCTCGAGGCCATCGGCAAGATGAAGGAGATGGGCGTGCGCGTCTACGCCATGACCAACCCCGAGGGCAAGATCGGCCGGGCCGTGGGCGCCGAGAACTGCGTCATGATGGCCTCCGACCACGGCGCCGGCGGCTGCGAGAAGGGCTACTACCTCGCCGACTGCTTCGGCCTGCGCCTGCTCAACCGCCGCGGCTGCTTCCCCAAGTTCGACCTGTTCATCGAGCAGACGAAGGACGTCTGGAAGGACATGCTCGACATCCGCAAGCGCTTCGAGCCGCGCGCCGAGGAGCTCGCGAAGAAGTACGCGCTGGCCGACTACACCATGTTCATCGGCTCGGGCGCGCTGTGGGGCGAGACCATCCTGTACTCCATGTGCCTGCTCGAGGAGATGCAGTGGAAGCGCATCCGCCACATCACCTCGCACGACTTCTTCCACGGCACGCTCGAGCTGCTCGAGCCCGGCGTCCCGGTGTTCCTGTTCATGGGCGAGGACGAGTGCCGCGCCCTCGACGAGCGCGTCCGCGCCTTCCTCACCAGCGGCGTGACCGGCGACGAGGACTACGTCATCATCGACACCGCCGAGTACGCGATCCCGGGCCTGGACGACGACTTCCGCGTCATCGTGTCCCCCTGGATCCTGTCCGTGCTGACCACCGACCGCCTCTCGCGCAACTACGAGCTGGTCACCAAGCACAACCTCAAGTACCGCCGCTACTACCACCAGTTCGACTACTAATTCCATTTGGGGGAAACTGTAATGAGGCAATACATCTTCGCCAGCCACGCGCATTTTGCGACCGGCATTAAAGAGAGCACCGAGCTGCTCTCGGGCGCGCGCGATAACGTTCACGATCTATCGATGTTTGTCGACGGTCGCACCGACGTCGCCGAGGAGGCCGCAAAGCTGCTGGCGACCATCGACCCTGCCGATGACGTGATCGTGTGCACCGACCTGTTTGGCGGTAGCGTCAACAACGAGTTCACCAAGATCGTTCAGACGCGTCCCAACACCTACCTTGTCGCCAATATGAACCTGCCGCTGCTGATCCAGCTACTGTTCTCGGATCAGGAGGCTCCCGCCGATCAGGTTATCCGCGAGATAATCGCGGCTGACGACACGCGCGTCAAGTTTGTCAACGATCTGCTGACCGATGCGGATGACGAGGAAGAGTTCTAGTCTCCGCCTGCTATTAATGGGGCCGGGTTTCCGGCATGAGACCTTTGGGGGTCAATCATGATTCAACTGCTTCGCGTCGACCATCGTCTGCTTCATGGCCAGGTGGCCGTCTCTTGGGTCCAGGGCCTGGGCTCCGACTGCATCTTCTGCGTCGGCGACAAGGTTGCCAACGATCCCGTTTGGAAGACCACGCTCAAGATGGGCAAGCCGGCCAACGCCAAGCTCGTCATCAAGGACATGGAACACGCCATCGAGGCAATTAACTCTGGTGTCACTGATAAGTACAAGATGATCATCTGCGTCGCCAGCATCGCCGAGGCCAAGCAGCTTGCCGACGGCTGCCCGCAGATTACCTCGATTAACCTGGGCAACACCAAGTCCAAGGACGAACAGCGTCCCGACGCCCGCCAGGTTTCGCGTCAGGTCTTTGTGACCGCCGCCGAGGAAGAGGAAATCCGCGAGCTCGTCGGTCGTGGTGTCGAGGTCGAGATTCGCGCTCTGGCCGATGACCCCAAGGTCGACGCTATGAGTGTCCTGTAACTTGGGACCACGGGGCGGCACGCATGGTGCTGCCCTATCCGTGGAGTAGCGGATAAACGCTTTACCCGGTAGTCCACCTACCGTTCACCGGAAGTACCTGCCCGTTGAGCGATTGGTATTAAATAGTTTCTGCATGACTATATAATTGGTATGAAATCATTTGTACCGGTTTAGGTGTTAACAGCACGCCGGTACAAGCTGGATCTGCCTAGGCGATTGTCGGCATGGAAAAGGGCGCGCTGACAAGTCGGGAATCGCCGACCGGATCCAAGAGGGATCAAAAGGAGGAACAATGCTTGTTCAAGCGATCCTCATCGGACTTATCGCTGCTTTCGGTAAGCTCGATTATCAGCTCGGTACGCTCTATGCGTTCCGCCCGATCGTTCTGTGCCCGCTCGTCGGCATAGTCCTCGGGGACCTGCAGTCCGGCCTCGCCATCGGCGCGAGCCTCGAGCTGCTCTTCATGGGTTCTATTGCCATCGGCGCTTACGTGCCACCTGATGAGACGATTGGCGGCGTGCTCGCCTGCGCCTTCGCTATTCAGCTGGGCCAGAGCACTGAGGCCGCTATCGCGCTCGCGATGCCCATCGCCACCCTGTGCCTGGCCATCAAGAACGTCATCAACGCCGGTATGCCCCTTCTGGTCGACCGCGCCGACGTCTTTGCCAGCAAGGGTAACCTCAAGGGTATCTACGCTATGCACTGGGTTATCGGTCTTGTGATTGTCGCCCTGGCCTTCTTCCTGTGCTCCGTCTCCTTCTATCTTGGCGCTGACGCCGTTCAGGGTCTGCTCGACTTCATCCCGACGTTTGTCCTTGATGGCTTTGGCGTCGCAGCCAACATCCTGCCTGCCATGGGCTTCGCAATGCTCGGTCGTCTGGTGCTTACCAAGCAGCTCGTGCCGTTCTACTTCCTGGGCTTCCTGATGTGCTCCTATGCCAACGTGCCCGTCCTCGGTGTCGCTCTGATCGCAATCATCATCGGCATCAACAAGTTCGACCTGCTGGGCCTTGGTGGCGCCCAGCCCCAGCTTTCTGTGGAAGGGGATGAGGACGATGACTTCTAATTCCGAGAACCAGATTACTCGCTCCGACCTCATTAAGAGCTCTCTGAGTACCGGCGCTCTGGGCATGGAGTTCTCCTGGACCTACTACAAGCAGATGAACATTGCCTTCTGCCTGATGGTCGCCAACATGCTCAAGAAGATCTATGCCGGCCGTCCCGACGATTACGCCGAGGCCCTGCACCGTCACAGCGCATTCTTCAACATCACCCCGCAGCTCGCTCCCTTCGTGGGCGGCATCGCGATGGCCATGGAAGAGAAGGTCGCTCGCGGCGAGGTTGAGCCCGAGAGCGTCAACGACATCAAGGCCGCCCTCATGGGCCCGCTTTCCGGTCTGGGCGACTCCTTCTTCCTGTCCACCCTGCGCGTTGTTGCCGCTGCCGTGGGCATCAGCCTGTGCCAGGCCGGCAACGCCTTTGGCCCCATCGCCTTCCTGCTCATCTATAACATCCCGGCGTTCCTGATTCGTATCTTTGGCGCTATCAAGGGTTATGAACTGGGCATTGGCTTCCTCAACGAGGCTCAGAAGACCGGTCTGATGCAAAAGATCATGGCCTGCGTCGGCATCGTCGGCGTCATGGTGGTCGGCGCCATGAGCAAGGACATGTTCTGGGCTTCGCTGCCCGTCGCCATCGGTCAGGGCGACTCCGCCCAGACCCTCCAGGACATCCTGGACGGCATCATGCCCGGCATGCTCGGCATGGCCGCCTTCTGGATTTACTACTGGCTGCTCTCCAAGAAGATCAACCCGATGGTCCTGATTCTCTGCACCATGGTCATCGGCATCATCGGTGCCTTCTTTGGCGTGCTTGCCTAATATGTTTAAATCGCGCTTCCATCGCGTCTAACGGTTGCGTCGATCTTTGGGGGCTTGTCGCATGTGCGGCAGCCCCCTGTTTTTTAAAAGCCCGTACGAAAGGGGAGGACTATGGCCGTACCCGAGCTTTCGCTCATGAACATCAACCATCGTTACTACAGCATCGAGACGTTCTTTAAGGCTGCAGGCGAGGCGGGTTATCGCAATATCGAGCTGTGGACTGGCTCGATGCACCTGTATGTGGATTGCCACGAGCACGATTCGGTGGATAAGATTCGCGATCTTGCCGCCCAGTACGGCATCAAGATCGTGTGCGTGTGCCCCGAGCAGAACAACCCCAAGCCGTGGAATGTCGCGGTGCGTGGTGAGGCGGGCCAAAAGCGCATACTCTCGTACTTTAAGAATGTCATTGACGTTGCCGTTGAGCTGGGTGCGCCGCAGATTCTGGTGACGAGTGGTTGGGCCTATCTGGACGAGCCGGCTGAGGACGCCTGGGCCCGCAGCGTTGCCATGCTGCGTTCGGTATGCGACTATGCCGATACGCGCGGCATTCGCGTTGCGCTCGAGGCGCTACAGCCGTCGGAGTCCGTGCTGGTCAACACCGCGCAGGACGTCGCGCGCATCCTCGAGGCGGTCGATCGTCCCAACCTGAAGGCTTGTATCGACTTTGGCGCCATGGAAGTTGCCGGCGACACAATCGACGGCTACTTTGAGGTCTTGGGCGACAAGATCGTCCACACCCACTTTGTGGATGTCGGCGGCGGCACGACGCATCTTGCCTGGGGCGACGGCGAGCGCGATATGCGTGCCGACCTCGAGGCGCTCATGCGCCACGGCTATACGGGCTATGCCTCGGCCGAGACGTGTGACGGCCGCTACTATCAGGATCCGTCTAAGGCGACAACTCAGGTTATCGATATGTATCGTCGTGTGATAGCAGAGATGGAAGCCGAATAACCGAACTGCGCGGTTGCGCCGGAAACACTAGGGCGGGTTTGGCGCAACGTAGTTTTAGGTGGCGAGTTGCGGAGTGTTCGTTGCAGTGCTGCTCGAATTAGACAACTAATGGCGTTGTAATACCACTCGGGCGAGGAAACCGACCGTTCGCCGTAAATCTGCGTGAGTTTAGATTGGTATTAAATAATGAGCAATCGTATGGCTATAATTGGTATCAGCAAGAAGTGCGATGTATAGAATCGCGCACATGTGATGGGAGGACACACATGAAGGAGACCGAGAAGATCGAGATCATGCACTTCGACCAGGAGGGCTACCTCGAGGACGGCAGGAACGTCTACGAGGCGGGCAAGAAGATGACCGCGCTGGCCGACCGCGTGCACGAGGAGGGCTACGACGCCGTCTTCCTGATGGGCGTCGGCGGCACCTGGGACGAGTTCATGCAGCTTGAGTACCTCATGAACAAGTTCGGCGACCGCGACCTCGAGGTCTACCTGATCCACGCCGCCGAGTGGAACGTCATGGGCCACAAGCGCATGACCGACAAGTCCGTCGTGCTGACCGCCTCCGAGTCCGGCACCACCCCCGAGGTGCTCGAGGCCATCGGCAAGATGAAGGAGATGGGCGTGCGCGTCTACGCCATGACCAACCCCGAGGGCAAGATCGGCCGGGCCGTGGGCGCCGAGAACTGCGTCATGATGGCCTCCGACCACGGCGCCGGCGGCTGCGAGAAGGGCTACTACCTCGCCGACTGCTTCGGCCTGCGCCTGCTCAACCGCCGCGGCTGCTTCCCCAAGTTCGACCTGTTCATCGAGCAGACGAAGGACGTCTGGAAGGACATGCTCGACATCCGCAAGCGCTTCGAGCCGCGCGCCGAGGAGCTCGCGAAGAAGTACGCGCTGGCCGACTACACCATGTTCATCGGCTCGGGCGCGCTGTGGGGCGAGACCATCCTGTACTCCATGTGCCTGCTCGAGGAGATGCAGTGGAAGCGCATCCGCCACATCACCTCGCACGACTTCTTCCACGGCACGCTCGAGCTGCTCGAGCCCG
Organism: uncultured Collinsella sp.; assembly: GCA_900549345.1. Classification (GTDB taxonomy): domain Bacteria; phylum Actinomycetota; class Coriobacteriia; order Coriobacteriales; family Coriobacteriaceae; genus Collinsella. Next base: position 8,363 of record UROC01000012.1, read on the forward strand.
GCGTCCCGGTGTTCCTGTTCATGGGCGAGGACGAGTGCCGCGCCCTCGACGAGCGCGTCCGCGCCTTCCTCACCAGCGGCGTGACCGGCGACGAGGACTACGTCATCATCGACACCGCCGAGTACGCGATCCCGGGCCTGGACGACGACTTCCGCGTCATCGTGTCCCCCTGGATCCTGTCCGTGCTGACCACCGACCGCCTCTCGCGCAACTACGAGCTGGTCACCAAGCACAACCTCAAGTACCGCCGCTACTACCACCAGTTCGACTACTAAGAGCTGGTCGCAGGTCCGATATCTTGGCTGGTTGATATCTCGACCCTACACAAGGGCGTCCGCATTTGCGCGGGCGCCCTTTTTGCGTTGCTGTCGGCGCAGGGTGTCTTCGGCGGAAAGTTCATCCCGGACTTGTGGCTCGGAGTGGGATGTGCTTTCCGACTGGGCTGGGGGAATTGCCAGATTAAGCCGAGGGCCCGCCCCTATGTTTCTAAATGAATACGCTGTGAGCCGAGGAAGACGATTTTCCCCGCAAGCACTCTAGTATGCTAAAGTACCCAGAAGACCGGCGGAGCTATGCCGGTCTTCTGTTCTATATGAAACACAGCATGAGGAGGCTCACCAGATGACGGCCACACCGTGGGGATTCCGGGACATATTGCCCGAGGAGGCTCAGGCACGCGAGGAGATCGCATGTACGGTGAAGGGCTGCTTTAGGGAGCATCATTACCTGCCGGTTGAGACGCCGCTGCTCGAGGACAAGGGTTCGCTCGAGGAAGGTGGCCGCATTGCGGACACGCCGTTTAAGCTCTTTGACGATGATGGGCGTTTGCTGGTGGTCCGTCCCGACAACACGTTGCCGATCGTGCGCTTGGTTTCGACCCGCATGCGCGCGGCCGACCTGCCCCTGCGCCTGCGCTACGAGGCGCCGGTGGTTCGCGAGTGCCAGCGCAATGCCGGCGGCTCGCGTCAGTTTACGCAGCTGGGCTTTGAGCTCATCGGTGCGGGCGACGCCGCGGGCGATGTCGAGATTGTCTCGCTGGTAGCCGAGGCCGTGCGCAAGCTGGCGTTGCCCGATGCGCGCATTATCGCAGGTAGCGTGCGTCCTTTTAAGGAGCTGCTCGCGGCGTGCGAGGATCGCGAGCTGGCTGCCGAGGCCCTGCGCTGCGTGCACGCCAATGACTTTGTGGGCCTCGATGCCCGCGTGGCGGCAAGCGCCGAGCCCGAGGCCGTCAAGGCCGCCATTAGCGAGCTGCCGCGCTTGCACGGCGGTGCCGAGATACTCGACCGTGTGGATGCGCTGCTGGAAGCTGCCGGTATCGTCGCGCCGCTGACGCGCGAGCTGCGTGCCCTGGTCGAGTGCCTGGCTCCCGAGGACGCCCAGGTGCTGTCCTTCGACTTCTCCATCATGAACTCTTTTTATTACTACACGGGTCTGGTCTTTAAGGCCTATGCCGGTGGCCTGCCCGATCCGGTGGGTTCGGGCGGTCGCTATGACTCCATCTTTACCGGCGCATTTGGCGACGGTATCGAGGTGCCGGCGGCGGGCTTCGCCTTTTCGCTCGAGCGCCTGGAGGCCGCGCGCACTTCGGCCGAGGACGCTGCTTCCGACGGCGATCACGCCGTGGGCCGTGGCACCGAGGGCCCGCTGCGCATCGCCGTGCCCAAGGGCTCGCTCAAGGCCGACACACTCGACGTGCTCGAGGATGCAGGCTTGGACGTCTCTGAGTTGCGCGACCCCGGCCGTCACCTAATCGTGCGCGGTCGCGACATGCGTGCTGGTAAGGGCGCGGTCGGCGATATCGAGTTTGTCATCGTGCGCCCCAGCGATGCGCCCGCTTTTGTGGGCTGCGGTGGGGCCGATTGCGGCATCTGCGGCTGGGATTCGCTTATCGAGGCCGACCTCAACCTGCTGCAGCTGGTCGATTTGGGTTACGGCCTGTGCACCTTTATTGAGGCTGAGCCCGCTTGGCGCGCCGGTCAGGCCGAGCGCAACTATGCCCGCCGCGGTTCGCTTCGCGTGGCAACCAAGTACCCGCGCATCGCGAGTGCCTGGTATGCCGAGCGCGGCGTGAACGCCGACATTGTTTCACTGCACGGCAACATCGAGCTGGGACCCATCGTCGGTATGACCGATCGCATCGTGGATATCACCGCCACGGGCGCCACGCTGCACGACAACGACCTGGTCATCACCGGCCGCATTATGGACTGCACGGCCCGCTTCTTCGTCAACCCGGGTGCCGCGCGCCTGGATCCGCGCGTTCGCAACCTGGCCGATCGCCTGGCGGCTGCCGTGAAGGACAAGCATTTTGAGCCCGTCGCGGGCTCGGCACAATAGCGCGAGCACGCACGGGCGCCCCAACGTCCGGGCGGCGGGCCGACTGACGCCGCCGCCCGGTCTCTCGTTTTTCGAACAAAACCTCGACCGATAGGGGATACCGATATGAAGACTATCAAGCTTGCTCCCGGTGAGCGCCTCGCTACCAACCAGCTCAACCGCAAGGGCGTGCTGCCGCAAAACATCGTCGACGCCGCTCGCGATGTCGTGGCCAACGTGCGTGCCAACGGCGATGCCGCGGTGCGCGATTACTGCCAGCGTTTTGACGGTGTTGAGCTGCAGAGCTTCCGTCTGCCGCAGGAGCAGATCGATGCCGCGCTCGAAGGCCTCGATCCGGCCTTTGTCGCCGCGCTCGAAAAGGCTGCGCGCCAGATTCGCGAGTTCCACCAGCGCGAGGTCGAGCAGAGCTGGTTTACCACGCGCCCGGATGGCACGATGCTCGGCGTCAAGGTGACCCCGCTCGCGGCGGCCGGCATCTACGTGCCGGGCGGTCGCGCGCAGTATCCCTCCACCGTGCTCATGAATGCCATTCCCGCCAAGGTCGCCGGCGTCAAGCGCGTGGTCATGGTGCCCCCGCCGCAAAAAGACGGCCTGATCAGCCCTTACACGCTTGCCGCGGCAAAGCTCGGCGGCGTGGACGAAATCTATATGGTGGGCGGCGCTCAGGCCGTGGCCGCGCTGGCGTACGGTACCGAGACCATTCCGCGTGTCGATAAAATCACCGGCCCGGGCAACGCCTTTGTCGCTGCGGCCAAGCAGATTGTTTCGGGCGATGTGGGCATCGACATGGTCGCCGGCCCCTCCGAGGTCTGCGTGCTGGCCGATGCTACGGCCAAGCCCATGGTGGTTGCGGCCGACCTGATGGCCCAAGCCGAGCACGATCCGCTGGCGGCCTGCTATCTCGTGACCTGCGACGAGCAGTTTGCGCGCGAGGTCGAGGCGGGTATCAACATTCTGGTGGCGCAGTCCCCACGCGCCGAGATCACGCGCGCCTCGCTCGATAACGAGGGCACCATCGTGGTTGCCGCCGACATGGCTGCCGCCGTCGAGGCTGTGAACACCGTGGCACCCGAACACCTTGAGCTGCACTGCAAGGACGCAATGGGCCTGCTTGGCGGCATTCGTAACGCCGGCGCCATCTTTGTGGGCGCTTGGAGCTCCGAGCCGCTTGGCGATTATGTTGCCGGCCCCAACCACACGCTGCCGACCGGCGGCACGGCCATGTTCTACAACCCGCTTTCGGTCGAAGAGTTCGTTAAGCGCTCGAGCGTCATTTGCTATACGCCCGAGGGCCTGCTCTCCGACGCTCCCGCTACGCAGCGCCTGGCCGAGGCCGAGGGCCTGTGGGCGCACGCGCTTTCCGCCGCTCTGCGTCGTCGTGTGCTGGAGCAGGGCGAGGATGCCGTGAGTGGCGAGTCGCTGGCTGCGGCCGACCTGACCAAGGTCGCCTGGCCGGGCGACGCCGTGGCGACGGTTGCCGAGGGCGTGGACCTGGCGGCTGCAGGCGCGGATGGCGCCGGTGCGACCGGCGGGGAGGCCTAATATGGCCGAGCTGACGCCCCGCATGAAGGAGCTTGTCCAGCCTTACCTGGCCGGTATTGAGCCCTACGATCCTAACTTTACGCCCACGCGCATCAATCTTTCGGCCAACGAGAACACCTATCCCGTGCCCGCCGGCGTGCGCGAGGCGGTTGATGCGACCCTGGCTGCCATGCCGCTCAACCGCTATCCCGATCCCATGTCCAACGACCTGCGCGACGAGCTTGCTGCCTGGCATGGCGTGACGCGCGAGAATATCTGCGTGGGCAACGGCGGTGACGAGCTGCTCTATAACTGCCTGCTGGCGTTTGGCGGCGCGGGGAGGACCCTGCTCAACTGCCCGCCGTGCTTTAGCGAGTATGCGTTCTTTGCGTCTCTGTGCCAGACCGAGGTGCGCGACGTGTGGCGCGACCCGGCGACCTTTGAGCTCGACCAGGCAGCCGTGCTTGCGGCGGCACCCGAGTGCAACCTGGCCATCGTGACCTCGCCCAATAACCCCACGGGCGACGTGGCACCGCTCGACTTTGTCGCGGCGCTGTGCGATGCGTGCCCCGGCATGGTCATGGTCGACGAGGCCTACGTTGAGTTTGCCGACGATTCGTTTGGCGCGGCCACCACGGCGCAGGGGCTTATCGCCGAGCATCCCAACCTGGTGATTCTGCACACGCTGTCCAAGGCGTTTGGCGCCGCCGGCACGCGTCTTGGTTACGTGATTGCGGCACCCGAGGTCATCGGCGTGTTTGCGGCGATTCGCCAGATCTATTCGGTCAATGTGCTGAGCCGGGCCGCGGCGCTTGCCTGCGTGCGTGCCCGCGATGCGTACGCGCCCGTGGTGGCGCAGGTTACATCCGAGCGCGAGCGCGAGTTGTGCGCCCTGCGCGCAATGGCTGCCGAGGGCATGCCCGTGGAGGCATGGCCGAGCGCGGCGAATTTTGTGCTCGTGCGCACGCCGCATGCCACGCGCGTGCGCGAGCGTCTGCGCGACGAGTATTCAATTTTGGTGCGCGACTTTAGCTACGCGCCGGGGCTCGCGGACTGCCTGCGCATTACCGTGGGCACCCCGCGGGAAAACGACGAGGTGCTGGCCGCGTTTGCCGCGCTGGCGAAGGAGGAGATGTAGATGGACCGCTATGCCGAGGTGACCCGCAAGACGGGCGAGACCGACATTGTCGTCAAGCTCGACCTGGATGGATCCGGTGTGTGCGATATCTCGACCGGCGTACCGTTTTTCGACCACATGCTCAACGCTTTTGGCCGCCATGGCCTGTTCGATCTGACGGTGCATGCGGTGGGCGACGTCGAGGTCGACGCGCACCACACCGTTGAGGACACGGGCATTGTGCTGGGCGAGGCGTTTTGCCAGGCTCTGGGCGACAAGGCGGGCATTACGCGCTTTGCCGACGCGGCGATCGCCATGGACGAGACACTCGTGATGGCCGCCGTGGATATCTCGGGTCGCGGGCAGGCCTATTGCGAGCTGCCCGTGCCGACCGAGCGCGTGGGCAGCTTTGATACCGAGCTGGCCGTCGAGTTCTTCCATGCCTTTGCGCGCGATGCCAAGCTCACGCTGCATGTGCGCGAGCTGGCGGGCGGCAACTCGCATCACATTATCGAGGCCGCCTTTAAGGCCGTGGGCCGCACGATGCGCCACGCCTGCGAGCTCGATCCCCGCGTGCAGGGCATCCCCAGCACCAAGGGCTCGCTGTAACCGTCACAAGGGTAAAACCACCACGAAGATGCCTGTCCTCTTTGTGGTGGTTTTGGATGATGAGAAGTGGAGGGGTCGCGTGGGCGAACCGAAGATCGTGGTGGTCGACTACCACAAGGGCAACTTGTCGAGCGTCGTGCGCGGGCTTGCGCGCGCCGGTGCCGCTGCCTGCACATCGGACGATCCGGAGCAGATTCGCAACGCCGACGGCCTGGTCATCCCGGGCGTGGGCGCGTTCTATGACGCGATCGCCTTTATGCGCCAGAGCGGCGAGGAGGCGGCCGTGCTTGACGCCGTTGCCGCCGGAACTCCTCTGCTCGGCATCTGCCTGGGCCTTCAGCTGTTTTTTGAACGCGGCGACGAGGGCGTGCCGGCGGACGAGGGCGCGGACGCGGACGACGATGCCTCCGAGCAGGCCGGCGGTCCCTGGGTCGATGGCCTGGGCATTATGCGCGGCTCGTGCACGTGCTTGGAATCGAGTCGCCTGAAGGTGCCGCACGTGGGCTGGGACCAGGTGCACATGACGCCCGCCGGCGCGGCCGATCCGTTGCTCGCCGGTTTTGCCGAGGGCGCCAACATGTACTTCACCCACAGCTATGCGGTGGCCGACGATGTCGATGCCGCCGATGTTCTGGCGCGCACGCACTACACGCGGAGCTTCCCGTGCATCGTGCGCCACGGCAACGTGTGGGGCTGCCAGTTCCATCCCGAGAAATCCTCCGCGCTGGGACAGCGCATCCTTAAGAACTTCGTCAACATCGTCGAGGAGGCCGGCCGATGATTCTGTTTCCCGCAATCGATTTGATCGGCGGCAAGGTCGTGCGCCTGGAGCGCGGCGACCGCAGCCGCTGCAAGGTATATTCCGACGACCCCGTCGCCGTCGCCCGCTCGTTTGCCGAGCAAGGTGCAAGCTGGGTGCACGTTGTCGATCTGTCCGCTGCCTTTGGCGAGGATGAGGACGCATGCGCTGCCAACTCGACGGCGATCAAGGCTATCTGCGGCGTCGACGGTCTGTCCGTGGACGTGGGCGGCGGCGTCCGCTCGCTCGCACGCATCGACGAGCTGGCCGGCTATGGCGCGCGCCGTATTGCGCTGGGGACCGTGCTGGTGACCGAGCCGGGTTTTGCCGAGGTGGCAGCGCGCGGCTTTGGCGAGCTGCTGGTGGCAGACATCGCCGCCCGTGACGGCCAGGTCAAGGTGAACGGCTGGCGCGATGGCGCGGGCGTGGCGCTCGATGATGCGGTGGCGCAGCTTTCCGAGCTGGGCTTTAAGCATTTGGTGTACACCGACATCGCGCGCGATGGCATGCAGACGGGCATCGACGTGGCGGCGTATCGCCATGTGGCCGAGGTCGCGGGTTTTCCCGTCGTGGCTTCGGGTGGCATCTCGACACTCGACGATATCTGCGCGCTTGCCGCGGTGGGTGAGGATGCTATTGAGGGTGCGATCACCGGTCGCGCACTCTACGAGGGCAACTTTACGCTGGTACAGGCGCTGGCCGCCGCCCGAGGGGAGGAGTAACCCATGCTTACCAAGCGTGTGATTCCCTGTCTGGACGTTAAGGACGGCCGCGTGGTCAAGGGCGTCAACTTTGTGAGCCTGCGCGATGCGGGCGATCCGGTGGAGCTGGCGCGCGCCTACGATCGCGAGGGCGCGGACGAAGTCGTGTTCCTGGACATCATTGCGACGAGCGACAACCGTGCGACGACCATTGAGATGGCGGCGCATGCGGCCGAGGAGTTGGCCATTCCCTATACCGTGGGCGGCGGTTTTCGTGACCTGGCGGGCATGCGAACCATGGTGGCTGCCGGTGCCGATAAGGTGTCGCTCAACTCTGCTGCCGTGCGCGATCCGTCGCTGGTCAGCCAAGCTGCCGCTGCATTTGGCAGCCAGGCCGTGGTCGTGGCGATCGATGCCAAGCGTGTTGGTTTGCCCGGTGAGCCGGGAGCCGACAAGTGGGAGGTCTTTACCGCGGGCGGCCGTAACGCCACGGGTATCGATGCGGTGGCGTGGGCCGAGGAAGCGGCTCGTCGCGGCGCCGGTGAGATCTTGCTCACCAGCATGGATCGCGACGGCACCAAGGCTGGCTTCGACCTGGCACTCACCCGCGCCGTGGCGCGCGCGGTGCCGATCCCGGTGATCGCAAGCGGCGGCGTGGGCACGCTCGAACATTTTGCCGAGGGCGTGATCGAGGGCGAAGCCGATGCCGTGCTGGCAGCAAGTGTCTTTCACTTTGGGACCTTCAGCATTCGCGAAGTCAAAGAATACATGGCCAGCCAGGGAATACCTGTGAGATTGGACTTCTAAATGGAGCAAGTGACAACCGCGGCAGAGCTCAAATACGACGACCGTGGGCTGATTCCTTGTGTGGTTCAGCAGTATGACACCGGTGAGGTGCTTATGGTTGCTTGGATGAACGAGGAATCGGTGGGGCTGACGCTCAAGACCGGTACCACGTGGTTTTGGAGCCGCAGCCGCCAGGAGCTCTGGAACAAGGGCGCGACGAGCGGCAATATGCAGGAGGTCAAGGAGCTCTGGGCCGACTGCGATAGCGATACGCTGCTGGTCAAGGTCGACTCGCCGGGTCCGGCCTGCCATACCGGCAACCGTACCTGCTTCTTTAGAAAACTCGCGTAGGGCGGGCGCTCGACCAGGCGCTTGGCCAACCAGAAAGGATTGAACCATGGGTGTGCGCACCGCGAATGTTCAGGATGGAAATATCGGTGAGACGCTGACGGGGCTCGCCGGGGTGATTCACGGCCGTCGCGACGCATCGCCGCAGGAGAGCTATACCGCTCGCCTGCTGACCGATGTCGAGGACGAGCTGCTCAAGAAGCTTGCCGAGGAGGCGAGCGAGGTCATCATGGCCTGCAAGGATAACGATCACGACCACATCCGCTACGAGGCCGGCGACCTGATCTACCACCTGCTCGTGACGCTCGAGCGCTACGGCATCACCCTCGATGAGCTGGCCGGCGAACTCAACGCCCGCCGTCAATAGTTGTTTAAGAACGTCCCCAACGACTAGTCTTAGGCGAGGGGCGTGGGTTCCCATTCGCCGGTGGCGTGGGGGATATCGAAGGTTCGGTAGCCGCAGTCGTAGGCGTGGGCCTGAGCCTCACGGATGTTCCAGCAGATGTCGCGGGCACGGTGTGCGTCCGAGCCAAAAGTAATCGGCACCTCGGCGTGGGCAAAGCAACGCAGCAATCCGGTTGCGGGATAGTAGTCGTCCAAGCCCTTACGCGGCGCGGCGGTAGAAACCTCAACGCGGCGGCCCGTGTCGTGGGCGCACTCGGCCATCTGCTCCCAAAAGGGCATGGGGTTAAAGTCGGGCGCAAAGCCCTCTTTCGAAAAACGCATGACTAGGTCGGGATGGGCCATCACGTCAAAGTTGAGCGAGCTCTCGCAGGCGCGGCACCAGTCGTCGACATAGCGCTCCCATACGCCGCGCACGCCTAAGTTTTCCCAAACATGCAGGTTGGTATCGTCGTCAATCCAGCCGCAGAGCGAATCGGGCGTGTCGGGGCGAGCGACGTCCTCTGTCCCCGCCGTGCTTGCGGCGCCTGCCGCAATATCGCCTGGGTTGCCAATCCAATGCACGCTACCCAGGCGTACGATGGCGCCCTGGGACCAGCTCTCAACCAAAGGCTCGCAACCTTGGTACCAATCGCATTCAAAGCCATAGATAAGCTCGAGCTCGGGTGCGATCTGCACGGCAAGCTTGCGGGCGTCCTCAAAAGCCAGGCGGTGCGCCGGCAAGTCGCCCTCGACGACCTGCACCTCGCAGTTAGCATCCATACTGGAAGGCAAGGTGAGGTGGTCGGTCGAGACCATGACCCGACAGCCAGCGGCCGCGGCAGCGCGAACGTTTTCCTCAAAGGAGGCATGGCCGTCCGAAAACGAGGTATGAGTATGGCAATCGACCAGCGGGCATGCGGGCATGGCGACTCCTTTGCATTTGGCGAATCCGCTCCATTGTAATGGCGCAACTCTCAAAACGCCGGGCACGTCGGAGGTCGAAATCGATTGGAAAGGCTGCGCGGCGCGCGGTGCGGTCTCGCTTGCGCTCTCAAAACGTGTACGTCAGCCTCCAAAAACGACAAAAAATGGCATATTTGGAGGCTGACGTACGCGTTTGGATAGGGGCGAGGGCGGCGATGGACGAAAGTCACGTCTGCGCCACGTCCGGTGTGCTAGCGTTTGGATGAACAAAACGAGCCCGTGCGGAAAGGACCCGGACTGTATGCAATGCGATAGCAAATCACCGCTGTCCCGCGAGACCGATGCGCCCGAAACCATCGTCAAGCTGGAATGCGACATCGACGACGCGTCGCCCGAGGTACTCGCCTACGCCGCCGATCGCCTGCGCGAGGCGGGTGCGCGCGAGGTGCACTGGCTGCCCCTCTATTGCAAGAAAGGCCGTCCCGGCTGGCAGCTGCAGGTGATCTGCTCGCATGAGGATATCGAGCGCCTGCAGACGATTATTTTTTTGGAAACCACGACCAACGGCATTCGGCGCCAGGTCATGGAGCGTGTCTGCCTGCCGCGCCGCTTTGAGCGCGTAGCGACGCCATGGGGCGAGGTGTCCGTTAAAGTGGCCACCCTGCCCGATGGCAGCGAGCGCGCGGCGCCCGAGTACGAGGACTGCGCCCGCCTTGCCCGCGAGCACAACGTGCCGCTCCAACGCGTAATGCAGGCGGCTCAGGGCGCGGTACTACGATTTGAGTAACACGGTCAAGTAACGCGCCGCGCCAACCCTATTTGCCCCATCCCGAAAGGACTTCCCATGAAATACCTCATCGCCTCCGACATCCACGGCTCGGCATATTGGACCGAGTGCCTGTGCGACGCCATCGAGTCCGAGCAGCCCGACCGCATCGTGCTGCTGGGCGACCTGCTCTACCACGGCCCACGTAACGACCTGCCGCGCGATTACGCCCCCAAGCGCGTGATTCCGCTGCTCAACGCCCTGGCCGACCGCATCATCGCGGTGCGCGGCAACTGTGACGCCGAGGTCGACCAGATGGTGCTCGACTTTCCCGTCATGGCAGACTACGCCATGCTGTTCGACGAGGCCGGCCGCGAGCTGTTCCTGACGCATGGCCATGTCTTTGGCGCCGGCATGCACAACAGCGTCGACCACGCGCCTGCGCTGCCCGAGGGCTCCGCGCTCGTCTACGGTCACACGCATATCAAGGTTAACGAGGCAAGCGAGGCGCACCCGGGCCTGTGGCTGTTCAATCCCGGCAGCGTGAGCATTCCCAAGGACGGTACGCACAGCTACGGTATCTACGAGGGCGGCGCGTTCCGCCACGTGATCCTGGAGGAGGAGTAACCATGGCCGAGCATATGGCTCAGCAAAATGCCGAGGGTTCGCGCGACCTGTCGACGCTGGTAGATGCGTCGGTCGAGCTGCAGCATCTGGTGCAGACCATCTGGCGCCTGCGTCAGCCCGATGGCTGCCCGTGGGACCGCGAACAGACGCATCAGAGCATCGGCAAGAACATGATCGAGGAAGCCTACGAGGCGCTCGACTGCATTGAGGCCGACGACGCGGCACACCTGCGTGAGGAGCTGGGCGATGTGCTCATGCAGGTCGTGCTGCATGCGCAGATTGCGGCGGACGCCGGTGAGTTTACGCTGGCCGATGTGGCACGCGATATCGACGCCAAACTCATCCGCCGCCACCCGCACGTGTTTGGCGATGCGGATGCCGAGAACTCCGACGAGGTGCTCAAGATCTGGGACGAGGTCAAGCTTGCCGAGAAGGCCGTCAAGGACAAGGCCGTGGCAGCAGGCGAGGCGGTACCCGAGGGCCTGCTCGACGGCGTGCCCACGCATCTGCCGGCATTGATGCAGGCGCAGAAGGTGTCGCGCAAAGCAGCGGCCGTGGGCTTTGAGTGGGAGACGGTCCAGGACGTGTGGGACGAGGTTGCCGAGGAGCGTGCCGAGTTTGAGGCCGAGGAGCCCGGCTCGCCCGAGCGCGAGATGGAGTTTGGAGACCTGCTCTTTGCCCTGGTCAACGTTGCGCGCAAGGAGGGGATTGACGCCGAGAGTGCCCTGCGCGCCAGTACGGCAAAGTTCCGCCGCCGCTGGGCCGCGATGGAGCAGATGGCAGCCGACGTCCACGTGGATCTTGCCGAGCTTTCGACTCACGGCCTCAACGACCTGTGGGACGCCGCCAAGGCGGAGGAGTAAGACTGCGGGAACGACGGGCTGACATGCCTCATCGTTCCCGCTCAATTATTCGAAAAACAATTGTATCCTTCGGCTAACTTAGGGCATAATGCAAAAAGTGCGACGGCTAACTTACGGAGGCGCACCGACGGTGCGCAGTCGGCCAGTCGCTTGCATCCACTACGTTTCCAAGTGAGAGGGAGACAACATGAGCGATATTTTGGATGTCTACGGTCGCGAGGTGCTCGACAGCCGCGGCAACCCCACCGTCGAGGTCGAGGTCGTGCTCGAGGACGGCAGCTTCGGCCGCGCGATGGTGCCTTCGGGCGCTTCGACCGGCGCCTTTGAGGCATGCGAGCTGCGCGACGGCGACAAGGGCCGCTACCTGGGCAAGGGCGTCTCGCAGGCCGTCGAGCACGTCAACAACGAGTGCGCCGATGCCGTCGTGGGCCTCGATGCCTTCGATCAGCGCGCCGTCGATGCCGCGCTGATCGCCGCGGACGGTACCCCCAACAAGACCAAGCTCGGTGCCAACGCCATTCTGGGCGTGTCGCTGGCCGTTGCCCGCGCCGCAGCCGAGTCGGCGGGCCTGTCGCTGTACCAGTACCTGGGCGGTGTCAACGCCCATCTGCTGCCCACACCCATGATGAACATCCTCAACGGCGGCGTGCACGCCGACAACAACGTCGACTTCCAGGAGTTCATGATCATGCCGGTGGGCGCCCCGAGCTTTGCCGAGGGTCTGCGCTGGTGCGCCGAGGTCTACCACACCCTCAAGGGCGTGCTGCACGAGGCCGGCTTGGGCGGCGGCGTGGGCGACGAGGGCGGCTTTGCGCCCAACCTCAAGACCAACGCCGAGCCGTTCGAGTACATCACCAAGGCCGTGGAGAAGGCCGGCTTTAAGCCCGGCGTCGACTTCATGTACGCCATGGATCCGGCCTCGACCGAGTTCTACAACGCCGAGACCGGCATGTACGAACTCAAGGGCGAGGGTGTTGAGTACACGAGCGCCCAGATGGTCGATTACTGGGAGAAGCTCGTCGACACCTATCCCATCATCTCCATCGAGGACGGCATGGCCGAGGAGGACTGGGACGGCTGGGTTGAGCTCACCCGTCGCATTGGCAACAAGGTGCAGCTGGTGGGCGACGACCTGTTCGTCACCAACACCGAGCGCCTCAAGAAGGGCATCGAGCTGGGTGCCGCCAACGCGATCCTGGTCAAGGTCAATCAGATCGGCACGCTCACCGAGTCGCTCGAGGCCATCGAGACCGCCAAGGAGGCCGGTTACGCCTGCATCGTGAGCCACCGCTCCGGCGAGACCGAGGATTCCACGATCGCCGACCTGGTCGTGGGCGTCAATGCCGGCCAGATCAAGTCGGGCGCCCCGTGCCGCAGCGACCGTATTGCCAAGTACAACCAGCTCATCCGTATCGAGGATGAGCTCGAGGGCAGCGCGCGCTACGCCGGCAAGTCTGCGTTCTACAACATTCGCTAGGCAGCGGCGTGTGCGGGGGCGTGGCTGACTCGGATTCGCCTCGCTTCCGCCGGGCACTGTTGAGCACCATTGGGCGCTGGGCCATATGGCTCAGCGCCTTTTTTATGTCGAGCAAGGGCCGCCGAAGGCGGTGCGCGCACTCGTGCTATAACTAAAAGACTTAGCGCAAACAAACCTCAACCGCACAAGGCGCACATGGATCAGATTTACGACAACAGGTACTATTCCGCCGGTTCGCGTGAGCCGTCACCTCGCCGTGCGCGCACGGTGCAGCTCGGTGGGTCCGATTACGCCGGTGCCGACCGCTCCATGCAGCGACCGACAAGTGCCTCACGCTCCCGTGCTCAAATGAATACACCGACGGACCGTCCGCCACGTTCGGTGCGCCCGGCGCATTCGGAGCATGCTCAGCGTTCCTCGGCTCAAACGAATGAAAAGCCGAGTAGGCCCTCGAACCGTCTTTCGGGCTCGGACTTCATGCACTACGCCAACGACAATGCGGTGGTCAAGGCAATCTACGACTTTACCCACGGTCCCCAGCGAGGGCTGTTTGTTGGCATTGTCGTCGCCCTGGCGCTCGTGAGCCTGTACTTCCCCGTGCGCGACCTGTATGTGGCAAAACGCTCGAGCGACATCTTGGCCAAGCAGGTCGAGATTCGCGAGCAATATAACGACGACCTGCAAAAAAGCGTCGACAAGCTGCTCTCGGAGGAGGGTATCAAGGACGCGGCATCCGAGGACCTGGGCCTGGTGATGCCCGGCGAGAAGAGGATTGAAGTGCAGGGCCTGGACGACGATTCGGATGTCTCGTCGAGCAAAAAGTCCTCAAACGCCAAGAAGGCCAGCGAAGTGGCCAAGGAGATCGAAGAAGTCGGCAAGGACGCGCCGTGGTACATCCAGGCGCTCGACATGCTGTTTGGATTTAACGGCGTCGAGGGCCAGACGGTCGTGTCCAACGGCAAATAGCGTCCGGAGGGGAGTCCGCAATGGCAGATTGCAAACGATATAAGGTGGCGGCGATCGACCTGGGGACGGTGTCGTCGCGCCTGGTGTTGGCCCAAGTCGAGGGCGGAGCGATCGTGGACTCGTCCAAGCATACCGAGATTACCGACCTGGGTGAGGGCGTGGACGCGACGGGCCGCTTTTGCGAGGCGGCCGTTGAGCGCGTGCTCGCTGCGTGCCGAATGTTTGTGGACGAGGCTCGTGCCTTTGGGGCCGCGTGCGTCTGCACCACCTGCACGAGTGCCGCGCGCGATGCGTCCAATGCCGCCCTGCTGCTGGACGGCCTGTGCGAGCTGGGGCTTGAACCGCAGGTGATTCCGGGCGAGATCGAGGCGCGCCTGACGTTTTTTGGCGTGGCGCACGACTTTGCCGGCGAGCGCATCATTGTTGCCGATTCGGGCGGCGGATCCACGGAGCTCGCGACGGGCGTCTATGCGCCGGAGCGTGGCGTCTTTGCGCTGGAAGGGACGCGCTCGCTGGACATCGGTTGTCGCCGTGTGACAGAGCGGTTTTTCTCGGCGCTGCCACCCTCGCGCGGCGAGCTTACAGCCGCTGCCACGTGGGCAGGCGAACAGTTTACGGGCTACTTTAAGAGCTTGCCTGTCGATTTTGAGCGTGCCGAGCGCCTGGTCGCGGTGGGTGGCACCGTTACCACGCTCGTTGCGCTCGTTCACGAGCTGGAGCCGTATGATTCGAGCTTTGTGCACCTACGCGAGCTGTCGCTGGAGCAGGTCTCGGCCGCTATCGAGCGCATGTCCGCGCTGGATGTTGCGGGCATCGCCGCGTTGCCGGGCGTGCAACCCAAGCGCGCGGGCGTGATCTTGGCAGGCGCCGTGGTGATTCGCGAGCTTATGCGAGCCGGCGGCTACGACGCGCTCGCCGTAAGCGAGAACAGCCTGCTTGCCGGCATGGCCGCCACCATCAACGAGGTTCTCGACGGCGCGACCCCCACCATCGCCTGGACCCCGAGCCTGAGCACCCTCTAAAACTAGTCCTTTTGGGACGGGGCTATTTTAGCTACTTATGCCAGCCTGTCGATTTGCCCAATCTCCCAAAGCGGAATATTGACGAGCGTGCCCTCGTCTCTATATGCCGCCAGGGAGGTCCTCACGCAACGCATGAGTTTGAATTTTTCGCAGGCTATTTTCAGACTCTTCGCTTTAAGGTTCTCCGCCGCCTTGACCTCAAGCGGAAGTACAGTCCCCATGTGATCGATGGCAAAATCGGTTTCGGCATTGCCAGAGGTAGAGGACCAGTACGCGGGGCTTTTGCCTTGCAGCAAGAGTTCCTGTGCGACATATTGCTCGGTGAGCGAGCCCTTAAACTCGGTGAAAACAGCGGAGCCGTCCAGGACGATGGTCGGTGGGAGGTTGGAGAGCGCGCCGAGGATGCCGGTGTCGATGCAAAACAGCTTGAAGCCCGAGAGGTCCTCATGGCTCGAAAGCGGTGCCCTGAGAGCGGAAACGCGCGGCACCTTATGAACGATTCCGTAATCCATGAGCCACTGGAGACTCTCTTCGAAATCGCGTGCGCGCGCCCCGGGGCGAAGGGCTCCGTAGATGAACTTTTTATTTTCCTTTGCAAGCTGGCCGGGGAGGGATTTCCAAACCAGCCTCATGCGCTCGACAATGCGGGCGGGCGCATGTTTGCCAAAATCGGATTCGTAAGCCTCGATGATTTGTTGCTGAAGCCTGCGGGCTTCGATGAAATCGCGGGTCGCGGCGAAGGCGGAGACGACTTCGGGCATGCCGCCGACAACGAGGTATTCCTTGAGCAAGTGCTCGAGCTTTTCGGTAACGTTTGCCAGAAGATTCATGTCTGCGGCAAGGATGGCGTCGGCGAGCGGGTCGCCATCGACGGCGCGAACGAACTCGGTAAACCCCATGGGACGCATAGTGAGCTGGTCGATTTTGCCGACGGGAAATGACTCGTTTTCGCGCCGGAGCGCGAGGCCCATATAGGAGCCGGCTGCGACGATATGGTATTCGGGCGCAAGCTCGTTGAAGTACTTGAGCGAGGTGATGCCGCGCGGTGCCTCTTGGATCTCGTCAAAGATGATGAGCGTGTCTGCCGGAGTTACGGTTTGGCCGCGAAGAAGCTCTATCTGGGAGATGATGTGCTTGGGGTCGAGGTCTCCATCGAACAGCGAGCGTGCGCTCGGTTCGAGCATAAAGTCGAAACGAATGATGTTTCGATACTGTTGGCTCGCGAATTCGTTAAGAAGCCAAGTCTTTCCTGTCTGGCGGGCACCCTTAAGCAAGAGGGGTTTGCGATTCGCTCTTGATTTCCAAGCGATAAGTTCACTCATAAGCTGTCGCTGCATATTGCCTCCCAACTCTCTTGGCTAGTATAAGGTCATTTGGGCGTTTCCCTTGGAAAATGTGCGAGACAACCACGTTTTTTCATCGGAAAATGTGCGAGATAACCACGTTTTTCCATCGAAAAATGTGGGAGTGCCAATCTGAGTTGCGGTGAAATAGTTCCTAAATGGGCCGGTAAACGGCCAAAACAGGAACTATTCCACCGCAACTTAGAGCCTCATCGGCGTCCAAAAGAAACGGGCCCGCATCCCTTGGGGACACGGACCCGAAAGCTCCATGTGGTAGGGGCGGTGGGACGTCCGCGTATTTGCTGCGCAAATCCGCACCGGCTTCGGCCGCCTGCCGGCGCCCTCGCCGGCTCGCTGCGGACGCTGCGCGTCCGCTTGACGCTCGCCCCCTCGCGGGTTCGAGCCCCACCGGCACCTAAAGGAAACGAGCCCGCATCCCCGGGGGACACGGGCTCGGAAGCTCCAAATGGTAGGGGCGGTGGGACTCGAACCCACAATCCTTGCGGCGAGAGATTTTAAGTCTCCTGCGTATGCCAATTCCGCCACGCCCCCGTGAGACTAGAAGTCTAGCACAAGCCGTCCGTTACGCGTTGACGGCCATCGAGTGTTGGCCCGACTTCTCGAGGAACTCTTGGAACTTTGCCTCGTCGCCCTTGTTTTGGTACTGCAGGGCCAGCAGGTACTCCAGTCGGCAGCGCTTGACCGGGTCATCGCCGGCGTCCTTGAGCATGCGCTCCAGCTCGGGGATGTCGTTGTGGCGCTTGAGGATCATCGTGTCGTACATCAGCTGACACTCGTGTGCAACCGCCTCGGCTTGACCGCCCTCAAAGCCCTTGATCTCGCGCAACAGCTCTTTGGACTTTTTGCGGTCCTCCTGGCCAACATAGTAGTTAAAGGCCTTAATCACCAGGTCGACGCGCTGCATCTTGGGGAGGTTGAGTCCCAGCAGCAGGTCGAACATCTCGCTGGCGCGCTCGTGGTCCTCGCGCAGCAGATAGGAGTTCAGACGCAGGTAGTCGCGGTTGTAGCGCGGGTACAGCATGCTGGTGAGTTTGCCGTCGAGCAAACGATCGAACTCGTCCCACTGCTTGGCAGCCATAAGCTGCTGCAGGCGCTTAAACGTGGTGCGTTTTTTGATGCTAAAGAACACCGACACGGCGATACAGATGATAACGACGGCGGTCCAGAGTGTGCGGGAATCGGGCATATTAGGGTCCTTAGTCGCTCATAAAGCGAGCGGTATGACAACACGTACTGGATGTATTATACGCAGCGCGCAAGCAAACTGGCATAAAAGCTCATCGAGGCCGAGTGCCATCGCTCGCTGCGGTACACTTACCTAAAGTAAACCATGAAGGGAGACATTACCTATGAAGAAAATCGTTTTGGCTTGCGGTGCTGGCGCTGCTACTTCCACGCTCGTTGCCCAGAAAGTCGCCACCCTGCTCGACGCCAACGGTTATGCCGGCAAGTATGAGATCGTGCAGTGCGCCATCTCCGAGGCCAAGGACGCTTGCGACGAGGGCGCCGACCTGCTGATCGCCACCACCGTTGCCCCTGAGGGCCTCACCTGCCCGTACGTGAGCGGCGTGCCCTTCATGACCGGCATGAACCGCGTCGCTGCTGAGAAGGCCGTTCTCGACGTTATGGCTCAGTAGGCGCTGCCTGTATGAATGAGCAGAACGCCAATCCGGTTGAACTCTTTGGCATGCGCGTTGCCCATGTGGGCATCAACGCCACCGACCCGGCAGACGCCCTGGAGATCGCGGAGTTGTTCTCGACGATGATGGGCCTGCCCGTCATCGAGACCCCCGTTTCGTACTTTAACGATTCGCTGGTCGAGGTTATGAAGCAGAACGGTCGTGGCGCCAAGGGCCACATCGGCTTTGCCGTCAACGACATCGATGCGGCGGAGAAGTGGTTTGCCGAGCGCGGGCTCGAGGTCAACGAGGAGTCGCGCGTGCTGCTGCCCGACGGTAGCACCAAGCTCGTGTACTTTAAGCGCGAGTTCGCCGGCTTCGCCGTGCACCTGTGCCGCGAGTAGCGCACAGGCTGCTATAGCTAACGAAAAATGGGGTAAGGCCACGTGGCCTTAACCCATTTTTAATGCCGAGAGGGTGACTGACGGGCTGCCGTAAAACGAAGGTGAATGGTTTCCCATGAAGTGAACGAGTGAAATCGGACCTCTGGAGCATCGACACTTTGGAGGCACCGTTTCCTGCGGTTTCGTAAGGTTTTTCCTACAGTTTTGGCATCAAAAAGTGTGGATGCTTCGGGGGTCCAAAATAGGTCGTTCACTTCGCGGAAAAGCATTCACCTTCGATTCGTGAGAGACGCCCCTACCGCGGCAGGCGAATCGTAAAGCGGCTGCCGACGCCCTCGACTGAGGTCACGCCAATGACACCACCATGGCTATCGACGATCCACTTGGCAATGGCAAGCCCCAGACCCGAGCCCTGCGCGCCGGCATCGCGTGCGTTGTCGGCGCGGTAGAACCGTTCAAACGCGTGAGCTGCGGATTCCTGGTTCATGCCGATACCCTCGTCCTCAACACTTATGTCGATCGTGCCTGCGCCCGCATCCGGCGCTACGCCAAACGAGATGGGCGTGCCCGCGTCCGAATACTTGGCGGCGTTTTGCACGATCACGCGCAGAGCCTGCTTCACGAGCGCCACGTCAACGGGCGCGTCGCAGCGCGGGTCGCTGACAAGCGCAGCGTCGTACGCCAGTCGATACGTGTGCGCGGCATCGATCATCTGTGACTCCTCGCATACCTCGCCGACCAGCGCGGCCAGGTTGGTATTCGCACGCCGCAGGACCGTGCGTCCGGCGTCGCCGCGTGCCAAAAACAGCAGCTGTTCCACGAGCTCTTGCATGTGCTCGCTTTCGGCCTTGAGGGACGCGATGGATTCTGCCAGCACGTCCGGGTCGTCTTTGCCCCAGCGGTCGAGCATGTTCACGTAGCCCTGAATCACCGCGATGGGCGTGCGCAGCTCGTGGCTCGCGTCGTTGACAAAGCGCATCTGCTGCAGCTTGGCCTCTTGCATCTGGCGCAGCAGGCGGTTGAGCGCGACCTCGATGCTTGCCAGGTCGGCGTCGCCGGTGGTGACGCTCGGCGAGTCGACGCTTGCGCGCTCGATGGCCTGCTCGAGCGTTTCCATCTTGCCGCCGGAGAGCTGCATGCGGCCGAGTTCGTCCACGCGCAGGGCCAGATCGTTGAGCGGCGCCATGGTGCGGCGCACGCGGCGGGCGCCGCCGAGCATGTTGAGCACGCTGATGACCTGCCAACCCACAACTACAAGGTAGAGAGGCCATAGCGTGACGAGGTCCTGCGCGAGGGGGAAAGTCTTGGTGGTACGCGCAAGCTCGACGGTATAGGTGAGCGTTGTCAGGTCCCAGCCGCGCGCGGGCGTCAGCGACATGCTGCGAACGGTGGCGCTGGGGATCCATCCTGCGGTAAACGCGCCGTTGGGCAGCGTCTGGTTGTATCCATAGACGAGGATCGCCACCGCAATAACCAACAGCAACAGATCGAGCCAGACGTAGCTCATCAGGCGGCGCCACATATAGCTCCAGTTGATGGCGCGGGCGATGGAGGTGACGCGCTTGGCCTCGGCATTACGCGCGGCAGACATAGCCCACCCCGCGCACGGTCTGGATGATGCGGGCACCGCCGGCGTCTTCGATCTTGGCGCGCAGGTGCGCGATGTGCACGTCGACGTTGTTGGTGTCGCCTACGTATTCGTAGCCCAGCGCCTCGTGCGCGATGCGCTCGCGCGTGAGCACGGTTTCGGCATGCGTCATAAGCAGGGCGAGGACGTCGAACTCGCGGGCCGTGAGCGCGATGGGCGAGCCGCCGACCGTGACTTCGCGGCGGTCGGGATCGAGCGCGACCGAACCCACGGCGAGTGCGGCGGGGGAGGGCGCGGCAGCGGTCTGGGCCGTGTCGGTTGCCGGGGACATTGTGGCGATACCGGCGGCCGTGCCGCTCGCTACGCCAGCCCCGGCCCCGCCGCCGCCAACGCCCGAAGCCGCCCGCACGGCTTCCGAGCGCTTCAGCGCCACGCGGATCCGTGCGAACAGCTCCTCGATCGCAAACGGCTTGGTCAGGTAATCGTCGGCGCCGGCGTCGAGCCCGGCAACCTTGTCCATCACGGCATCGCGCGCGGTGACCATGATCACTGGCGCATCCTTGTGCTTGCGTATGCGCCGCAGCACCTCCATGCCGTTGAGCTGCGGCAACAGTACATCGAGCAGAATCAGATCGTAGTCGCGCTCCAACGCCAGGTCAACGGCGGTGCGTCCGTCGGCGGCGTGCTCCACCTGGTAGCCCTCGTGCTCCAGCTCGAGTGTCACAAAGCGGGCGATTTTCTCCTCGTCCTCTACGATCAGGATTCGTGCCATGCGTGCCCCCGTCTGCGATTACTTGTCGTCGTTGAGATTTTGCTTGATGTCGTCCGCGGCGTTAGCAGCGCTATCCATAAGGTTGTTGATGCTGCCGGGCACGTCGCCGTCGCTGTCGATGCGGTAGCGCATGCCAAAGAACAGGCCAATCAGCATCAGCCATATCGTGGCGCCCCAGGCAAACAGCGCGACGATGGGAATCAGGATGGGGATGTTGAGGA
Organism: uncultured Collinsella sp.; assembly: GCA_900549345.1. Classification (GTDB taxonomy): domain Bacteria; phylum Actinomycetota; class Coriobacteriia; order Coriobacteriales; family Coriobacteriaceae; genus Collinsella. The sequence goes on from UROC01000012.1 coordinate 29,578, forward strand.
TGATCGCATCGCGGCGCGTGGCGATAAACTTGGTGTCCAGACTCAGGCGGAAGAGCTTTTTGAGGTACTCCCACACGCTGTCCATCTTCTTGGAGAAGTCGGTCTTTTCACTCGACTTTTCGTAGGCTGCCTGCGCGGCGACCATCTCGGCCGAGGGCTCATCGACTGGCGCGGACTCGGTGGCGGCATGCGCCGACGTGGTCTGGGTCTTGCCCTGCGACTCGAGCCAAATGATGGCATCCAAAACGTTGCCGTCGGCAGCGTCGAGCGCCGCCTTGGCATCGGTGTAACTCACGTTGCACTTGGTGCGGATGGTTTCAACTTTTTCGAGGTCGTCCATGACCTGTCCTTTCGTTCGATGGGCGCGACGCCGGGCGACCTGCCCGGGCGCGAGCGTTGCGTTCGTCGGCCTGCGTTGCGCGGTGCCGCCCGCCCTTGGTCGAACTCTATAGTGCAGGTTATAGATTAAGCGATTCTTGAGCCAAGATTAATGTTGGATGAGTTTTTGGGTGGCAGTGGGAAAAGTATTAGACCTCGATAGCGGGAGATGGGGTGCCGGTACAAAACGGCGTCAAGGGTTGGTCGAGCAGGTGGTTTTCAAGCGATCGGGACATGGCGGGCGGTCGATCGCCTATACTGGTTGGGCTCAACTAGAGAGGTGATAACTAGTTATGAAATCAATCAATGTTGCAGCAGCGATTATTCAGAAGGACGGGAAAATCCTGAGCTGCCAGCGCGGTTATGGTGAGTTTAAAGATGGCTGGGAGTTCCCGGGCGGAAAGCTCGAGCTGGGTGAGACCGGCGAGCAGGCGATCGTGCGCGAGATTCAGGAAGAACTCGAAGTAACGATTGGCAACCTCGACTACTTGTGCACGGTTGAGCATGATTACGAGACGTTCCACCTGTCGATGCAATGCTATCTGGCAAGCATTCTTTCGGGTGAGTTTAAAGAGCACGCCCACGAGGACATGAAGTGGCTCGATACCAATAACCTGTGGGATGTTGATTGGCTTCCAGCGGACGTTAAAGTCGTTAGGGAGCTCGAGAAGAAACTCGGGCTTAAGTAAGAAAGGGGCGGGCGCCACATGGTGCCTCGCCCCTTTTTGTCACTCTGTCTCACTCAGATCGCTGAGCATAAACTCGTAAATGTCCTGCCTCACGGGTACGTTGAGCTCATATTCGATTTCAACGGCGTTGTCGCCGCTCTTAGTTTTAATGGCTTCGAACTCACCGGTCGGATGCATTTCGCCTAAGAAATAGAACTCCTTGCCACCCTTATCGTCCTTGTTCTTTCGCATAAACAAATACGTCTTCAGGCCGTTTTCCGGCCATGTCTTCAGGCGCTGAATCTCGGGGGAGTTGAGCGTGCGGTTGTTCTTAGAGATTGCAACTAGCTTACTCGGCGAAACAAAGCGGTCTTCATACTGAATTGACTCACTAATGTCGGGCGCCTTGTCATAGTTAATAAACACGGGGAATGTATTGGTCTTCTCGTCGTAGAAATAGCCGCCAAGATTTTGGCCGTTGATGTTCTTTTCCCAGTTCATCAGGCGGCAAACCTCCTCGTATGTGTACTTGGCGTTGAGAACGAAATTTGTGTTTTCGTACGTCTCGGCATAGTCGAGTCGGTTGCGCGCAATACCAAAATCCAGCACCTCAAGAATCTGACGCTTGAACTCTGCGTTGCGCAGGGCGGTCGCAAACGCTTCGGTCAGACGAGGTCCGCATCCATCGTCAATAAGCAGGGAAACGAAATCCTTAGGAGTGGCAAAGTCGCCCTTAAGGACTGCGATTGCCGACCTAACGGCGCTGTCCTTAAGTTGTGCGCGGTAGTTCCTAAGCGCAGCCTCGCGCATATGCCGGTAGTCCTCGTGTCCGGCTTCGACGAGCGTTTGAAGCAAATAGAGATCTTCAAATCGCTTGCCCGCGGCAAGTTTTTGAGAAATAAATCTGAGGATTTTGATCTGGTCCGAGGAAAACTGGACCGTGTAGTCCGGCTCACATTTGAAAAGAAAATCGTGGTAGGACTTGCTGCTTTTGAAGATGAGTAGCGGGTCGATAGAGCCGTTGCGATCAAATTCGAGCAGCGAGGGGATCTTTCCGAGCTTCTGCCGCAAGTCGAGATATTCGTTCTTCAAAAAGCGGGCGGAGGTAAAGTTGCCGCCATCGATGGCCTTGTAAATGCGTGCCTCGGAAATACGATCGAAGCTCACGGTCGAGCATCCGGGTATCACCGAATCGCCCTCTTGGACGAGACGACGCAGGCGATCTTTGTTGTACGTCTTGTCGCCCGAAAGCGCGATGGGTACCAAGAAGTTGCTCTGGTAATTGCCAATAAAGTCGAGTACCAGTGCGTATTCCTTGCCGCTGTCCAAGCGCAGGCCACGGCCGAGCTGCTGAATAAAGATGATTGCGGAGTCGGTGCGTCGAAGCATGATGATCTGATTGAGCGAGGGGATGTCGACGCCTTCGTTCATGATATCAACCGAGAAAATGTACTCGAGCTCGCCGGCTTCAAGTCGGCTGATTGCGACATCGCGGACCTCATCGGAATCTTGACCGCTAATCGCAGTTGTTCGATATCCGAGAGCATTAAATTTGCGCGACAGCTCCTCTGCCTCGGCGTTTCGATTGCAGAAGATTAAGCCCCTGCGGTTGCTTTTGGCGACGCTATATTCCTCGATTTTCTCGGTGATGTGACGCACGCGCTCGTCGGACGTCAGGCGCCCGAACAGGGCGGTATCTTCGACCGTCTCGTCGTCAATCTCCAGATCGTGAATGCCAAAATAATGGAAAGGGGCTAGCATCTCCTCGGCCAAAGCGTCCTGCAGCGTGATCTGGAACGCGATGACATGATTGAAAAGGGCGAAGACGTCATAGCCGTCGGTGCGATTGGGCGTAGCGGTCATGCCCAGATAAAACCGAGGCGTAAAGTGCGACATGATGGATTGGTAGCCCTGGGATCCTGTGCGGTGGGCCTCGTCGATGACGATGTAGTCGAACTCGTCGGGACGGAAATCGCTCAGATGTTTGGCAACCGAAGAACACATGGCAAACACGCAGGTAGCATTGCTTATACTCTTGCCTGTTTGATAGGTGTCGAACGAATACATGTTGCCTAAGAGCCGTTCATAGCTTGCGCGGGAGGCGTCGATAATGCGCCGACGGTGTGCAAGAAAGAGGACGCGCTGGGGTTTAGTTGCGAGTACGTCGAAAGCTGAAAGGAAGGTTTTACCTGTACCCGTGGCAGAGACCAGCAAAGCACGAGTTTCGCCCTTGCGGTGGATCGCTCCAAGCGCTTCGAGGGCACGCTGCTGCATTTTATTGGGCTTGATTTCAGCTAGGTCATTTTGCGTCGGCGTCTCACTAGATTTGAATGTCGCTTTCGATTTAGTTTTTGGCGGATGGGTCATTCGATACGTGGCGAAGTTATCAATCCAGTCTTGGGAAAGCAAAACGGTTGAGGTGTCGTTCCACAGCGAATCAAACTCGCCTCTAAGTTCTCCGAGCAGGCGGCTGTTCTCGACAGTCTGGTACAGCACGTTCCATTCTTTATTACAGGTGAGGGCGGTCTGCGTCATGTTGGAGCTGCCGACGATGACCGTGCTGGTTTCGCCCTTATCAAAAATGTATCCCTTGGCATGCAAATTACCCTGGAAAACGCGAACTTCTATGTTGCTGTACTCCAAGAGCTTGCGAAACGCATCGGGTGAGTTGAAGTTGAGATAGGTGGATGTGAGCAACCTGCCCTTAATGTTGCGTTGCTTGAGCTCTTGGAATGCTTCGACCAGGATCTGCAAACCGCCGTCCGCGACGAACGCAACGCAAAAGTCAAAGGAGCTGCAGGTTGAGAGCTGCTCTTCGATAACGGATAGTAGTGTTCCGCCGGTCGCCTTCGAGTTGGCGATGAGCTTGGGTGAATCGTTCTCGCGTGTAAGCGAATCGAATTCAATATCAATCTGCTGCTGAGCAACCATTTCGCCAGACCTTTCGAAAGACCACGTTTGCGCCAGGATAGCAGATCGATCGTTCGTGTTTTGGGCGACTTTTGATACGAGGGCTTGCAAGCGGTGTCCGCACGACATGTGACACTTAACCTGCTGCCAACTCCTCCGCGGCGGCATGAACCTGAGCAACGATTCTCTAAGGAGCTCGAAATCGATGAGTGACAACACCAAACATCTCGCAAAGAAATGTGTTAAGGACGCGGGGCTGTGCCTCGCGCTGTGCCTTGCCGGCGCAGCGGTCGCGCTGCTGGCTGTTCTGGGGCCGTTTGACGTGCTCCGAAGTGCCAGCTCTCTGCACGTTTGCATGGCCCTTGCCGGCGCCATGATAACCGGCGGCGTGCTTGATCTGATTTTTT
>UROC01000013.1 GCA_900549345.1 uncultured Collinsella sp.
AGGATAGCCCGTCGCGGTGACATCGGATTTATGTCAATCCTGGTCTAACAGAGCCTATTGATAATGGCTAAGTCAGGGCAGAAAGCTCGACATGCAGCAATCGACCCCAATCCGTAATCTCCGAAAATGTGGTCGTTGTATTTCATAAGCACATTGGGCGTCTCTAATAGAGCTAGGTCGGATTTATCGTTCTCAATGATGAGGTTGATCTGCTCATTCATTTTGATGACGGCAGATTGGCCACCATCAAAACTAAGGGTGTTGCAGCCCCAGATTTCATTTAAAGGATTGAAGCTCAACGCGCATAGATTGGGATGGTGCTTTCTCATCTCGCTAACGATGCTACTGAACGTTATTGTTGAATTGGCGGGTGTATATAGATTCCCGACAACAATTTTTGGTATCAGGGCTAATTCCTGCATGTCGCTTTTGCTAGACTCGATTTGTTCAGCGGCGAGATGGCTGACAACCGTCTTATTTACAGAATGAGCGTAGGTTTCAGCGTGTTTACTAAATTCTACGAGTCCTGCGGCGCTTTCTTTCGTCGATAAAACGACAACCAGGTCTGATTCATCGATTGTCGTTACATAGTTAATTCGATTTCTTATGCCAATTTCTTTGCAATTAACAAGGTTGGCGACATCTAGGCCGTCCGGCAGAATGCCGCATGGCGTTGATACCCGGATATTGTAGCCATTTCCTAGCAATCCAATCAGAAGAGGATAGTCAGCTCTTGTGAAAGATATAAGTCCGATTGTCTTCATGATTTTTATCGCTTGTTCCTTTTTAGAGCTGTTGCAATGGACACTTCATGTCTATGAAGCTCAAAGTGAAGTATTTTCTGATTAAGTCGGTCAAAGGCAATTCGTTTTGAATTGTCGCATGCTGTTCGCTTGTAATCAGGGCTTATTACTCCTTCGCAATCTGCGCTTTTTATGCATTGGGTGCACAGCTGAAATGCCCAACATTTTTTACATGAATCGCTGGTCAGCTTTGAAACATTGATTATCTTTTCAATTTGACCTAAATCAAATCCTGAATCCAATGTGCCGATATACATTTCCTTCGTTGTTTCGCTGACCCTTTCGCAAGGAAGAAGCGCTCCTGCTGTTGTCACAAATAGACGCGTAACCCCTGGTTCGCATGGGCCACCGGGTATAGCTTTTGCTGGGATGTTCGAAGGTGCAAATCGCTTTATGTTTTGGTTGATGTTTGCAAGCGTATATGAAGCGAGCCTATCGTTGCGGTTTCCTTTTTCGATTTCGCGCTCATCCATAATTCTTGCTTTAAATAAGGCGTAATTTAGCTGACTTGAGAACTCGTCATTGTAGGGGGCAATACGTCCGTTGCGTTCCAGGTAGTTGAATTGAACATCGCAATCTTCGATATCTTTATCATTTATAAAGGAAGAGACTGTTTTATAGATGTTGTTCGTGTCGACTACGGCATTAAAATGAACATATTTGTTGCGTTCAGGATGGCTGTCTAAAACCATATGAACATTGTCTATAACTGTTTGGTATGAGGACTTGCCATTAGCGTAATGCCTGGACTTATCATGGATTTGCTGCGGCCCGTCAAGACTGATTAACAAATAGAATTCATGCCCAGAATCGAAGAAGAATTTAACCATTTCTTCAGATAAAAGAGAGCAATTAGTTGTAATTCGAAATGAGATGTGTTTTCCTTCAAATACCTGCTCTGCATATTGAGTAATTAGCTTAATTTCATTAAATCGAAGGAGAGGTTCTCCTCCATAAAATGCTACGACCGGGTTTGGGTTGTCGATCGAGTGCATCTTAAAGAATTCGATTGCATGTTTTGCCGTCGAAATGGACATGGAGTTATGACTGTGGGCTCTGTTGTATGAGGAGTTTCCGGAATAGATACAGTAATCACATCGGAAGTTACAAGATTGAGTCAGCTGAAGGGTTAGCATCCGTATATTTCTTTCCAGCTTAACTTTCAAAAGGTCAATTGATGGATAAGCGATATCCTGCAATGGCGAATCGCAGCAGTAGCCACATGATTGTAGTAACTGGAATTCTTGGTCTGATTTATAGGAAGCGTGGCAAACTTTTCCTGCTTTGACTTCTGAGATGTAATCGAATAGATCTTTGCTTACTGCAAGTATCTCGTTTCGATTGGCATCATAAATGTAGTGGCCCAAGAGGGTCTTTATGGGTAGAACTAACATCTCTACCGCCTCTTTCATTTCACTAATGTTATTTAGTGAACTAAGATGTTTTTTATAAAGTATCCTTTTATAAACGTATTGTCAAACATATATTGCTAAAACAGAAACAATTTATAGGCTGAGTTGGTCGTATTCTTTGGGCGATTGCTCCTATAATCTAGCCTTCGCTGCTGTCGGGAGGGAAGGACTGGGGCTCCGTTATTATGTTGAAACGCTTTAACACTTTTGACGTTCTCATGCATTTTTTGTTTCAAAAGCGTTAGGATGGAACTTGCAGCGCGGGGCGTAATAGGTGCCCTGCACACGATGGGAGGCTATCAATGGCTAATCGTTTCGTTCTCAATACCATTTCTTATCATGGTTCCGGCGCCATCAAGGAGATCCCCGGCGAGCTCCAGCGTCGCGGCTACAAGAAGATCTTCGTCTGCTCCGATCCCGACCTGGTCAAGTTTGGCGTTACCGCCAAGGTGACCGACGAGCTCGACGCCGCTGGCATCGCTTGGAGCCTCTACTCCGAGATCAAGCCCAATCCCACCATCCAGAACGTCAAGGACGGCGTCGAGGCCTTCAAGGCCGCCGAGGCTGACGCTATCGTGACCATCGGTGGCGGCTCCTCCATGGACACCGCTAAGGCAATCGGCATCATCATCAACAACCCCGAGTTTGCCGATGTCCGCAGCCTCGAGGGCGTTGCTCCGACTAAGAACCACGCCGTGTTCACCATCGCCGTGCCGACGACTGCCGGTACCGCCGCCGAGGTGACCATCAACTACGTCATCACCGACCCCGAGAAGGTCCGCAAGTTCGTGTGCGTCGACACCAACGATGCCCCCGAGGTCGCCGTCGTCGATCCTGACATGATGGCTTCCATGCCCGCCGGCCTGACCGCTTCCACTGGTATGGACGCTCTGACCCACGCCATCGAGGGCTATACCACCAAGGGTGCTTGGGAGCTCTCTGACATGTTCCACTTTGAGGCTATTAAGCTGATCAGCGAGAATCTGCGTGACTCCGTCGCCGAGGCCAAGTCCGGCCAGCCCGGCTCCGGCCGCGAGGGCATGGCTCTTGGCCAGTATGTCGCCGGCATGGGCTTCTCCAATGTCGGCCTGGGCATCGACCACGCCATGGCTCACACCCTGTCCGCTCACTACGACACCCCGCACGGCGTCGCTTGCGCCATGCTGCTGCCGATTGCCATGGAGTTCAACAAGCCGGTTTGCGCCGAGCGCCTGGCCAAGGTTGCCGTCGCCATGGGCGTTGACACCACGGGCATGAGCACTGACGAGGCCGCCGATGCCGCCATCGCCGCCGTCAAGCAGCTCTCCGCCGACGTGAACATCCCGCATGTCTGCGAGGCCATGAAGGCTGACGAGATCGAGGTTCTGGCCAAGGACGCCATGGCCGACGCCTGCTTCCCGGGCAACCCGCGCGAGGCGACGCTCGACGACGTCATCGAGCTCTTCAAGAAGATCTGCCCGGCTGAGTAAATCACTCCCGTCAGCGGTCCCGGGTTTCCCTCCGGGCGCGTCCTCGGACATGCCAAAGGCCCCGCTGCGCGCGTTGCGCGGCGGGGCCTTTTACGTCCTGCGGAATGCGCCCGGAGGGAAGCCCGGGATCGCCTGCGTTCTTTTCTCAGATGCCGGGGTGCCGGAAAGGCGGGATGTGAGGGGCGCATTGTTGGATGGCGCCTTGTATCTGCTTATCGTGGTGGGCGCAGTTCTGGGGAGCTCGATGGGTCATCTCGCTAGGTAAAAAGATGCTTCGCGGTGGTATTGTTGCTGTGGGTTTAATTCGATATGAAAGGGTGACTTTGGTGTCCAAGATGGATTCTACGCTCTCCTATATTACTGACCAGTTGAAGGCGCTTACCTCGATTGCTTCACCTACGGGCTATACCCGTGCGGCTACTGACTATCTAATGGAAACGTTGCGCGATATGGGCTTTGGCCCCGAGCGCTCCAATAAGGGCAACGTGTTGGTTGAGCTTGGTGGCGAGGGTGAGCCGCTCGTACTGGCGAGCCATGTCGATACCCTGGGCGCCATGGTACGCTCCATTAAGGACAATGGTCGCCTGCGCCCCACGACGCTCGGCGGGCACCAGTGGTCTACGGCCGATGGCGAGAACTGCACCGTTTACACGCGCGATGGCAATGTCTACACGGGCGTGGTCCTCAATACCGAGCCTTCGGCGCATGTGGCCGATGAGCCGGTCAAGACCATCGAGAAGAACATGGAAATCCTGCTCGACGAGAATGTCGATAGCAAGGATGACGTGCTTGAGCTGGGCATTCAGACGGGCGACATCATCGCTATGGATCCGCGTACCACGGTGACGGAGAGCGGCTACATCAAGAGCCGCTTCCTTGACGACAAGCTGTCCGCGTCGATTCTGCTGGGTCTGGCTCGCGCCGTTGCTGACGGCGAGGTGACCCTTTCGCGCAAGGTGTCGCTGCTCTTTACCGTGTACGAGGAGGTCGGCCACGGCGGTGCCTTTGTGCCGGCTGATACGCGCGAGATGATCAGCGTGGACATGGGCTGCGTGGGCGACGACCTGGGCTGCACCGAGCGCACGGTGTCGATTTGCGCCAAGGATTCGGGCGGTCCGTACAACTACGACCTGGTGACCACGCTGTCCAACATCGCGCGCGAGCTGGAGCTCGATTACGCCATCGATGTGTACCCGCACTACGGTTCGGACGTCGAGGCCACGCTCTCGGCCGGCTACGACATTCGCCATGGTCTGATCGGCCCCGGCGTGTACGCGAGCCACAACTACGAGCGCAGCCACATCGACGGCGTGCGCAATACCTACGAGCTGGTTCGCGCCTACGTTCAGCGCTAAGGGGCAGTCCGTAACTCAGTCGAGCAATCACTAAGGCCCGATTTTTCGGGCCTTTTTTCAATTCAGTCCGTTTAGTATTATCTTGTATAAGATAAGTTATCTTAACGCGTAAAATACTTAACGAGGTGATGCGGCGCATGGATACATCGGAATACTTATCTATGGGTGATGCCGCCCGCCTGCTAGGCGTCACGAAGGCTCGCATATCGCAACTGGCGGCATCCGGAACGCTTGTGTGCGATATTGTGGGCGGACGGAAGATGGTTGAGTATGATTCTGCGCTCGCTTATCAAAAGGTCCGCAAGCGAGGACGCCGTCCTGCGGCCGATGTGGGACGCAAGTTTACGCTGATGTCGGCCGACCATGAGGTCGCGCATGTCTCATTTGATCCGACGCGTGAGTTTCCCTTCGAAATCGCCGAGGTCCTCGATGCGCAACGAATGCCGTTTGGCACATGCTCGAGCTCTTCTCCTACGGTGAATAAACGGGAGCTCAACGTGTGGTGGAGCCATCGGTCGGTGCCTGACGTCCGCCCTGGACTCGTCTCGCGCTATCGTGAACTGGGAATTGCCAGTGGCATCGAGGTTCCGGTTCGGTGCCTGGGCTTTTCGCTTTCGGATTGTTATTGGCTGCGGCCGGCCGATTGCGCCGAACTCAAATGGCAAAGCATCAATTACTTCGAGAATGAATTTGAGCGATCGGCGCCCGAAGAGCGTTCGGGTTGGCTGGAAGGTATCGGTCTTAAAAATCCCGACAACACATCCGAGGGCGAGCTTCCTAAATCGTGGATGATTCGCAACGGTGTTCGCGTTCTGGTCAAGGGGTGCGGCATGGACGACCAACGGCCCTTTAATGAGGCGGTTGCAACGGCTCTGCATCGTCGTTTGCTTCCCAAGGGCGAGTTTGTTCCTTATACGGTTGAGCGGATGTTCGATGGCCCTGCGTGCCTGTGCGAGGATTTTCTTGACGGCCGCGAGGAATACGTTCCGGCTGTTTACGTTAAGGGCGCACTTGGTGGCCAGCGGGGAAACTCGACATACGATCGATACTGTCGCTGCCTTGGCAAGCATGGTGCCGATGAGGCCGCTGTGAGAAGGTTTATGTCGCAGATGATTGTCTGCGATGCCCTTTTGGCCAACAGCGACCGCCATTGGCGAAACTTCGGCATCATCCGTAATGTCGACACCCTGGAGATAAAACCTGCTCCGCTGTTCGATAGCGGCAACTGTCTGTGGTACAACGTACCAACTGCCGTGCTCGCAGCTGGGGAGTTTGGGTTTTCCGCTAAGCCGTTTGGGCCCGACCCTTCCGTCCAGCTGGCGCTTGCGGATTCGCTCGATTGGTTCGATTCATCGTGGCTCAACGGATTTGTTGATGAGGCGATCGAGATTCTTTCGCAGAGCGAATGGGCCACGGCGGAGGGTCGACTCGAGGCCATCCGCCGCGGCCTCGAGCGTCGCATAATCGAGGTTGGTGCCGCTGTTGAGGTACTTCGACACGTGCAGCGATAAACCCGCGGCTACTTAAGTGCGCCGGTCACCGTGCCGCCGCCGAGGACGATGTCGCCGCGATAGACTACAACGGCCTGGCCGGGGGCGATGGCTCGCTGCGGCTCATCAAAAGTCAGCAGCATTTGTCCGTCGGCGCCACGTGTAAGGGTCGCCGCCTGGTCCTTTTGACGGTAGCGGTACTTGGTGCCCACGCGAATGCCGCCGGCATCGAGCTTTGCCTCCATGCGGTCGGCAGGGGCGCTCCAGATCCACTCATCGGCAGTTAGCGCCGAGGCGGTCAGGTCCTCGGCCTCGCCCAGATGCACGGTGTTGTTGGCGGCGTCGACGCCCGTCACATACACGGGATGCGCCATCGCGACACCCAGGCCCTTGCGCTGGCCGATGGTGTAGCGCAGCGCGCCGTTATGGCGTCCGACCACGCTGCCGTCGCGCCACACAATGTCGCCCGGTGCAGCGGGATGTCCGCAGCGGCGCTCGATATAGCCTGCGTAGTCGCCGTCCGCGATAAAGCAGATGTCCTCGCTCTCGGCCTTCTTGGCGTTGGCAAAGCCCTGTTCGGCGGCTATGCGTCGTACGTCGCGCTCCTTGTCCAGGCCTGCCAGCGGAAAGATCGTGCGCGACAGCCGCTCTTGCGTGAGCGAATACAAAAAGTAGCTCTGATCCTTCTTGGGGTCCTCGCCGCGGTGCAGCTGCCAGGTGCCGTCTGCCGCCTGGCTTGTTTTGGCGTAATGTCCCGTTGCGATGTAGTCGCAGCCCATATCCAGCGCCGCATCCAGCAGCGCACCAAACTTAATGTGGCGGTTGCAGATAATGCACGGATTGGGCGTCAGCCCCTCCTGGTAGGCGTTCACAAAGCGCTCGATTACGTTACGGTCGAAGGTTTGCTGCAAGTCGAGCACGTGATGGGGTATCCCCAGGCGCTTGGCGACGGCCTTCGCATCAGCGATGTCGCGATCGACTTTGCTCATACCTGTTGCGGGATCGGGCGCAGGGCAGGTGAGGCGCATGGTGGCACCGACACATTCGCAACCCTGACTTTTGAGCAGATACGCGGTCACGCTGGAATCGACGCCGCCGCTCATGGCGACGAGCACGCGCTTGTTGTGCATGGGGAGGTTCTCCTTGGTGGCATGTGGCCAAAAAAGAAAAGCGGCGCGGGAGGCTGGTTCCGCGCCGCAGACATTGTAGCAAGTTCGGACGTCTCGTGGGACACCCTGATGGGATGGGCTCAGACTGCCGGGAGAGAGGAGACCGGTTCATCCTGGGCTCAACCTATGGGCAACAGACCTTAGTCCTGGAAGAGTGCCGTGGACAGGTAGCGCTCACCGGTATCGGCGAGCAGCGCCACGATGGTCTTGCCCTCGTTCTCGGGACGCTTGGCCAGCTGCAGCGCGGCCCACACGGCGGCGCCGGACGAAATGCCCACGAGCACGCCCTCCTTGTGGCCCACGGCGCGGCCGGTGGCAAAGGCGTCGTCGTTCTCGACGGGGATAATCTCGTCATAGATCTGGGTGTCGAGGACGTCGGGCACAAAGCCGGCGCCGATACCCTGGATCTTGTGCGGGCCGGCCTGGCCCTTGGAGAGCACCGGGGAGGTGGCGGGCTCGACGGCGACAACCTGAATCTCGGGGTTCTGCTCCTTGAGGAATTCACCCACGCCGGTCACGGTGCCGCCGGTGCCGACGCCGGCGACGAAGATGTCGACCTTGCCGTCGGTGTCATCCCAGATCTCGGGGCCGGTCGTGGCCTTGTGGATGGCGGGGTTGGCGGGGTTCACAAACTGGCCGGCGATAATGCTGTTGGGGGTCTCCTTCTGCAGCTCCTCGGCCTTGGCGATGGCGCCCTTCATGCCCTTGGAGCCGTCGGTGAGCACGAGCTGTGCGCCGTATGCCTGCATAAGCTTGCGGCGCTCGACGGACATGGTCTCGGGCATGGTGATGATCACCTTGTAGCCGCGGGCAGCCGCCACCGAGGCGATGCCGACGCCGGTGTTGCCGCTCGTGGGCTCGATGATGGTGTAGTCGCCGCCGCGCACGAGCTTGCCGGCCTTCTCGGCCTCGTCGATCATGTTCTTGGCGACGCGGTCTTTAACGGACCCGGCGGGGTTGAAGTACTCCAGCTTGACGAGCACACGGGCCTTGAGGTCCTCATCGGTCTCAAAGTGAGTGAGCTCCAGAAGCGGAGTGTGGCCGATAAGCTGATCGATGGACGTGTAGACCTTGCTCATGGTGAACCTCCAAAGTGTTCAAGTTGCTGGTTGCCGTGTGGTTTCACGGTGTGTGTAGCAGCTAACCCACAAACCTTATAGGTTGTTCATTTAGCTGTTGGGAAGCATACTAGACACTAAAGCCTAGTAATGCAATAGGAAATAGGAGTTTATTGCAAGTTGATTAACCATCTTGACCGGAACGGGTATTTTCAAAGCCAATTTTTCGGCTAGAATTTCAACGGACTAAAAGACCGAAAGGCAGCACTATATATGTTGGTTTCTACTAAGGGCAGATATGCCCTGCGCGTTATGGTCGATCTGGCCGAGCATCAGGCGGCCGGCCGCATCCCGCTCAAAGAGATCGCGGCGCGACAGGGGATTTCCGAGAAATATCTCGAGAACATCTTGGCTACGCTCGTGCGCGCCAACATGCTCTCGGGCATGCGTGGCAAGGGCGGTGGCTACGTGCTCACACGCCCGCCCGAGCAGTACACGGTGGGCGAGATCCTGCGCCTGACCGAGGGCGGGCTCGCGTAGTCTGGCGCCGGTCGCCTGCCTGGATGGCGACTGCAAGGGCTGCTCGCGATCTGATGAGTGCCCCACGCTTGGCGTGTGGAAGAACCTGGACAAGCTCATCAACGACTACCTCGACGGTGTGACACTCGATCAACTTGTCGCTCCCAACGAAGGCTACGACTACGTCATCTAACCCACACCTGCCATTTGGGGACGGGGTAGAAATGGTAGATTGTCTTGCCCTCTGAGACTTGACAAATAAGAAGGCCGCCCATTTTTGCGATGGGCGGCCTTTGTTTTGGGCTGTTGAGATGGGCGCGGTCGGAACGGCCGTTTTAGCCCTCGGCGATGCTGTCGAGGATGCTGCGCATGATGGACACCAGGATGCTGCCCATAAAGGCCGAGCCAAAGCTTGCGATGGAGATGCCGGCGCCCAGCAGGTTGACTGACAGGTAACTCGCGAGCTCGAGCATAAAGCTGTTGACGACAAGCTGGAAAATGCCCAGCGTAATGATGGTGAGCGGCAGCGAGATGACCGTGAGGAACGGTTTGACGAGCGAATCGACGATGTTCAGGAACAGTCCTACGAAGGCGAAACAGACCCAGGCCTCGGCAAAGCCGAAGGGTTGGATGCCGGGGACGAGGAACGTGGCGATCGCGATGGCGATCGAGGTGAAGAGCCAGTTAAGCATAAAGCGCATGGCGTGAATCCTTTCTTGCGCCGGGGTTGCTGGCGTCGCGTGAAGCGGCTTGCGGCGGCGACCTGGATGGTTGCGCGGGCGCACCGCGGTGTTTGGGCGCCCATTGTCTCAAATATTCGTGGAGCTTACGTGCGCATCCGGTTTCTAAACGGCGTTCGTCCTGAAAAACGCGCCGCTGGCAGAGAGTCTTGTCGCTTTAGTTTGGTGGTGTGCTACACTGCTACGGGCAAAAGCCACAGGCGCTGCCCTATTGCATAGAACGGGCGAACGATGCCCGATGTCAGTATCAACTTCGATGCCTTTTGGCGGGTTTGGCGGTGATCGATGAATATCGAGAACATGTTTGACAAGCCTGATGTCAAGCAGCTAGTCCACGCATTTAGTCTTTTGGATGACGAGAAGGATATCCAGGCGTTTTTAACCGATATCTGCACGCCGCGTGAGATTTGCGATCTTTCGCAACGCTTGCAGGTCGCGCGCTATCTGGATGAGGGCGAGCCTTATGTTGAGGTTCAGGCCCGCACGGGCGCTTCGTCCACTACGGTGAGTCGTGTTTCCAAGGCGCTGAACGGCGAGTACGGCGGCTATCGCAAGATCCTCATCAAGCTGGAGGATGGCGAGTAAGCCGCGCCAAAAACGAACTGTGCAAAACCGCTTCTCCGGGGGGCGGTTTTTATATGCCCGCAATCGGCTGGTGCGTTGGGGTCAGGTTGCTTCGTACCAAAAGATGGAGCTGCGGTGGCAATGTGTCCGCTTGGGCGGGTAGGATGGAAGCATTGAATATTGCGAACGGTTTGAGTGGAGGACCATGCCTGTTCGAATCTATACCACCAACGCCGGCGCGGATTTGAGCGATGCCGAGGCGGCGCTGCTTGCCGACCTTATTGCCCGCCACGGGCGTGCCGTGCTGCTGGCGCCAACGTTTGCCGAGCTCGACCTGTGCCGTCATGATGCGGCGGAAGCCGGCGTTTCGCTGGGTATTGACTACAAGACGCCTACATCGTGGCTTCGCTCGCTTTGGGAGCTTTTGGGCGACGGGCGCGGTTTCGTCGACAACCTGCAGCGCCAGATGCTGTTTTCGGACATGGTAGCGCGCCTCGACGACGCCGACCTGCAGCCGCTTTCGCGCAGCCAGGGCACGGTGCGTATGCTCGCGCGTATGGCTCGCGATGTGCTGCCGGGTGTGGCAGGGACAGGCACCGAGCGTTGCTGCGACAACGTTTGCAAGCCCAAGCCCAAAAGCGATGCCGAGGCTCGCGTGTTTGAACTTTTGTGCGCCTATGCGCGCGGTTTGGACCGTCGAGATATGGTCGAGCCCTGCGAGGCGGCTGACATTATGGCCGGCGCTTTGGCCGACAACCTGCCGGGGTGCGCCCGCGCCGTTTGCGTGCGCGGCGTCACGTCATTTACGTATAGCCTGCTCGAGCTGCTGTCCGCCGTGGCAAACAACGGGGGAGAGGTTGTCGTGCTGCTTGCCCGCGAGCAAGCAGCGATGCGCGAGGAGCTTGCCGCGGCATTTGATGTCCGCGGTGTGCTGTTTGAGATCGCGCCGCTGGGGGAGGGCGCCGCCGCGCCCCAGACTGCCTCCAAGTCCGCTGCTCAGCCTGCCTTTATTGAGGTCGCCGGCCCCCATGCCCGTGCCCATGCTTATGCGGACGTCATCGATAAGTTGGTGAAAGCGCACAAGGAGTCCAAGGACGATAAAGCTGCTGCAACACCCGCCGATCCCGTACGCGTGCTCGTTGTTTCTGCCCGGGCACCCCAGCTGTTCGGCGAGCTTGCCGCTCGTTTGGCGGCGCGCCACGTTGCTGCCGAGACGGCCGAGTTCACGGCGTTTTCCCAATCCATTGCGGGCAGGCAGTTCACGGCGCTCGCCAACCTGATCGAGCGTATGAAGGCCGCCGACGAAGGGGCAGCTTCTAAGACTGAGTGGTGGCCCGCTCCGGAGCTTACCGACTGGATTTACAGCCCGCTTTCGGGTGCCGACGCCGCCAGCGCGCGCACGTTCGACAAGAATATGCGACTGTCGCGCAGCAAGACCACTGCGGGCGTCAAGAGCCTGCTGCAGAGCGTGCAGGGCCAGGTGAGGGGCGCGCGTAAAGCGGCGAGCGACGAGAACTGGTTTAAGAACGTGCCGTGCGTGGTCTCGGACGTGTTCCAGGCGCTGTGGCGCGACAAGCCCGTGACGGCGCTCAAGGCCATGCTTGCCGTTGCCGAGGTACTGCCCGATCGCGCGCTTGGTGGTCTCGACGGTCAGGCCCGTCGCCAGGCGGGGGTGGCCCTGCTGCGCCACGCGATCGACATCCTTATGAACGATGCTCGCGCGCTCGACGTGTCGCAGGCCGCGACCGTGCCCGTGCTCGATGGCATTCGCACCAAGGTGGACAAGCGTAGCACCGCCTACGATTACGAGACCTACGAGGTTGACCGTGCGCCACGTGCCCAGGTTCGCTTTGCTTCGCTTGCCGATGCGGCGGCTCTGCGCCCCGGCAGCTACGATGCCGTGCTGTTTGCCGATGTCGATCTGGACAGCTATCCGCTCTCACACGAAGAGGGGCCGCTGACCACGCTGACGGCGAGCCTCGGTCGCGAGGGCGTGACGCTTGAGCCTGCGGCCTTGCTGCGCGCACGCTTTGGCCGCGCGATGCAAGCCGCGCGCGGTCCGGTTACGCTCGCCCGTGTGACCCACGATCGTCAGGCGCGCGAGTGCTATCCGGCGGCCGTGTGGACCGAGTTGCGGGCGCATGCCGAGGCCGCTGAAGCTGCTAAGGCAGCTGACGCCGACAAGGCCGCTGACGACGCTAAGGCCGTTGGCGCCGACAAGGCGAAGTGCGTGGGTGAGGGCGATATCGTAAGGGACTTCGATCCCGCGGCAGGCGAAGGTCTTAGGCGCGAGCGCGTGACCTGCGAAGCTCCTCAGCATCTGAGCGATGAAGCCATTCCGTATCTGGTCCTGCGCCGTCGCGATGGCGAGGGCGAGGATGCGCCGCTGGTGCCGCGCCTGACGTCTGCCTCGCAGATCGAGGCCTATTCGACCTGCCCGCTATGCTGGTTCGTCTCGTACCGCGTGAAGCCCCAGTCGATCGACGCTGGCTTTGGCAATATGGAGAAGGGCAACTTTGTCCACGACGTGCTGGAACACTTGCATGCCCGTCTGCCCCAGGAGGGCATGGAGCGCGTGACACCCATGAATCTGCCACGCGCGAAGGAGCTGCTGCGCGAGGTCTTTGACGAGACTTTGGCCGAGCATGCGGGCAAGCGCGGTACCGAGGGCCCGCTCGTGCCGCTCTCCCCGGTGGAGGAGCGCCAGGTGGCCGAGATTTTGCCGCAGCTGGAGGGCGTTCTTGCCTACGAGTCCGAGGCGCTCGCGCCCTTCGCGCCGCGCTACCTGGAGTTTGCGTTCAACGAGCTCCAGGTCGAGTATGCCGGCTGGCCGCTCGGCGGGCGCATCGACCGCGTGGATGTGGATGCCGAGAATCGCGCCGTGGTAATTGACTACAAGCATCGCACGGGCGTTGAGGAGTTTAAACTCGCCGACCCCACGGTGCGCGACGAGGAATCGGGCGAGGCCGCCATCGACGACCCGCGGTGGCTGCCGCCCCATACCCAGACGCTTATCTATGCGCAGGCCATGCGCCGGGCGCTGGATCTGGATGCCCGTGCGGCGCTCTATTTTTCGACCAAGGGCGGCAAACCGGCGCTGCGCGGTGCGGCGAGTGCCGAGCTGCTCGAGGAGGAGCGTGGTGACGGCCGCATCCCGGGGCTTAAGAAGGGCTTTCCCGGCGAGGGCGGCAGCATGGACTTCGACGCCCTGCTCGATCGCGTGGAGGACGGCATCGCCGAGCGCCTGCGCGAGCTCGAGGCAGGCAACGTTGCCGCCGTCGACCCGGCGTCGACGCAGGCCGCGCATGCGCGCTGCTCGTATAACCACGAAGGAACGTTTGTAAGGAGGGGCGTGTAGACCATGGATTTTTCGACTTTGATGCCGCAACAGCTGCAGATCGTCAAAACGCTCGACCGTCCGCTGTTTGTCTCGGCGGGCGCCGGTTCGGGCAAGACCTTTACCCTCACGCGCCGCATCGTCTACGCGCTCTCGCCCGAATCCGGTCCGTTCGTTGAGCATCTGGACCAGGTGCTCGCCATCACCTTTACCAAAGATGCTGCGGCCGAGATTCGCGACCGCGTGCGCCGTGCGCTTATCGACGAGGGCATGGACGAGGAAGCACTGACCGTCGACGACGCGTGGATCTCGACCATTCACGGCATGTGCTCGCGTATCCTGCGCGCACACGCGTTGGAGCTGGGCATCGATCCCGAGTTCACGGTGCTCACCGATACCGACGAGCTCATGGATCAGGCTGTTGAGCATGTGTTGGGTCGCGCGACGGCGCCCGATGCCGCCCCCGAGCTCGCGGCATCGCTCAAGGCCCTCTACGCCTGGTATCCCATGGCGGGCGAGGGCGGTCCCTTTGGCGCCGGCACGACCGTCAAAGGCCTGGTGCGCGATCTGTTGGAGCTCTCGAGCCAGCTGCCGGGCGGCATGGACGATGTACACGTGGCACGCGGCCAGGCCGACACCTCGGCGCTGGCCGATGCCTATCGCGCGGCGTTGGGCGCGAGCAAGGCCGCGACCGAGAAGGCACAGACGGCGCTCGATGCCATCGACGCGTTCGAGGCGAGCGGCAAGACCATGGTCGATGCGGCGCGACTCATGATGTCGTGTACCATGCCGCGCGCGAGCAAGGCATTCCCTAAGGAGCAGATTGAGCTGCTCAAGGCCGAGGCCGCCGATGCGTTTGTCAATATTGTGCTTGCCTGCGGCAGTCCGGCGCTCGATGCGCTGGTGGGGCTTGCCCGTGCTGTGGAGGCGGAGTACCGCGCACTCAAGGCGGGTCAGTCCGCGCTCGATAACAACGACTTGCTCCGCATGGCGTATGAGGCGCTGCGCGACTACCCGGCTATTCGAGCGGCCTATGAAGGCCGCTTTAAGATGGTCATGATCGATGAGTTTCAGGATACCGACCAGATGCAGGTCGATTTGATTCGCTATCTGACGGGTGTGGGGGAGCGCGCGCTGTGCACCGTGGGCGATGCACAGCAGTCCATCTATCGCTTCCGTGGGGCAGAGGTCGAGGTGTTCCGTCGCCAGGAGCGCAAGGTGGGCTCCTCTGCTGCGCCCGAGACCTCCGTCGCATCCGATGCCCCTGCCGGCGAGCTCGTCAAGCTCGTGCGCAACTTCCGCAGCCACGACGAGGTGCTGCGTTATGTGGCACGCGTCTTTGACGGCGATGCCGGTGGTTTGATGCAGGGGTTCTTGGATCTTGAGCCGAGTGACGATCGCGAGGACAAGCTCAAGGCAAAGGCTTCGCGCCGCCAGGCGCTGCTCGTTGCCGGCGGCAGCACCCAGGAGCGAACGCAGGCGAAAGCTCGTGCGATTGCGGAGCGGTTCCAAGCGCTCGTTAAAGCGGGCCAGCCCCAGGGCGGCATGGTGCTGCTACTGGGCCGCATGACCAACGCCGACGTCTACGCCCAGGCCTTCCGCGACCAGGGGCTCGACTGCGTGATCGCAGGCGGTTCGGTCTTTGCCCAGGCTGCCGAGGTCCAAACGGTGCGTGCCCTGGTGTGCGCGCTTGCTAATCCGGCCGATACGGCGCAGGGCCTTATGCCGCTGCTCGCCTCGCCGATGTTTGCGCTCGGCGCCCAGGAGTTCCTGGCGCTGGCGACCAAGCTCGATAGCGAGACAGGGGAGACCTCGCGCCGGAATATCGACATGGGCATCATGAGCGATTCCGATGTGCCCGGCTTGCAGGGCTTGCCACTCGTGACGCGCGCCCGCGAGGTGCTGCGCTACGCGCTTCGCCGCGTGGGACGTGATTCGTTTGCCGCCATCGCGCGTGACGTGGTCAATGCCTCTGGCTGGTTTGTGCGCCTGGCACAGCGCGGTCCCGAGGGCAAAGCCATTGCTGCCAACGTGCTCAAGGCGCTCGACGCCGTGGCCGAGGCGGAGGCCGAGTTCGGCAACTCGCCGCGCTCCATTGCGCTTGCCTTCGATCGCTTCCTGGCGGGCAAGGAGGCGCCGGGCGCGCTGAACGAGGAGGGCGACGGCGCGGTGCGCATCATGACGGTGCACGCTTCCAAGGGTCTGGAATATCCGGTCGTGGCGGTTGCGGAGTGCTTTGGCGTGCGTAAGTCCTCGGGTGCGGCACAGATGGGTTGCGTCGATGGCGGTGCGCAGGTTGTGGCGCTACCGGCACGCTTCGACGGCGTTAAGCTCGCGGACGGCACGTTCGTAAAGGGCGAGGACGTCAAAAAGCAGTTTGAGCATGCGTTTAAGGGCAAGGGCACGTCGCTGTGGCTGCCGCCGGAGCTCATGGAGGATGTCTGCGCGACAGGTTCTCCCGCCGAGGCATTTGCTCACCTGCGCAACGACGACCTGCAGCTTTCGCTCGAGGAGCGGGCCCGCTTGCTCTACGTCGCCATGACGCGTGCGCGCGAGTTGGTGATCTTGGCGATGGATGTCGGCGTGAGCCGTGGCAAGCTGTGTGCGCCGACCTTCGACGTTGAGACCGATCTGACCTACGACGTGCTGCGCCGTATCTTGCCGACCGACGCTCTGGACATGCCGCAGCTCGATGCCGACCGCCTGGTGTTCGACAACTCCCAGCCGGGCGACTACGAGCTCATTTCGCTCGCGGACTTTTCCTTTGGCGAGCAGGCGTTTGAGGCCAATGCTTCACTGGATGCCGAGGGCAGGCTTGTCCGCGGCGATGCCGATACAGATGCTGCCGACGATTCGGCCAGTACAATCGTCCCCGGTCCTGCCGACCCCAAGCCCGATTCGTTTGAGCTTGTGTATCCCCAGGCAGTGGGCGTGCGCATGGGTATCTGTCCGTATCCGATGCGTGACTCGTATAGCTACTCGTCAATCGCCGCGGCACTCCATGCCGAGACGGAAGACCGTGCCGCCGAGGCGCGTGTTCCCATGGACGAGGCAGGCGATGATGCCGAGTCGGATGGCTCGGAGATGACGGATGCAGACGTGGCCGCTGTCGAGCCCGCCGGCAATCCCATGGCGCTGGGCTCGGCCTTCCACGCCGCCTGCCAGTGGCTCATCGAGATGGGTGCCGATGCGCTGCCCGCTGAGCGTGCCGACGCCCTGGCTCGCCTGTGGCACCTGACGCCAGAACAGCGCGAACGCTTCGATGTCGCCCTGGACCGCTGGCTCAAGTCGGCTGTTCGTGCCGACCTGCTCGCGTGGCCGTGCGTTCGCGCCGAGGTGCCGTTCTTTTCGCTGGGCTGCGAGGACGAGGACATCGCTCGCTACGGTGCCTATGCCGAGGGCGCCATCGACGCTTTGGCGACGAACCCGGCGGATTCGTCATGCGCGCTGGTCATCGACTACAAGACGGGCGGCACACCGGACGAGACACCGGAACAGCTTCAGGAGAAGCACGCCCTGCAGGCGCGCGTCTACGCCGATGTTCTGCACAAGGCGGGCTTTGAGGTCGTGACCGTCAAGTTCGTCCGCGTGGAGCAGGCCGATCCAACCATCTTCGTCGAACCCGCTGAACCTCAAGTAGTCACCTACAACCTCTAGCCCTCAGATAACTTGCGGTGGAATACGGACTGTTTTGGCCAAAAAAGCCGCCAAACAGTCCGCATTTCACCGCAACTGCGTGAGGAGCCGTGTGGGTTTGGCTAGGTTCGGGTGCTGTCCGTGCCGTGCGGTAAAATCGTTCAGTCAGAACACGAACCCGCATCGGAGCTCATCACATGGCATTCGTCCATCTGCACAACCACACTGTCTTCTCCATGCTCGACGGCGCAACCCGTATCCAGGATATGGTCAATCGCGCTGTTGAGCTGGGCATGCCCGCCGTGGCCATTACCGACCACGGTTATATGTACGGCGTACCCGACCTGGCGCTGGCCTGCGACGCCGTCAATCACAACACGCCCGAGTACAAAACTTGGAGCCACGACAAGGCCTTCTTGGAAAAGGACCGCCGCGACGAGCTGGTGGAGCCCGATCCCGAGGCAAACCCGCGCGAGCATGCCCAGTATGTGAAGGACATGGCCATGTGGGACGAGAAGGGCAATATCGACGAGCTCAAGCCGCCCCTGGTCATCAAGCCTATCTTTGGCTGCGAGGTCTACTTTACGCCGGATGAGACGCTCGCTCGCGACCATAAGCCCGAGCTCTACCATATGATCCTCCTTGCCAAGGACCAGGAGGGCTACGTCAACCTGATGCAGACGGTCTCCGAGGCCGCCGTGCAGGGCTTTTACTACAAGCCGCGCGTGACGCTCGACAACCTGCGCCGCCACGCCAAGGGCATGATCTGCACGAGTGCCTGCATCGCGGGCATCATCCCCAAATACATCGACCACGGCGACATGGAAGGCGCCATCAAGTGGGCCGAGACCTTCCGCGATACCTTTGACCCCGGCGACTTTTATATCGAGATCCAGGAACACGGCATTACCACCGACAACGGCCTGACCGATGAGCAGATGGACCGCACGCTCATCGACATCGCCAAACGGGTGGGTGTCAAGGTTATCGCCACCAACGACTTCCACTACCTGCGCCGCGAGGACGCGCCGGTGCAGGACGTCATCATGTGTATCGGCATGAACGCCAAGGTCGACGACCCCAACCGCATGCGCATGACCGGCTCAGAGTTTTACATGAAGACCGAGGAGGAGATGCGGGCGATGTTCCCGTATTGCCCCGAGGCCTGCGACAACACGCTCGAGATCGCCGACAAGTGCTACGTTGAGCTGGACTGGGACTCCATCATCCTGCCGCGCTTCCCGTTGCTCGACCCTGGCGAGACGCACGAGAGCCAGTTCCGCCGCGAGTGCGAGAAGGGCCTGCGCCAACACTACGGTGACGACTGGGCCACGCGCGAGATCGGCGGCGTCAACATCAAAGAGCGCTTTGAGTACGAATACAAGGTCATCTGCGACAAGGGCTTTGCCGCCTACTTCTTGATCGTTGCCGAGTACGTGCAATGGGCCAAGGACAACGGCATCGGTGTCGGCCCCGGCCGTGGTTCGGCCGCCGGCGCTATCGTCGCCTACGCCATGAACATCACCGCGTTCGACCCGCTCGAGAACGGCCTGATGTTCGAGAGGTTCCTGTCCCCGCAGCGTACCGAGATGCCCGATATCGATATGGACTTCGACGATGAGCGGCGCCTCGAGGTCGTGGAGCACGTTCGCCAGCTCTACGGTCCCGAGAAGGTCACCCACGTCATCACCTACTCGACCATTAAGGCCAAGCAGGCCATCAACGACGCCGCGCGCGTTCTGGACTACCCGGTCTACATGGGCCAGCGCCTGTCCAAGATGGTCTCGAGCGACCCCAAGGTCAAGCTCAAGCAGGTGCTCGAAAAGCAACCCGGCAAAGAGGATCTGTTTAACCCCGATTTTGCCGAGGCATATAAAAAGGACGACGACGCTCGCCGCATCATCGACACGGCACTCTCGATCGAGGGTCTCACCCGTGGCGAGGGCGTGCACGCGTGCGCCGTTCTGATCTGCCGCGATCCCGTCAACGAGCACGTGCCCACCAAGCTCGACACCAAGGGTGGCGTCGAGATTACCCAGTACGAGGGCCATACCGTTGCCGACATGGGCCTGCTCAAGATGGACTTCCTGGGCCTGCGCACGCTGACGGTTATCTCCAAGGCCAAGGCAAACATCAAAAAGAACTTCGGTATCGACATCAAAGAGGAAGAGATTCCCTTTGACGATCCCGAGATCTTTAAGCTCATGGGCTCCGGTCACACCGCCGGCGTCTTCCAGGTCGAGTCCGCCGGCATGACGGCCACGATCAAGAACATGAAGCCCACCGAGTACAAGCACGTCGTGGCATTGATCGCTCTGTACCGCCCGGGCCCGCTGGGCGCCGGCATGGTTTCGTCCTACATCAACCGTATGAACGGCAAGGAGCCGGCGGTCTCCTACGACGACCGCCTGGACGACATCCTGGGCGAAACCTACGGCACTATGGTCTACCAGGAGCAGGTTATGCTCATCTCCGTCGAGATGTGCGGCTTCTCTAAGGGCGAATCGGACTCGCGTATCCGTAAGCCCGTGGCTAAGAAAAAGATCAAGCTGCTCACGTCGACGGTGCTGCACTGGGAGGATGGCTCGGACGAGACCACCTACGACCACTGGATGAACGGCGCTATCAAGAACAACTACACGCGCGAGGTCGCCCAGAAGATTTGGGACGATGTTCTCGAGTTCGCGTCCTACGCCTTCAACAAGTCGCACTCCGCCGGCTACGCCATTCTGGTTATGCAGACGGCATGGCTCAAGGCGCATTATCCGCACGAGTACATGGCGGCCGTCCTGACGTCCTACACGGGCAAGACCGACAAGATCGTGCACTACGTCTCGGCGTGCCGTCACGACGGCATTCCCGTGCTTTCGCCAGATGTGAACGAGTCCGGTACCGAGTTCACGGCTACTAAGGAGGGCGTGCGCTTTGGCCTGGCCGGCATCCGCGGCGTGGGCACCGGCGTAGCGCAGGCGATTATCGCCGAGCGCGAGGCGGGCGGACCGTTTAAGACGCTGCACGACTTTGTCGAGCGCGTGGACTCGAGCCAGGCCAACCGCCGCGTAATCGAATCGCTGATCAAGGCAGGCGCCTTCGACTCCACGGGGTATCCGCGTCGCCAGATGATGCACTTTGTGGACAAGAACAACCCCGAGAACATCATCGATGCCGCGGTAAAGCGCCAGAAGGATCGCGCGAGCGGCCAGACGTCGTTCTTCGATATGTTTGGCGACGTTGAGGGCTCGGGCTTTGAGGTGAGCGTGCCCGATCCGGATGGCCAGGAATGGGACCGCCACCTTAAGTTGAGTCAGGAGAAGGAGGTTCTGGGCATCTATGTCTCGGACCACCCGCTGCGCCCGTTTGAGTATGCACTAGCCAAGGCGCGTGACTTCTCGTTCTCGCAGATCGACACCGGCTACGAAGTTCAGAATCCTACGGGCGGCACCATCAACCAGGAAATTCCCGAGGGCAAGGCGCTGTGGTGGGCCGGCATGGTCTCGAGCGTGTCCAAGCGCGTGACCAAAAACGGTGACCCCATGGGCATCGTGCAGCTCGAGGACATGGAAGGCGAGGCCACCGTCGTCGTGTTCCCCAAGACCTACAAGGAGGCCGAGGGGTACCTGTACGGCGAGGTCGATCCCGAGACCGGCGCGCAGCTGTCCGATGCCTTTGTGCGCATTAAGGGCAAGCTCGAGCGCTCGGACCGCGGCGACCAGATCATCGCGCAGGAGATCGTGCCGCTCGAGCTCAACGAGGAGAACAACAAGCCCAAGGTGTTTGAGGTCATGGTGCCCAACAGCCGCTTTAGCCAGGGCAATATGGCGCGCCTGGCCACGGTGCTCACCGCTAACCCGGGCGGCGACCGCGTGGAGATCTTTATCGAGCAGGTGGACGGGCGCGTGCTGCGTGCCGAGGTACCTGCCAAGGTCAACGCGCGTTCGATTCCGCTGCTGGCCGAGGCCAAGGCCATTGTGGGTAACCAGGGCCGCGTGACGGTGATCTAAGCTACCCCGGGTGAGATTGGAGGAAGTGCAGGGGACGTTTGTGCAGGCGCTTCGCAAAGAGGCGGCGTTGAGCGGCACCTTTATGAAGGGGCGTTCGCTCATGCTCAACGGCGCCGTGCTGTCGATCGAGGACAGCGGCTCGCGCTTCTCCAAAAACGTGACGGTCGAGGGCTCGGTGCGCGGTTCGCGTGGCGACCTGTACAAGACGCACGTGGAGCTCGACATGGACGAGCACGAGGTGATCGACTACGACTGCGATTGCCCCGCCGCCTATCGTTACCCCGGTATGTGCAAGCACGCTATTGCCACGGCTCTGGCGTATTTGGATGCCAGCGGCGCCGAGCCCGTCGAAGGTTTGCGCACGCCGGTTCGCACGTTTACGGCGCAGTCGAAACAGCCCGCGCGCACCGCACCCAAAGCGCCGGCCGTCAACCCCAACTTTCCCTTTCCGGCGCCCGTCCCCACGAGCCCGAGCCTTGTGTCGGCGCTCTCCGATCTTTCGGACGCGCGCATGGATGAGCTGGCGAGCATGCGCCGCAAGCTTGCCGGTGCCGTTGATCCCGACGCCCCCAAAGCGGCATTGGAGCCCTCGTTGGTGCCGTACTACAATCCGCTGTTCGCTGACCGCTTTAGCTGGGCGCTCGAGTTCCGCATTCGCTGTGGATCGGTCTCCTACGTGGTCAAGGACATCGACGGCATGGCCGATGCCTACGTGCGCGGCGGCACGTTCTCCTATGGCAAGAAGCTCACGTTTGTCCATTCACCTGAGGCCTTTGACGAAACATCGGCAAAGCTGCTCAACCTTGTTGTGACGACAGTTGCCTATCTCGATGACATCACAAGCTCGCGTTCGGCGTCGTACGACTTTGCCCGCAGCGGTTTTGTTGCCGAGCGTCAGTTGCCGCTGTCCGAGCATAGCATCGTATATGTGCTGGACCTGCTGCGCGGCCAGACCATCTCCTTTGAGCCCGCCTGGTCGCGGGGGATGACGACGCATCGCACCTACGACGTGGCGGTTGAGCTGTCTCCGCAAGGGGAGGACGAGGCATCCGCTAAGCGCCCACCGCTGCTTGCCGCCAAAATCGCGCCGGCGGCTGGTGGTAGCTATGACCTGCGCCTGCCCGCCGATATGTACTGCTTTGCGTCGGGCGATGCCGCCTACTTGGTTGACACGCGCCGCGCGCGCCGTACCGACGCTGCATTTGCTCAGCATGCCGCACCTTTTTTGTCGCGCTTGCTGCCGTGCCGCACGCCCGCCCATATTGCCGCCGAGCAGGTGGGTGAGTTCTGCCGTATGGCGCTGCCCATTTTGCGCGACTACACCGACCTCACCGCGCCCGCCGCGCTCGATACCGTGGCACCCGAGCCGAGCTTTGCTATGGCGATCGGTGTCGACGATGGGCTCGTGACCTGCAAAATTACGGTTACCTACGGCGATTGGTCGGCGGATCTCTTTAGCCTGGGCGCTCCGGGCAGCCCCTTCGAAGAGCAGCGCCCCGGTGTGCCGCCCCGCGACGAGGTGGCGGAGTTTCGCGTTATGGATACGGCGGCCCTGTACTTCGATTTCTACGAGGGCGGTCTGGCGTTTGAGGAGCGCGATGACGCCCGCTTGTTCTGCCTGCTGACCGAGGGCCTGTCCGCCCTGTCCGAACTGGGTGAGGTCATGCTCAGCGACCGTCTGCGCCAGATCTCGGTCCGCCCCGCGCCCAAGCTCTCGGTTCGTGCGACCGTTAAGAGCAATCTGCTCGATGTCGAGCTGGGCGCGAGCGGGCTTTCGGCCGCGGACCTTGCCGTCTATCTCGATTCGTACAAGCGCCATCAAACGTTTGCGCGCCTTACGTCCGGCGACATCATTCGCCTGGACGAGGGCGCCCGAGCCGCGTTTGGCCTCGCCGAGGACCTGGGTGTCGATGCCGTCGACCTGCTCGACGGCGTGTCGCTTCCCGCGTCGAGCACCCTGTTCGTCGATAGCATGCTCGCGCGCACGCCGGCGCTCGAGGCCGATCGCGACGCTGCGTTCCGCCGTACCGTCGAGCGCCTGGACACGCTCGGCAAGATGGACTTTACGGTGCCGGCATCGCTCAAGGCAACGATGCGCGGCTACCAGGTCGACGGATACCAGTGGCTCGGCTCGCTCGAACACCTGGGCCTTGGCGGCATCTTGGCCGACGACATGGGCCTGGGCAAAACGCTCCAGATGATCGCGCATATCCTGGCGCGCGTGGAGGCGGGGGACACCAAGCCCACGCTCGTGGTGTGCCCGGCCTCACTCGTGTACAACTGGACTGCCGAGCTGGAGCGCTTTGCGCCCTCGCTCGATGTGCGTGCCATCGTGGGCGCCAAGGCGCAGCGCCGCGTGCAGATTGCCGGCGTGGCCGAGCATAACGTGGTCGTGACGTCGTATGATCTTATGCGGCGCGATATCGATGAGTACGCCGAACGGGATTTTGCCCGCGTGGTGCTCGACGAGGCCCAGTACATTAAAAACCCGCTCACCCAGGTGGCCCGTGCTGCCAAGCGCCTGCCGGCCGGCGTTCGCTTTGCCTTGACGGGCACGCCCATCGAAAACCGCCTGTCCGAGCTCTGGAGCATCTTCGACTTTTTGATGCCGGGCCTGCTTGGCACGCGCGAATCATTTGCCAAGCGCTTCGAAAGCCCGGTCGAGCACGCCGAGGGCGACAGTGCCGCTCGCCTGCAGGCGCTCGTGTCGCCGTTTGTGCTGCGCCGCGTAAAGGAAGACGTGGTGGCCGACCTGCCCGAGAAGATAGAGGACACTGTCATGGCTCAGCTCACCGGCGAGCAGCGCAAGCTGTACCTGGCAAACCAGGACCGCATCGCCCAGCAGGTGCAGCACCGCGAGGCCGGGGAGTTCAAAAAAGACAAGCTCAAGGTACTTGCCGAGCTCACCAAGCTGCGCCAGATCTGCTGCGACCCGCATCTGCACTATGCGGACTACAAGGCGGGAAGCGCCAAACTCGATACGTGCATGGAGCTCGTGCACGGCGCACTCGACGGCGGGCATCGCATCCTGTTGTTCAGCCAGTTTACGGGTATGCTCGATATCATCGGTAAGCGCTTGGCCAAGGAGGACATCGGCTTTCTTAAGCTCACGGGCGCTTCGTCTAAGGAGAGCCGCGCCAAGATGGTCGCGCAGTTCCAAGCGGGCGAGGTTCCGGTCTTTTTGATTTCGCTCAAGGCGGGCGGCGTGGGCCTTAACCTGACGGCGGCCGACGTAGTCATCCACTACGACCCGTGGTGGAACGTGGCGGCGCAGGACCAAGCGACTGACCGCGCGCATCGTATTGGCCAGCAACATACCGTGACCGTGTACAAGCTCATCGCCAAGGACACGATCGAGGAGCGCATTATGCAGATGCAGGAGTCCAAGCGCGATCTGGTCAACAGCGTGCTCGGCGGCGACGGCATCTCGTCGGCGCTGTTTACCCGCGAAGATGTTCTGGCGCTGCTGGGCGGCGACGGGCGCTAACCCGCTCGGGTGGGGCCGCCAGGGCGGATAGAGCACGCTGCCCCATCGTCCCCGCCCGTTATGTGTTCATTTGCAATGCCGTGGATGGTTTGTCTGCCTTTGGGCATAAGAACCATCAAGAACATTGGCACGTCAGCAAAGGAGAACATCATGGCGAAATTCTTTAAGGACCCCGATGGCAAGCTCATTGCCGCCCTGGGCAACGACGTTGCAACCCCTGCCGGTTGCACGGAACTGACCGCAAACACTGAGGACGCGGCGCACGAGAAGCACGTGCCTGTTGTCGAGACCGAGCGCGACGGTCACGTGATTCGCGCACGCGTTGGCTCGGTCGAACATCCCAGCCTGCCCGAGCACTATATTGAGTGGATCGCCCTTGAGGCTGAGGGCCGTCTGGAGATCCATTACCTTGAGCCCGGCATGAAGCCCGCGACGTTTTTTGCCGGCGGTTCCAAGACCGGTACCGTCTATGCCTACTGCAACCTGCACGGGCTGTGGTCCGCGACGTTCTAGGAGCGCGCCCCCGCTCGGGGTATCATAGCTAGCATATGCACATGCGAGCGCCGACTGCATTATGCGGCCGGCGCTTTTACTACGACAACGATGGTTTACGACGGAAAGGGCTGAGCCATGAAGCTCGCGCTTGCACAGATCGATATGCGCCTGGGTGATATTGAGGGCATTTGCGGCCGCATCGAGGACCAGGCTCGTCTGGCCCACGGGCGCGGGGCGCGCGTGCTGTGCGTTCCGGCTCCGCTCTTTATGGGCGCCATGCCCGGGGGCCTGGTGGGCACCGCCGACTTTGAGCACGACATGCTTGCTGGCTTGACTGGTGTCGCCGAGCGTATCCAGGAGCTTGACATGATCTGCATCGTGCCCGCGGCGGTTTCGTTTGAGGGCCAGCCGCTGCTCGACTACATGATGCTCAAGGACGGTCATGTGGTGCCGGCGCGTTCGAGCATTGCCCTGCAGCGTGGCGAGAACAACGACACGCGTTGGGCGCCGCCGGTGTTCGACGTGGACGGCGTGCGCATCGCCGTGATTTTTGACTTGGACCGCGAACTCGAGATGTTGCCGACCGGTGTTGACCTCATTGCGTATTTCCAATTCAACGCATTCGATATGACCGACGGCGAGACTGCTGCCATTGCCGCCGTTCGCAGCGGCGCCTACCGCAAGATCGCATCCAAGCGCAGCGTGTGGTTTGCCTGCATGGCGCCGGTCGGTGCCTATGACGAGTCGGTGTATACCGGCGGTTCGTTTGTGCTCGACGACTGCGGTCGCGTGGTGGCCCAGGCGCCGTGTTTTGAGGAGAGCCTGCTGGTTCAGGAGATTCAGCGCGGCGTGATGCTCGATGCCCTGGAAGATCACGAACTGCCCGAGTTCCGTTCCGAGGAGTGGCTGTGGCAGGCGCTGGTGCTCGCCGTGCGCGACAACGCCCGAGCCCACGGTGCGTCGCGTGCTGTGGTGGCACTCGAGGGCGACTTGCCGTCGTCCCTGCTGGCGGTGCTGGCCGTCGACGCTCTGGGCCCGCGTAATGTGATTGGCCTGGTGCTGGGGCGCAACCGTATCTTTACGCCGGCGCAGGAAGAGGCCGAGGCTGCCCGCTGTGCCGCCGTCCGCGCCATCGCCGAGCGTCTGCACATTCGCACCGTCGAACGCGATGCGCCGGATGCGGCGCGTGTGCTCGATCGCGACGTGTCGGCGGGCGATGCCGAGCGTCTGCGCTCGCGTACGCTGGGCCTCATGCTGGAGGACACGGCGCTCGAGTTGGGTGCGATGGCGCTGAGCCCGCTGTCCAAAACCGAGTACGCGCTGGCGGCGCCGGCGCTTTGCGGCGGCTACCAGGGCGATTATGCGCCCTTTGGCGATGTGTACCTGTCGACGCTTGAGTTTGTGGCGCGTGTGCGCAATCGCACGTCTGCCGTGGTGCCCCAAGAGCTCGTGACGCTCAACGCGGTGGAAGATTGTATGGAGCGAGTGCTGGCGCAGGCGCTCTCGACGCTCGACGGTCCGGTCGATATGCTCGACCGCGCGGCACAGCTGCTCGGCGGGCTTGAGCCGGGTGAGGTCGATGGCGCGCTCGAGGCGCACGTGGACCGCAATCGATCTTTCGACGACATCCCGATGGCCGCTGGCAAGCCTGAGGCCTGCTCGCTGCTGCTGATGCTCGTGCGTCAGGGCGAGGCCGCCCGCCGCATGCTGCCGACGGCGCCGATCGCCTCGTCCCGTTCGTTTGCCGAGCGCTCCTGGCCGTACATGCTCGCGTGGTCCGACCTGGGGCTCAACGGCAAGGAGCGTATGGCGGTCGATTCGTTGGCGCGCGCCGAGGTGCGCCGTTTTGCTGACGAGGATACGAGCGAGCGCATGCGAAACGAGATGATGGGCGTGCTGGGCGAGCTACTGGGTATTTCGCCCGAGCAGATGGAGGAGTTGCGCTCTGAGGACGGTCAGCGTCGCTTGCACGAGGGCATGAAAAAGTTCGAGGGCGAGGTCCAGGACGCCATCGAAAAGATGATGGGCGGCCAGGGTGGCCCGCAGGGTGGACCCCAGGGCACGCCGATGCCGCATCCGCCGGTGGATCCCCGACAGTTCCCATTCTTCTCGCAGAACTAAACTGGGGATGGGATTCGCTCTCAACCCCGATACTTCAACTAAGCATCTTGACCCCGTTGTGTTATTCTAGAACAGACGTTCGTGAGTAGTGCGCGGGGCCTTGCCTTGCGCTTGGTAAAAGACGAGGGGAGGTTGGCTTGGTTATTTTGGGCATCGA
Organism: uncultured Collinsella sp.; assembly: GCA_900549345.1. Classification (GTDB taxonomy): domain Bacteria; phylum Actinomycetota; class Coriobacteriia; order Coriobacteriales; family Coriobacteriaceae; genus Collinsella. The sequence continues at coordinate 27,814 of UROC01000013.1, forward strand.
CCCCGGTTTGGCTCATACGGGTTGGGGGATTATCGAGGAGCGGCGTGGCGAGGTTCGCTGCCGTGCCTATGGCTGCATCGAGACCAGCGCAGGCAGTCCGCTCGCGGTGCGCCTGTCGCATATCGCCCGCGACCTCAAGGGTGTCGTGGAGCGTTATCGACCCGATACCGCTGCCATCGAGAGCATTTACTTTGGCGCCAACGTTCGCTCGGCCATCCCTACGGCGCATGCCCGCGGCGCTGCGCTTGTGGCGCTTTCGGAGTGCGCGCTCGAGATTGGCGAGTACACGCCTATGCAGATTAAGCAGGCTGTTGTGGGCACCGGAGCCGCAGATAAGCGGCAGGTCGCCTACATGGTGCGCACGCTCACGCAGCTCGATCACGACCCGAATCCCGACCATGCCGCCGATGCCCTGGCCTGCGCCATCTGCCACGTTAACCTCAGCCGTACCCGGGCGCTTACCGGCGGCGAGTTCTATCAACAGAGAGGAACCGGATACTGATGATCTCCCAGCTCCACGGAACGCTTGTCGAGGCCACGATGAGCTCTGCTGTCGTCGATGTGTCGGGCGTTGGCTTTGAGCTCGGCATCTCGGGCAGCACTGCGGCCACGTTGCCGACGCCCGGCGGCGAGGTCCGCCTCTACACGCGTATGCAGGTGCGCGAGGACGCCATGACACTTTTCGGTTTTTCCTCTAAGGATGAGCGCACGATGTTCGATCGGCTCGTGTCTGTCTCGGGCGTTGGCCCGCGCTTGGCGCTCGCCGTGCTTTCCACCTATACCGTGGGGCAATTGTATTCGCTGGTGATGGCCGAGGACGACAAGGGCATGGCCAAGGTGCCCGGTGTGGGCAAAAAGACAGCTCAGCGTCTGATCCTGGAGCTCAAGAGCACCTTTGCCAAGGACAAGGGCTTTGTGCCGGTCGACGTGATTCCCGGCCAGGTTGCGATGCCCGTGCCCGCTGCCGCTCCCTTGGCCATCGATGACGCCCGTGCGGCGCTCCTTTCCATGGGCTTTAGCCCGCAGGAGACCGATGTCGCTCTGAGCGGGTATGATGGGCAGGATATGCGTGTCGAGGATCTGCTCGGCGCGGCGCTTAAGCGACTCGGAATGGATGCGTGATGTGGGAAGCCGATGACTCTCAGGACCTGTGGGCGACGCCCGGCAACTCGCCGGCGGCATCCATGGCGCACGGCGAGCGCATGGTGGGCTCGGAGCTGACGGCCGAGGACCTCGATGTCGACCGCACTTTGCGCCCCCAGCGCCTGGACGACTACTGTGGCCAGGAGCATATCAAGCAGAGCCTGCGCGTGTTGATCGAAGCGGCGCAGAGCCGTGGCGAGACGCTCGACCACGTGATTTTCTCGGGTCCTCCGGGCCTGGGCAAGACCACGCTGGCCACCGTTATCGCCAACGAGCTGGGCGCTCAGATCAAGACGACGAGCGGCCCCGCTATTGCGCGTACCGGCGACCTGGCGGCCATCCTGACTAACCTGCAGCCGGGTGATGTGCTGTTTATTGACGAGATCCACCGCCTCAACCGTTCGGTCGAGGAGGTCCTGTACCCCGCGATGGAGGACTTTGCCCTCGATATCGTGATCGGTAAAGGCCCGGCCGCACGATCGATTCGCCTGGATATCCCCAAGTTTACGCTGGTGGCGGCAACGACCCGCTCGGGTATGTTGACTGGCCCGCTGCGCGACCGCTTTGGCATTTCATATCGCCTGGATTACTACACGGTCGAAGAACTCGCGCAGATTGTGACGCGCTCGGCGTCCATCCTGGGCGTGACGATCGACCACCCCAGTGCGCTCGAGATCGGCTCGCGTTCGCGCGGCACGCCACGTCTTGCCAACCGCCTGCTCAAGCGCGTGCGCGATTATGCACAGGTGCGCGGCAACGGCCCTATCGAGCTCGATATCTGCCGCCAGGCGCTCGAGTTCTTCGAGATCGATGAGCTTGGTCTGGACTGGATGGATATTCGCATTTTGGAGACACTCGCTAAGACGTTCTCCGGACGTGCCGTGGGCCTGACAACGCTTGCCAGCGCGGTGGGCGAGGACCCGGGAACGCTCGAGGATGTCTATGAGCCCTATCTGCTGCAGTGCGGCTTGATGATTCGCACGCCCCAGGGCCGCCAGGCAACGCTTCGCACCTTTGAGCACTTGGGGATTGAACCTACCATTTAGGGCGCTTTGTTTTGGCGGGCTGTTAAGCTATCGCTGAGCATTGGATAAACATATCGCCATTCATCGGTTACGGGTGTTTTACTATTGCGCGCCCGTGCTATGCTGAATTGGTCTTTTTCTCATTCGGTAACGAAAGGACCGCCTATGCCTACTGACATCGAAATCGCACGTTCTGTCACGCCGCTGCCTATTACCGAGGTGGCCAAGAACGCCGGCGTCGACGTTAAGCACCTTATTCCGTACGGCTTCGACAAGGCTAAGGTCGACTATTCGCTGCTCAACGAGCCGACCGATCACCAGGCCAAGCTCGTCCTCGTGACCGCTATCAACCCAACGCCTGCGGGCGAGGGCAAGACCACCACGACCATCGGTCTGGCCGATGGCCTGCGTCGTCGCGGCGTCAAGAGTGCCGTGGCCCTGCGCGAGCCTTCGCTCGGCCCCGTCTTTGGTGTTAAGGGCGGTGCTGCCGGCGGCGGCTGGGCTCAGGTGATCCCCATGGAGGATATCAACCTGCACTTTACCGGCGACTTCCATGCCATCGGTGCTGCCAACAACCTGCTGGCCGCCATGCTTGATAACCACATCCAGCAGGGCAACCAGCTTGGCATCGACGTTAAACGCATCACTTGGAAGCGCGTCGTCGATATGAACGACCGTCAGCTGCGCCACGTCATCGACGGTATTGGCGGTAAGGCCCAGGGCGTGCCGCGCGAGGACGGCTTCGATATCACCGTCGCCTCCGAGGTCATGGCAATCCTGTGCCTGTCTACGAGTATCAGCGACCTCAAGGAGCGCCTGGGCGAGATCGTCGTCGGCTACAGCTTTGCCGGCGAGCCCGTCCGTGCCCGCGACCTTAAGGCCCAGGGTGCCATGGCCGCGTTGCTTAAGGACGCGCTCAAGCCCAACCTGGTGCAAACGCTCGAGGGCACGCCCGCGTTTGTCCACGGCGGCCCCTTCGCCAACATCGCCCACGGCTGCAACTCTATCATGGCCACGCGTATGGCGATGCGCTTTGGCGATGTTGCCATTACCGAGGCCGGCTTCGGTGCCGATCTGGGTGCCGAGAAGTTCCTCGACATCAAGTGCCGTATGACGGGCGTTCGCCCCAGCGCCGTCGTGGTCGTCGCGACCGCTCGTGCGCTGAAGTACAACGGTGGCGTCGCCAAGGCCGACCTCAACGAGGAGAACCTCGAGGCACTCAAGGCCGGCATGCCCAACCTGCTGCGTCACGTCGACAACATCCAGAACGTTTATGGTCTGCCCTGCGTAGTCGCCATCAACCGCTTCCCGACGGACACCGAGGCCGAGCTTGCGCTCATCGAGTCCGAGTGTCAGAAGCTCGGCGTCAACGTTAAGCTTTCCGAGGTCTGGGCCAAGGGCGGCGAGGGCGCGCTCGAGCTTGCCGATGAGGTCATGCGTCTGATTGAGCAGCCGAGCGAGCTCAAGTTTGCCTATGAGGACGGCGCCGATGTGGCCGACGCTCTTGAGGCCATTGCCACCAAGGTCTACCGCGCCGACGGCGTTGACTTTACGCCGGCCGCTAAGCGCCAGCTCGCCGAGCTGCGCGAGAACGGCTTTGGCAACCTGCCGGTGTGCGTGGCCAAGACGCAGTACAGCTTTAGCGACAACGCCAAGGCCCTGGGCGCTCCCGAGAACTTCCGCATCACGGTGCGCGAGCTCAAGGTTTCCGCCGGTGCCCACTTTGTGGTCGCACTGACTGGCAGTGTTCTGACCATGCCGGGCCTGCCCAAGGTTCCCGCGGCCGAGAACATCGACGTCGACAACGACGGCAACATCACCGGCCTGTTCTAAGCCTGTTGCCCATAGCTGCTTGCCCGCCCCGCCGTGCCCACAAGGCCCGGCGGGGCTTTTTTATCCTTAGGCCCGCGCATGTCTTGTAGATACCGACGGGCTCTGCCCATCATAGGCTTTTGCGCGGGTAGAATGCATGGATAACTTGAGGCTCACGCGCGACGGAAAGGAATCGTTGCATGGATCAGGACAAGACAACCGTGATGGGCGGCTACGGTTCCGCGCAGGCTGGCGATAGCGCCGATGCGACCCGCGTTGTTCCCAACCCCGGTTATACCGACCCCGCCGCGACGCAGCCTTCTGCCGAGCCCACCCGGGTTATGGGCTATGGCGACACGGCGCAGGATTCTTATGCTGCATCTTCGCAAGGCCCCTATGGCAACGCAGCTCCGGACCCGTTTGATTATGCGCCGCAGGATTCTTATGCCGCCTCGACACCGAATCCCTATGATGACCTGCCGCAGAATCCTATTCCGCAGCCTCAGCAGACGACGTATATGCCTCGCACGGCGCAGCCTCGCTACGAGTCGCGCGAGCCGTATCGCGAGTACCCCAAGTCGATTCCGCAATATGGCGAGGACGAGGAGAAGAAGCCGTCGCGTTCGTCGAGCGTGATCAAGAAGATTCTCATCGTGCTGGCGATCTTCTTTGCGCTGTCGGTTGTGTTTGCCATTGTGTCGGGCATGCTCAACAAGCGAGGGAGTTCAACGGCCGATACCGCTGCCGAGCAAACCGAGTCCGCCTCGTCTAGCACCGTCGATCTGAGCGATATCCCGGGGCAGTACTGGTCCAACGCCAAGAAGCTCCTTAAGTCGCGCGGCGCCGATCTTTCGAATGCCGTGGTCCTGACTGATGATGGCTCAACGCCCGTCGTCGATGCCAACTGGATCGTTACTTCTGCTTACTATAACGACAGCGGCAACCTCGAAATTCAGCTCACGCACAAGAACAGCTCGGGCAACTCGTCCGACGGCCAAAGCGGTACCGACGGCTCGAGCTCCAATACGCTGGAGGACTTGAGCAACAAGGCACAGGAGCTTGGGGATAAGGCCCAAGAGCTGGGTGATACGGCTCAGAACCTGGGCGACACCGCTCAGAACTTGGGCGACATGGCGACGGATGCCTGGAACGCCCTACAAAACGGCATCTCGGGCGCGCAGGGAAACTAGCTGTTAAGCGGGCTACAGCTGCTCGGCCGGACGCTCGGGCGAGCTGAAGCCCGAATCAAATGTGACGACGCACGAGACGTTGGGCCGGCGCTCGTGCACGATGCGCGTGACGAGCCCCAGCAGCTCCTCGTCGGATATATCAAAGCCGTCGGGACGCACCAGGTCAAACGAAACGAACCCGTCGTGCTCGTGCAGGTCGTGGATGGAGAGTGCGGGGTCGATCTGCATGATGCCGCGCTTGACCCAGCCGCGCAAATCATCGCCGGTTGTCGCGATGGGGTCGCAGTGCAGCGTGATGTCAATGCCCATCTGGCGCTTGATGTCGTGCTCGATGGTGTCCAGGATCTCGTGATGTTCAAACGCGTCGCCCTCGCCGGGCATCTCCACGTGGGCGCTGGCAAACTGACGACCGGGGCCGTAGTCGTGCACCATCAGGTCGTGTGTGCCCAAGACCTGCGGATAGGACATGATCTTGTCGTGGATGTGCGTGACGAGCTCGGGGTCGGGCACGCGGCCGAGCAGCGGATCGACGGTGTCGCGGACGAGCTGGACGCCGCTCCACACGATGAAGGCGCCCACGGCAAGGCCCACCCAGCCGTCCAAGTCGACGCCGGTGAAGTACGAGGCGATGGCGCACAGCAGCACCATGCCCGTCGAGATGACGTCGTTGCGCGAATCGACCGCCGTC
>UROC01000014.1 GCA_900549345.1 uncultured Collinsella sp.
GATAGCCCGTCGCGGTGACATCGGATTTATGTCAATCCTGGTCTAACAGAGCCAACGCTTTTCGGGGGCTCTGCGAGACATTGGATTGAAAGGCCTGGTGAGCGGGCCTATGCCCAAGTGCCAACAGCGGCCAACACGTTACTCGGCGTGAGCGTAATCAACCTTGGCGCGGCGAGCGGTAGCCTTCTCCCAATCGCTGGTGCCCTCAAAGACATCCTGCTTGTAGGGATTGCGGCCGAGCTTCTTAGCGCGGTAGGCGACGTAGATGATTGCGGCGACGTTGGCGACCAGTGCGGCGATTGAGACCGCGGTAGCGGCGCCGGGGTCGAGCGTGGAGTGGGTCACAAAGATGGACTCCTCCTGGAAGAACGGGAACACCTGGGCAAACATGCACCAAATGGCCAGCGTAAAGGCGCGGTTCTGAATCCAGCCGCCCTTGTTCCAGATAAAGGCGGCGACGGTGGGCGCCAGCAGCAGCGCAAAGCCGCAGAACCAGGAGTGGGTGGGCAGGCAGTTGTAGGTGTAGCAGAAGTTCCAGATATCGTAGGCGATGATGTAGACCCAGGTCATATCGGGCCACAGCATGTCGGTCTTGTCCTCGGAGGCGTAGACGCTCCACCAACCGGTCATGCAGAAGATGTTGATGATACCGGCGATGCCGTTGAACACGTTGTTCCAGCCGGCCAGCTGCGTAGCACCTTCGGAGGTGACCCAAGTGGACTGGCCCAGGACAAAGAAGTGATAGGCGCTCTCAAAGTCGGACACGACGGCGATCATGATGTTGATGGCGACGATCACAAACGGCCACGCGCGGAACCAGTGTGCCTTGCCGATCTTGCCCCACTGATACTTAATGGCGATGAAGCCCCAGCAACCGGCCAGTGCCGCGTAGACCTTGGCGTAGTGGAACCAGCTGTTCTGGTACACATGGGTGGGGTTGGTGAGCGCCCACTCGGCACCCTGTGAGACGCCAATGGCGATGGCGACGCAGTAGATGGTCATGGCCAGCGGAGCCACGCCAAAGATGATTGCCGCGCCCAGCTTGGTGCGGCGGCCGACCTCGTTGAGCACGATCAGGCCAATAAAGACCATGGCCCAGCCGGCCCAGTGGATAAGGGTATCGCTACCCCAAACATCGAACAGCATGCTGCTCTCCTTTCACACGCCCGCGGCCCCTCTTCTGATCGCGGGCAGTTTGGCCAAATGTCGTCAGTTCTGGGGCTTGCGCTCGGGATACTTGGCGGTGTAGCCCTCGATGTGGAGCGTCGAGGCGATAATCTCCTTGACCGTCTCGTCGGGCACATCGGGGTGCGTGCGGATATACATCAACAGTCCCATGATGAGGGTGTAGAAGGTTTCGTAGACATGGTCGATGCGCAGGTCATGATGGGCGACAAAGTCCACCACGGTGGTATCGCAGATATACTGCGCCACGCGCTGGACCACGTTGTGCAAAAAGCCGCCGTATAGCGCGCCGCTGCTCGAGGTGAGCGTGCTCGGCAGCTCGTGGCCGCTGGCGACCAGGCGTTTAAAGAGCGGGGCGACGGTGTCGAGCGCGCCCTCGATATCACCAACGGTGCGGCCGGCATTCCACGTCTCGAGCTCGGAGATAAAACCGTCGATCGCCTCGTCCATGACGGCGGTGACGGCGGCGTCCATGTCGGCGAAGTAGTGGTAGAACAGCGAGCGCGTGCAGCCGGCTTGCTTGGTCACGGCCGATACCGATAGGTGGGACACGCCCAGCTCGGAGCTTACGGTGCGCACGGCATCGAGGATCTCGCGACGGCGTTCGTCGCCCGTCAGGCGCTTTGCCGCGCTATCGGATGCGGGGACGGCATCAACCACAGAGATATCTGCTGTGTTGTTGCCCATGTTTTGCCGCCTTTCATCCTCTTTTGCCTGACCGTTCGCCTAACAGTCTTGAATATTGTTGACGGTTCGTCAATACTATTTTTGACACAATGTCAACAATGGCGGGTGAACGGCATGGGGGCATGCCCGGCCTGCAAAAAAAGAGGGGTGCCGCGGTCTCGCCGGGCTGCGGCAAGAGAAGGGATAACCATGATTCTCAACGGACCGGGGATTAGCTATACCGAGCCCGATATCGGCGCGGAGTTCGTGCCGCCGATACCGGAGCATCCGCGCGAGGCCATCGTCAAACTGTGTGAGCACTGCACCAACCGCCTGTTGCACCGCGACGAGCTGCTGGGCTACGAGTACTGGTCGTTTGCCGAGGCCGCAACCGACGAGCAGGCCGAAGTGCTCTGCAAGATGAAGATGCGCCGTCCCTATACGCTGCCCGAGATGGTCAAGCTCACCGGCATGCCCGAGGCCGATATCGAGAAGATGCTCGACGACATGAGCTACACGGGTCTGCTCGAGTACAACTGGGAAAACCCCGAGCGCGCCAAGCAGTGGGTGCTGCCCATGCTGGTGCCGGGTTCCGCCGAGTTCCTCAACATGCGCGTGAGCCAGCTCGAGGAGCATCCGGTCTATGCCAAGTTCTTTGAGCAGGCGTCCAAGGGACCGCTGTCCAAGGCCACGCCGATGGTGCCGCCCGGCGGTGCCGGCATCGGCATGCATGTCATTCCGGTCGAGAAGGCCATTGATGCCGCGAGCACCTCGGTGCCTATTGAGCATATCGAGCATTGGCTCGACAAATACGAGGGTAAGTATGCCGCTAGCACCTGCAGCTGCCGCGCGAGCCGTCGCGTGATGGGTGAGGGCTGCGCCGACGACCCGGCCGATTGGTGCATCGCCGTGGGCGATATGGCCGACTACGTGGTCGAGACCGATCGTGGCCATTACGTGACCCGCGACGAGGTTTACGACATCTTGCGCCAGGCCGAGGACAACGGCTTTGTGCACCAGATCACCAACATTGACGGTGAGAACAAAATCTTCGCCATCTGCAACTGCAACGTCAACGTGTGCTACGCCCTGCGCACCTCGCAGCTGTTCAACACGCCCAACCTGTCGCGCTCGGCCTATGTCGCCAAGGTCGAGAAGGACAAGTGCGTGGCCTGCGGTCGCTGCGTTGAGGTGTGCCCGGCCGGCGCCGCCAAGCTGGGCCAGAAGCTCTGCAGCAAAAAGGCCGGCGGACAGGTACCCGGGTATCCGCGCCAGGAGTTGCCCGATGCCACCAAGTGGGATCACACCAAGTGGTCGCCCAACTACCGCAACGACAACCGCATCGAGACGCATGAGTCTGGCACCGCTCCCTGCAAGACGGCCTGCCCCGCGCACGTTGCCGTTCAGGGCTATCTGAAGCTTGCGGCGCAGGGCCGCTACGACGAGGCACTGGCACTCATCAAGCGCGAGAACCCGCTGCCCGCTATCTGCGGCCGTGTGTGCAACCGCCGCTGTGAGGATGCCTGCACCCGCGGCCGTGTGGACGCCGCCGTGGCTATCGACGAAGTCAAGAAGTTTATCGCCCAGCGCGATCTGGATGCCGCGACCCGCTATGTCCCACCTGTGGTGACCCCGACGCGTGCCGGCGGCTTCGATCAGAAGATCGCCATCATCGGTGCCGGCCCGGCCGGTCTGTCCTGCGCTTTCTACCTGGCCGAGAAGGGCTACAAGCCCGTCGTGTTCGAGAAAAACGAGCGCCCGGGCGGCATGCTCACCTACGGCATTCCCAGCTTTAAGCTGCAGAAGGATGTTATCGAGGCCGAGGTCGAGGTTATTCGCCTGATGGGTGCCGAGTTCCGCTATGGCGTGGAAGTCGGTCGCGACGTGACGCTCGACGAGCTGCGCGCGCAGGGCTTTAAGGCCTTCTACGTTGCCATTGGCTGCCAGGGCGGCCGCCTTGCCGGCATTCCGGGCGAGGATGCCGAGGACGTGACCGTGGCCGTCGACTTCCTTCGCGAGGTTAACAGCGGCAAGATCGACGCGCTGCCCGGCCGCACCATTGTGGTGGGCGGCGGCAACGTTGCTATCGATGTCGCGCGCAACGCCTGCCGTTTGGGTTCCGAGCACGTTGAGATGTTCTGCCTGGAGAGTGAGGCCCAGATGCCCGCCAGCGAGGAGGAGCGTCGCGAGGCCATCGAGGACGGCGTGCACATCAGCTGCGGTTGGGGCCCCAAGGAGGTTCACCTGGACGAGGCCGGTCATGTGCGCGGCATCACCTTCAAGCGCTGCACGCGTGTCTTTGACGACGAGGGCCGTTTTGCGCCCGAGTACGACGAGAGCGACCTGCGTCGTGTCGATGCCGACCGCGTGGTCATGTCCATCGGCCAGTCCATTGTGTGGGGCGACCTGCTGGCTGGCTCCAAGGTGGAGCTTGGCCGCGGTCAGGGTGCCCTTGCCGATCCTCGGACCTACCAGACCGCCGAACCCGACATCTTTGTGGGTGGTGACGTCTACACCGGTCCCAGCTTCGCCATCGACGCTATCGCCGCCGGTCACGAGGCTGCGGTGTCCATCCACCGCTTTGTGCAGCCGGGCTCCACGCTCACCATCGGCCGCAACCAGCGCCGCTACACCGCGCTCGACCGCGACGATGTCGTGATCGCGAGCTATGACAACGCGAGCCGCGAGGTTGCCCACGTGGACCGCGAGCGCGAGAAGGCCGCGCCCTTCAGCGAGTACGTCGAGACCTTTACCGAGGAGCAGGTGCGCGCCGAGACCGCTCGCTGCTTGGGCTGCGGTGCCTCGATCGTCGACCCCAACAAGTGCATCGGCTGCGGCCTGTGCACCACCAAGTGCGCGTTTGACGCCATCCATCTGGATCGCGACCGCCCCGAGTGCTCCACGATGGTCAAATACGAGCAAAAGCTCCCGAGCCTCGGCAAGTACGCTTTGAAGCGCGCCATCAAGATTAAGTTCGGTCGTAAATAGGTAGCCATGGCGGGTAAGGGGACGGCGCAGACTAGATTTCGCCGTCCCCTTGCTTTGAGTTTGCATCGAATCAACCTCTGCAGAAAGGCTTTCGACTTGCATGAATTAGGGATTGTGTATCACATCATTCGGGATGTCGAGAATGTGGCGCGCGCCAATGGCGTGCGTCGCGTTTCGAGCGTGACGCTGCTGCTGGGCGAGGTCTCGGGCGTCGTTCCCGATTTGCTGCTTGACGCTTGGCGCTGGGCGGCAGATAAAAAGCCCATCGCGCAAGGCGCGGAGCTTATCGTGGAGCCCGTCGAGGCCGTGACACATTGCGAGGCGTGCGGCCGCGACTACGCGACGGTCGAGCACGGCAAGACCTGTCCTCATTGCGGTAGCGGCGATACCTATCTGCTCCAGGGCCAAGAGGTCATGATCAAGCAGATCGAGACCCCCGACGAGGACCCGGCAGACGCTGCCCCCGACGGCCCTTCTGACGCCCCCGATGCCGTCGACGCCGTCGACGCCGCCAACCCCCTCCACATCGCCTAACTTAGACATTGGGGACGTTCTTAAACGACTAGTCGAAAAAGAACGTCCCCAATGACTAGCCATTTAAGAACGTCCCCAATAACTACTTTGCTAGAGCATATCGCTCGCCATTAGTCAAGGCATAGCTGTTTAAACGAAATAGCCTCAGTCTCAGCACGTTTGCATCTGTTTAAAAGCGGTAATAATGACAGCATGCGCATATCCGTCGTGTAAGTATTGGTTGGGTATCAGTTATCAGCGGCAGATCAGCCAATGATGCTGGAATGTAATCAACTTGTAACAAATTAAGACGTTTAAACAAATAATGCTACCTTTTGCAGTTTTTCAAACAATTCTGCTGTATTTGCAGCTATACTCCATAACTGTCGTGTAGGAATTACGTAGACAAAAAGGAGGTTATGTGATGGTAAGTATTGTTCTTGCTAGCCATGGTGACTTGGCGGCTGGAATCAAGCAGACGGGCTCGATGGTCTTTGGCGATCAGCCGTCTGTTGCCGTGGTCTCGCTCGAGCCGAGCATGGGCCCCGACGACTTCCGTGCCAAGGTCGAGGAGGCTATCGCTTCCTTCGAGGACCAGGAGCAGGTGCTCTTCCTCGTTGATCTGTGGGGCGGCACGCCGTTCAATCAGATCAGCGGGCTCATCGAGGGCCACGATTCCTGGGCTATCGTCACCGGTGTCAACCTGCCTATGCTCATCGAGGCATATTCGCAGCGCTTTGACGCAAAGAACACTGCACATGCGATCGCAAAACATCTCGTGACCGAGGCTAAGGCCGGCGTGCGCGTCAAGCCCGAGTCTCTGGAGCCCGAGGAGAAGAAGCCGGCTGCGGCCGCCGCTGCTCCTGCGGGTGCCATTCCTCCGGGAACGGTGATCGGCGACGGGCACATCAAGATCGCCCACGTCCGTATCGACACGCGTCTGCTGCATGGTCAGGTGGCCACCACGTGGACCAAGCAGATCAACCCCAACCGCATCATCGTGGTCTCCGACGGCGTTGCTCACGACGAGCTCCGCAAGACCATGATCGAGCAGGCTGCCCCTCCGGGAGTCCACGCCAACGTCGTGCCCATCAAGAAGATGGCCGAGGTCGTCAAGGACACGCGCTTTGGCGACACCAAGGCGATGCTGCTGTTCGAGAACCCGCAGGATCTGCTCAGGGCCATCGAGGCCGGCGTCGACATCAAGGAAGCCAACATCGGTTCCATGGCCCACTCCAAGGGCAAGGTCGTCGTTACTAACGCTGTCGCTATGGGCGATGACGACGTCAAGACCATCGAGGCTCTCAAGGCCAAGGGCGTCAAGTTCGAGGTCCGCAAGGTTCCTTCGGATTCCTCCGAGGATCTCGACGCCATGTTGAAGAAAGCTAAGGCCGAACTGGCCGCTCAAGCATAGTAAAGGAGGGTCCGATACATGTCTGCAATCACTATTCTGCTTGTTGCGATTGTCGCGTTGCTTGCCGGTATGGAAGGCATTCTGGATGAGTTCCAGTTCCATCAGCCGCTCGTGGCATGCACGCTTATCGGTCTCGTAACCGGTCACCTTCAGGAGGGCATCCTCCTGGGCGGTTCGCTCCAGATGATGGCCCTTGGCTGGGCTAACGTCGGCGCCGCCGTCGCGCCTGACGCCGCTCTGGCCTCGGTCGCTTCTTCGATCATCATGGTGCTCGCCCTCAACGGTGGCGCCACCGATTCGGCCAAGGCCGTTACCGCCGCCATCGCCGTCGCCGTCCCGCTGTCGGTCGCTGGTCTGTTCCTGACCATGATCTGCCGTACCCTGGCTACCGCTATGGTTCACGGCATGGACGCCTGCGCCGAGAAGGGCGACTTCGCCGGCATCGAGCGTTGGCAGTACGCCGGCATCCTCATGCAGGGTGTTCGTATCGCCATCCCGGCAGTACTTCTGTGCATCATCCCGGCCGAGGCTGTTACCAACGCGCTTAACGCTATGCCCGATTGGCTGTCCGGCGGCATGGCTGTCGGCGGCGGCATGGTCGCTTCCGTCGGTTACGCCATGGTCATCAACATGATGGCCACCAAGGAGACCTGGCCGTTCTTCATCCTCGGCTTTGTCCTTGCTGCCATCCCTCAGCTCACGCTGATCGCCCTTGGCCTCATCGGCATCTCCCTTGCCCTCATCTACCTTGGCCTTAAGGATCTGGCCAAGCAGGGTGGCGGCATGGGCGGTGGCTCCGGTGACCCGCTCGGCGACATTCTGAACGATTACGAGTAGGAGGGGAGTGATACATATGGCAGAGAACAAGATTCAGCTCACCAAGGCTGACCGTAAGAAGGTTTGCTTCCGTCATCAGTTCCTTCAGGGCTCGTGGAACTACGAGCGTATGCAGAACGGCGGCTGGTGCTTCGCAATGATCCCTGCGATCAAGAAGCTCTACACCAGCAAGGATGACCAGATTGCCGCTCTTAAGCGCCACCTGGAGTTCTATAACACCCACCCCTATGTTTCCGCCCCCGTCATTGGCGTTACCCTCGCCCTCGAGGAGGAGCGCGCCAACGGTGCTCCGATTGACGACGTCGCCATTCAGGGCGTCAAGGTCGGTATGATGGGCCCGCTCGCCGGCGTCGGCGACCCCGCCTTCTGGTTCACCCTTCGCCCGATTCTGGGCGCACTGGGCGCTTCCCTGGCCCTGTCCGGCAGCATCGCCGGTCCGCTGCTGTTCTTCTTCGCGTGGAACATCATCCGTTACGCTTTCCTGTGGTACACGCAGGAGTTTGGCTACAAGGTCGGCTCCTCCATCGCCAAGGACCTCTCCGGCGGTCTGATGGGCAAGGTCACCGAGGGTGCTTCCATCCTGGGTATGTTCATCATCGGCGCCCTGGTCGAGCGCTGGGTGTCCATCTCCTTCACCCCGGTCGTCTCCAAGGTCACGCAGTCTGCTGGCGCCTATATCGACTGGGCCAACCTGCCCGCCGGTTCTGAGGGCATCAAGCAGGCACTGACGATGTACAGCTCTGTCGGTGCCAACGCACTCGACCCGGTGAAGGTCACCACGCTTCAGGCCAACCTCGATCAGCTCATCCCCGGCCTTGCCGCCGTGTGCCTGACCCTTCTGGTCTGCAAGCTCCTCAAGAAGAAGGTCAGCCCGATCGTCATCATCCTGGCTCTCTTCGCCGTCGGCATCATCGGTCGCGTCTGCGGCTTCATGTAAGCACGCTTCGGCTTAAGACCGAGAGTTGCTAGGCAAGGGCTTTTGAGCCATTGAAACGGACCGCACCCGGTGGGTACACTGGATGCGGTCCGATTGTTTTTATTGGAGGGCGAGGCGCGTATGGCGCAATCTCAGAACAGCACGGTCGATTTGGCAACGCCGGCAACCTGCCTGATGGGGCTTACCAGTCACGGTAACGTGATGGTGGGCAATAAGGCGTTTGAGTACTATAACGAGCGTAATCCCGAGGATTATATCCAAATCCCGTGGGACGAGGTCGACTATATTGCCGCCGAGGTTTTGCGCGGCACCAAGAAGATTACGCGTTTTGCCATCTTTACCAAAGAGAATGGCCACTTTACGTTTTCGACGCGCAATGACAAGGAAACGCTTCGCGCGGTGCGTAAGTACATTGACGAGGACAAGCTCGTTCGTTCGCCCGACTTTATCGATGTGACGGCCAAGGGCGCCAAGAGCATCCCCTCCGTCATCAAGGGCCTCTTCCACAAAGGTAACTAGTCATTAAAGAGCGCCCCCCTAAAGTGGGACGCGGTTTCCCATGAGGCTCGATCGGGAAAGTGCATCCCGGTTCGAGTGCCGATTGCGGGATGTAGTTTCCGGAACGGGCCCGTTTGGGAAACCGTGTCCCGTTTCGAGTCGAAATTCTGGGACACAGTTTCCCGGCGAGGTCTCATGGGGAAAGTCTGACCCAGAATTTGCCTGGATAGCGGGACGCACTTTCCGGAGGACTGTTCCACCGCAACTTCGAAGAGTGGCTACACGCTGCATCACAACGTGTAAATCTGCTACACTAGTACAACATGCCTCCGTAGCTCAGGGGATAGAGCACCGCTCTCCTAAAGCGGGTGTCGACGGTTCGAATCCGCCCGGGGGCACCAGAGGAATATCGAGCCCGGTACCGCTATGGTGCCGGGCTCTTCTGGTCTAAGGGCAGGATTCGGACCGTCAACACCCGCGTCACCAATTTCCCCGCGGGGGGAGTTTTCGAATCCGCCCGGGGGCACCAGAGGAATATCGAGCCCGGTACCACCACGGTGCCGGGCTCTTCTGCTTTCAGAGCTGCGCCGTTCCATGCTGGCGGCCCGCATCTAAAGCAAAGCGCCCGCTTGCCGGGGGCGCAAGCGGGCGCTTCTGAGCGAATATGTTTGCGGCGTTCGCTGCCGCAGGTAATAAGCAGCCGGCTAGTTGCTTGTACCGGAATCGTCGCCGGAGCCGGAGCCGGAAATCGAAACCGTCAGCGTAATCGTGCTGTCGGTGGACTGCTTGCCGGTGGGGGAGACGCCCGTGACAGTTGCGTTCTCGTTGCCGCTCACAGGGTTACCGTTCTGATCGCAGAACGCGATGTTGTAGAACCCGGCGTTGTTGAGCGCGGTGACGGCGGCGGAGATGCTCTTGCCGTACAGGTTGCCCGGGACGCTGGCCTTACCGGACTTCTTGGCGATGACGACGGTGATCGTGGCACCGGGCTTCTGCTTGCCGCTGGGGTTCCAGCTAATTACGGTGCCCTCGGTAACCGAGTCGTTTTCCTGGTAGCTCACATCGACGCCAAAGCCAGCCATGTCGAGAGCGTTGCGCGCCTGGGCCTCGGTCATGTCGGTCAGATCGGGCACCGAGGTGGTGTCCGGGCCGCTGGAGACCTTGTACGAGATAGTCGTGCCCTTCTCGACCTCCTTGCCGGCAACGGTGCTCTGCTCAAAGACCTGGCCCTCTTCGGCCTCATTGGCTTCCTCCGAAGCGCTGCCCTTCAGGCCCACGCTTGCCAGTGCGGCCTCGGCCTGGTCCTTGGTCAGGCCGAGGAGCTGCGGAACCTCAACCTTTTCGGAGGGCTTAGGGCCCTTGGAGATTACCAGGTTCACCCTCGTGCCCTTGGCCTTCTTGGTGTTACCGTTGGGGGTTTGCTCGGCGACCTTTCCCTCGTCGACATCGTCGTTGTAGCTCTGGTCGACGGTGCCTACCTCAAGGCCGGCTTCCTTGATCAGCTCAATAGCGGTTTCCTGGTCCTTGCCCAGCACGTCGGGCACCGTGACCTGTTCGCCGCTGAACATGCCCGTGGCAAAGGCCACTACAACGCCAATCACGGCGACGGCGGCAATCACGGCGGCGATGATCTTGTTCTTGTTGGACTTGGGTTTCTCGACCTCGTAGGAGCCCGTGGAGCCCGAGACAGCGCTACGGGCGGTGTTCTGACCGCTCACGCCCGAGACGGGACGAACCATAGCGCGCGTTGAGTCGGAAAGCTCGCGGGTCTTGGTGGCACCCAGGTCGCCGGCGGCACCGATGATGCGCGTGGGCTCCGAGACATTGACGGCACGGCCGGACAGATAGCTGTTAAGCACCTGGCGCAGCTCGTCGGCTGTCTGGAAGCGGTTTGCCGGGTCCTTCTCCATGCACTTGAGGATGATGCGCTCAAGGTCGGCATCGACGCCGGAGTTGATCTGGCTCGGCGGGATGGGGAGCTCGTTGACCTGCTTGAGCGCGACCGAGATGGCGTCGTCGCCGTCAAAGGGCACGCGGCCGGTGGCGCACTCGTACATGACGACACCCAGCGAGTAGATATCCGAGGTGGGGCCGAGGTCCTGGCCGCGGGTCTGCTCGGGGCTTACATAGTGGGCGGTGCCCAGAACGTTGTTATCCTGCGTGAGGTGGCTGTTCTTGGCGCGTGCGATGCCAAAATCCATTACCTTGATGTTGCCGTCGGGTAGCACCATGATGTTTTGCGGCTTAATGTCGCGGTGGATGATCTCGTGCTTGTGTGCGACCGAAAGTGCGGAGCTGATCTGCGAGCCGATCTGCGCGACCTTCTTGGGATCGAGGGCGCCGTGGCTCTTGATGCCGCTCTTAAGGTCGGTACCGCGCAGGTACTCCATGACGATGTAATAGGTGTCGCCGTCCTTGCCCCAGTCGTAGACGCCCACGATATAGGGGGAGGACAGGCCGGCAGCTGCCTGAGCCTCCTGTTTAAAGCGGGCGGCGAAGGTGGCGTCGCCGGCATACTGCGGCAGCATGATCTTGACGGCAACCGTGCGGTCGAGGACCTGATCCTGTGCACGGAAGACGGTCGCCATACCGCCCGTTCCCACCTTATCCTTGAGGAGGTATCTTCCCCCGAGGACCCTCTGTTCCATTCCTGCTCCTAACATAACTATTCGCTCAACGATGTGTGTAGTACCAGATGTGTGGCCGCTGGGGCCGTGTGGCGCGTTGCCGCTAGCTCATCGGCCGCGGCGCGCCATAAGTATCCGCTTTGATCATGGGCATCACGCTCCCTGTGCGGCGAGCGCCGCGGTCAGGACGATGCCGGCAATCTTGGCCGCCTTGACGTCGTGTTTGTCGTAATCCTCCAGGGCTACCGAGATGGCAACCGTGGGTGAATCGTAAGGTGCAAAGCCAACAAACATAGAGTTGACGTTGGTGCCGCCGGTCTCGGCCGAACCGGTCTTGCCGGCAACCTTGACGCCCGGAATCTGGGCATCGGTGCCGGTACCGGACTGGAAGACGGCGAGCATGGCCTGCTTGACCTGGTCGGCCGTGGCAGAGCTGACAGCCTGGCCCAGCGAGCGGGACTGCGTGGTCTTGACCACGGTTCCGTCCGGGGCGAGTATCTGGGACACAAAGAACGGGTCCATGACCACGCCGCTGTTGGCGATAGCGGCAGCGATCACGCAATTCTGCATGACGGTGGTCTGCGGGCCAGGCGTGTGGTCCATGCCGACGGGCTGGCCGGCGCCTGCCCAAGCGGTCTCCCACTCGGTCATAAGCGACGGGTCGGCCATGATGGAAGCTGCGGTGGTCAGATCCTGACCGAGCTTTTGGCCGTAGCCAAAGGCGTTGGCAAACTGGACGAGCGAGCTGGCGCCAATCTCGTTGGCCACCTGGCCAAAGACGACGTTGGACGACACGGCGAAGGCCTGCTGCAGGCTGATGGTGCCGTAGCTCTCGTTGGCATAGTTGGTGACCGGCGCGTTGCCGATGTCCATGGAGCCAGGCGCCTGGTACGTGCTGGTAAGGCTGGCGGTGCCGGTTTCGAGCGCCGCGGAGAGTGTGACGACCTTAAAGGTCGAGCCCGGGGTGTACAGCGCGTCCATGGCACGGTCGTACATGGAGCCGTCCTCGCCGCCGCCCGACTGGAGCAGCGCATCGATGTTGGTGTTGTCGTAGGTGGGCGAGCTCGCGCACGCAAGGACCGCACCGGTGCGCGGATCCATGACCACCACAGCGCCCTTAAAGCCCTTGAGCGCCTGCTCGGCAGCCGTCTGGATGCGCGAGTCGATGGTGAGCTTGGCGGTATTGCCCGGCTGGGTCTGCCCCGCGAGCGACGCGATGGCGTTGTTCCAGCTGGAGTAATCCTTGGAGCCGGTGAGCGTATCGTTCATGACGCTCTCGATGCCGGCGGTGCCGTATTGCTGACTCACGTAGCCCACCACGTGCGCGGCCATGTTGCCGTTGGGGTAGGAACGGGCGTAGGTGCCGTCCTCCTGCTGCAGCGACTCGGCTAGCGTCACGCCGTCGGACGTGATGATGGAGCCACGCTGGATGTACTTGGAGCGGGCGATGGTGTGGTTGTTGGTCGGCATGTCCTGATAGTCCTTCGCCTTGATGACCTGGACATAGGTAAGGTTGCCGATAAGGATGGCGAACAGCGCCGTAAAGGCAAACACGGCACGAGTCAGACGGTTGGCAAGTGCCACGCGGCCGAGCACGCCGGACTCTGGCGTGTCGAGCAGGCGACGACGCATGCGAGAACCCGCGGAGTGGCTGCCGTTGCCGTAGGAAGGTGCGTTGGCAAAACGCGTACCGGTCGGGGCAGCGGCGGATGCGACCTGGTCATCGGTGATGGCGGCCATGGTGCCGGTGCCGGTGAGCTCGGCTTCGCGTCCGGTTGCCTCGTCGCCGGCGCGCAGCAGCAGCGCGACGATGATAAAACTCGCCAGCAGCGAGGAGCCGCCCTGGCTCATAAAGGGCAGGGTGACGCCGGTCAGCGGGATTAGGCGGGTTACGCCGCCAACGATTAAGAATGCCTGGAAGCTGATGGCCGCCGTAAGGCCGGTCGCGCTAAAGGCGGCAAGGTCGGACTTGGCGCGGGCTGCCGTGGTGAGGCCACGCACGGCAAATAGCATAAACAGGATGAGCACGGCGCCGCCGCCCAAAAGGCCCATTTCCTCGCCGATGGCCGAGAAGATAAAGTCAGACTCGACGACGGGGATGTTGTTTGCCATGCCGTTGCCAATGCCGACGCCAACCAGGCCGCCGTCAGCCAGCGAGTAAAGTGACTGTACGATCTGGTAGCCCTGGCCCTGGGCGTCTTTAAACGGATCGACCCAGACCTGAAAGCGCACCTGCACGTGCGACAGGAACTTGTAGGCGCCCACGGCGCCAACGGCCAGCAGCGCAAGGCCGATGATGACGTACGAAAAGCGTCCCGTGGCAACATAGAGCATCAGCAAAAAGATGGTGTAGAACAGGACGGCCGAGCCCAGGTCGCGTTCGAAGACGACGATGAGCAGGCACACACCCCACACGGCAAACAGCGGCAGCAGCAGGCGAAAGCGCGGAATCTTGAGGCCCAGGATCTTGCGGTTGGAGATGGAGAGCAGCTCGCGGTTCTCGGCAAGATAGCCTGCCAGGAACAGGACGATGAAGACCTTGGCGAACTCGCCGGGCTGGATGGTGAATCCCGCGATGCGAATCCACAGCTTGGAGCCCGAGATCGTGGTGCCGATAAAGATCGGCAGCATCAGCAAGATGATGCCGATAATGCCAAAGGTGTACTTGTAGCGCATGACCACGTCGAGGTTCTTGACCAGTGCGAGCGTTCCCACCATGAGCGCCACCGAGACAAACAAGATGATAAGCTGCGAGATGGCGAGGTCGGGGGCCAGGCGCGTCACGAATGTGATGCCGATGCCCGAGAGCACAAAGACGATGGGCAGGATGGCGGGGTCGGCGCCGGGCGCCAGGATGCGCACGGCGATATGCGCCGCGGCGAAGGCGGCGAACAGGCCGATCGGCACGGCGAGCGTCTCAAAGGAAATCGTGGCGCCCGCGGTGAGCACGTACATCGCATAGAGCAGGATGACGGGGAACGCCGAGGCGATGAGCAAGAGCAGTTCGGTGTTGCGGCGACTCATAAGCGGCACTCCCTTTCTAATTCTTATCGGAGGCTTCGGCCTCGGCTGACTGTTCGGCGGTTTTCTCGGAATCTGACTCGGAGGTGGATTTCTGATCGGTGTTGTCGCGAATCGTTTGCGCGTCAATCACCTGACGGGTCTGCTCCTCGTCAATCTGATGGCGGTACTTGGAAATGGTGTCCTGCGCATCGTCGACATTCGTTTGCGGAATGCCTGCCTTCAGGCGGTTTTGCGTGTCTTCGGGCAGGTCGGACAGTTTGATGCTGGTTTCGCTCTCGAGCCAGTGGAGTTCGACCCCGAGCGTCTTGCCGGGCAGGCCGCGCCAGACGGCGACATTGCCGTGGTAGGTTCCCAAGTAATAGGAGCCGGTGACGCCCGTGTATGCCCAGATGCCTGCTACCAGCACAAAGACAAGGGCCAAGATGGCGGCGATGGTGACATTGCGGCGTCGGAGGCGTTTTGCCTCGCGCATGACGCCGTCGTCGACCAGGTCGACGACCACCACGGTCACATTGTCGTGGCCGCCGGCGGCGAGCGCCGCGTCCACCAAGTTGTCGACACAGATCTGTGCGGTCGAGGACTGCGTAGCGATGTTCTCGATATCGCTATCGGGAATCATGCTCGAAAGACCGTCGGAGCACAGAATCAGGCGGTCGCCTTCCTCGATGTGCAGGGTAAAGTGGTCGGCATACATGGCGGGATCCGAGCCCAGCGCGCGGGTGATGACCGAGCGGTTGGGGTGGACGCGGGCCTCGTCGGCCGTAATCTCGCCGGCATCCACGAGCTCCTCCACGTAGGAGTGGTCGCGGGTCACACGGATGAGCGTGCCCTCGTGGAGCAGGTAGGCGCGCGAGTCGCCCACGTGGGCGATGGCGAGCGTGTCGTTTTCGATGTAGGCGCAGGTGGCCGTGCATCCCATGCCGGGTTTGCCCAGGCCGTTGAGGGCGGCTTCGATCACGGCGGCGTTGGCGGCCTCGACGGCTGCGGCCAGGCGCGCGGCGTCGGCGGACTGCGGCGCCGTCTTGGCGATGGTCTCGACGGCGATGGAGGATGCCACCTCGCCGGCGGCGTGTCCTCCCATGCCGTCGCACACGCAAAAGAGCGGCGACTGCACCAGATAGGAGTCCTCATTGTGCGGGCGTACACATCCGACGTCGGAGCGGGCACCCCACATAAGCTGCGTGGTGGTGCCGGCGTCGTAGGTCGAGTCGGTTTCGATGCGCTCGTCGGTCAGCGGCTCAAAGCTCATGGTCGAGCCGGGATCTTTGAGCTTTGCCTCCACGGCGGCGACATCGATCTCGGCGGTGTCGCCGGGGGAGACGGTGTCGGCATCGTTGCCCGACTCGGCGTCGGAGATGTCCGGAAGGTTGAGATCTTCGGTTACGCGGTCGGCGGGATTGCCGTCCTGCTGCGGCTCGACAGCCGTCGGCTCGGGCGTCGCAAAGTGCGACGGCGCGGGCATGCTCTGGGGTTGAGCTGAGGGCTCGGGAGCTGCGGCGGGCGCGGCAACGGGCTGCTCGACTTCGGCAGGCGTTGCGGATGCGGGTACCGCCTCGCTTGTCGGGGCGACGGGGAATACCGGCGCGGCAGGCTCGGGGGCTGCAAACACGGCAGCGCTCTCGTTAATCGCCTCGGCGACGGGCTCGGCAAAGTGAGCCGGTGCGGGCGTTGTCTCCGGTTCCGCGGGCTGCTCGGCAGCGTGCGCGCCGATGGGGGCATCGAGCCGCTCGGTGTCGGCGTCCTCGTCATCGGCGAGTGCCGGATATTCTTGAGTTACATGCGAAAGAGGCAGGGAGAACACGGTGTCCTCGGGCTCCACGGTCGCAGGGCGCGCCGGAGCGGCATGAGCCGGCGCGGCTGCGGGGGCAGTCGGCGTCTCGGGCATGGCTGCGGACTTGTTCTCCTCGTCGATCATCGACGGTTCACCTTCATGACCACGTCGCCAATCTGGACCTCGTCACCCTCGCGCAGCGTTGCGGGCTCCACCAGCTGACGGCCGTTAACGAGCGTGCCGTTCAGCGAGTTGAGGTCTTCGATAATGAGTGCCGGGCCCTGCAGCGAAAAGCGTGCGTGCGAGGCCGAGACAAACGGTTCGTTGATGCAGATGTCCGAGGACGGCGAGCGGCCTACGATGACGGGGCCGAGCATGTCTACATGGATGCCACGGATGCCGCGCGGACCCTTGTCCACATCGATCGTCCAGATAGCGGAGTCACGGCGCTGGCCGCGTACGAGTCCCACGCCGGTTTTCATGACGGCGAACAGGAAGATGTAGAGCAGGGCGACCAGGACGATGCGGCCTGCAAAAAGGACGATATCGATGTTCATAAGCGACTATCCCCTAAATTCAAAGGTGCTTAGGCCAAACGTCAGCAGGTCGCCGTTGCGCAGCGGGCAGCGCGTGATGCGGCGGTTGTTGACGAGCGTGCCGTTGGTGGAGTTGAGGTCTTCGATCGACCAGTCCGATCCGGTAAAGGTGAGCTGGGCGTGGCGGCGCGACACGTTGGGGTCGCGCAGGGCGATGTCCGAAACCGAGCGCTCGCGACCGATGGTCACCTGCGCGGAAGTGATACTGTGGCTCTCGCCGCTCACGACGTCGACGAGCTGGGCGAGCGGGCGCTGCGGGGCGCGGGTGCTCGCCATGTTGGAGGCAATACCGGCCGCGGCGCCAAGGCCCACGGCGGCGCCGGTCGCGGCGGCTCCGCCCATACCGGCGAGGGCGTCACGAGAGACGGTCTGCGGCACGGGGATGGGCGCTGCGGCGGGATCGGGGACGTTGGGCGCAAAGGGATCGGCCACGGCGAGCGGGTCGGGAGCGGCGGCACGGGGTGCCGGCTGCTGGGGCATGGCGGCGGGGCGCTGTTGCTGCGGAGCGGCGAATTGCTGCTTGCCGGCGCGGGGAGCACTGGCGGCGCGGCTTGCGGCCGAGTTGTTCTGGCCCAGGCCATTCTGGTAGGCGCGCTCCTCCTCGTATAGACGACCGAGCGTGGGGGCATCGACGTTCTCGGCAAAGACCGAGAACTTGCCGGCGCGCAGCTGCGGATCGATCATAAAGCGCACGAGGGGCTCGCCGACAAAGACATAGCGGCGCTTTTCGGCCTGCGCCTTCACAAACTCGCGGACCTCGCGCGAAAGCTCGGGGTAGAACGGGGCGAGCATGGGATCGTCGTCGGCGGCGATAAGGATGGTATAGAGTGCCGGCGCGGTGTTGACGCCGTTGATCACCAGAGTCTGATCCTCCATGTCGCGAGCGGCCTGCTTGGCAAGCTTCTTAAAGGAGAACGGGGCACGGGTAGCACCGAAGATGCCGGCCACGTGGTCCTCGAAGATGTTCAGGAAGTTCACGAAAGATCACTCTCCGTATAGGTTCTTTGGTATCCGAGCAAATAAAGGCATATCCCAACGATTATAGAGGATAGGGTTCCCGCAACCGCCGCCTTGACGACGACCGCGGCCGCAAGGCTGGCAATTTCCATATGGTGTGCAAGACAGAGCGACGCCGCGGAGCCTATTCCGCAGCCGGCGATGGCAGCGATTGCGGTCAGGTTCGAGCCCTGCTCGGCACGCTTGGCATGGGCGTTGAGGAGCAGAGATGTCAGTGCAGCCGTCGCCGCGACGAGCACAACGGCAGCCCAGAAGAACACGTCTCCCAGCGCCGCGGCAACATTGCCGAGTCCCAGCACGCCTCCGGCGGAAAGCGCAACCGTAGCTAGGCGGCCAAAAAGCGCACCCATCCCCGTGACTGCCGCGGCGCTTGCCGGGCCGAGCCAAAAGGCCGCGATGCCGGCAGCGACCCCGGCGGCAAGGAGGACATCGCCCGTCAGACAGCCGAGTGCCACCGCACAGGTGAGCGCGGCGCTCGCGGCGGCCTCGGTGCGGCCCCAGGCGATCCACCAACCGGACATGGTGGCGGCAAAGAGCACCGCGACGGGCAGCATCGACAGGATGCCCTGCGCTTGCATGGTGGCGTTGGCCATAAGTACCAAAAAGCCCACGGCCGAGATAGCCGAACCAATCTGCGGGGCCAGGCCGGCGGCCGCTCCAATCGCGATAGCCGCGGCAATAAGTCCGGGAAGCGCCGCGACGCCAGCCGTCTGCATGAGCAAAAAGCTGAAGGCTCCGCATGAGAGCGCCGAGATGGCGCGCATGGTGTAATCGCGTGCGCAGCTCCAGCGCGTGCCCGCCCAGCCAAGTGCGGGGTCGACTTCGATGGTGTCGTCCTCGTAGGTCGATGGCTCGATACCGTCTGCCGCGCGCTCGTCATCCGACAGCTCGCCCACCATCTGCTCCAGGCTGCGACGGCCCTCGCGCACGCTGCCCAAGCCGGAGAGCAGCTGGTCGCAAAATGCCTCGATGCTGTTGGGGCGGTCTTGCGGCATGGGGGAGAGGGCGTTCATCAGCGCTGCCTCGGCTCCCGGGGGAAAGTGCGGTATCAGCTCGCTGGGATAGGTGGCGCCGCCGATGATGCGGCCGAGCGAGTCGGCGGGCGTTGCCGCCATAAAGGGGGCGCTGCCGCACAGGCTCTCGTAAATGACGCAGGCGAGGGCGAAGACGTCGGCGCGCTCGTCGACCGTGCCGGTCTCGATATCGAGCTGCTCGGGTGGCATGTAGCCGATGGTGCCGCCGCGCGAACCGCCAAAGCCGCCGGCAGACGACAGACGTGCCATGCCAAAGTCGGTGAGCTTAACGTTGCCCGAGTGGTCGATGAGCACGTTGGCAGGCTTGATGTCCAGGTGGAGCACGCCATTGCTATGGGCGAAGGTGAGCGCCTGGCCCAGCGCGTCGGCAATGGCCGCCGCCTCGTCAAAGGTGAGCGAATGGCCGTCGACTCGATGCAAAAACTCGGCGAGCGACATGCCATCGACATATTCCATAACCAGGTAGGCATAGGCGGTGTCGTGCGTAAAGTCGATAACCTGCGCGATATTGGGATGCTGAAGCATGGCGGCGGTATGTGCCTCGCGCAGGACATCCATGATGTCGCTGGCGGGCATGCCGGCGCCGTTGATAAGGGGGATGCGCTTAATGGCGACGCGGCGGCGCAGGTGCGTGTCGCGGCAGATCTCGATGGAGCCAAAACCGCCGGTCGCAAGCGTCTCGAGCGGCTGGTACCGCTTGAGCAGCTCGCGAGAGCTGGTGCCCTCCAAAGGAACGTCCGGCGAGAACCGGGCGGTATGTTGCGAGAAAAGCGGCATGGCCAACCCTCGTGCGTTTAAAGTTCGTTTGCGAGCGGCGGGCGCGGGGCCGGGCCGTTCGCGGTGGCATAGATGCTGCTAGTGTAGCACGCTCGGGTGCATGGGGAGGATGGCGGGACGCGAGGCTGCCCGTCTGGCTTGGCCTTAGCGCTTCTTCTTGTTCTTCTTCTGCTTGCGCTGCTTGCCCTTGGTCTCCTGGGGCTTGTCGCCCTGCTTGGCTTCGGCTGCGGCCTTCTCGGCCTTCATCTTCTTGCGTTTGGTCTCGATGCGGAGTTTTTTGTTGATGCGCGCCTTAAGGAAGGGACCGAACTGCTCGGCATCGCCGCGGACAAAGGTGTCCTTAGGGATCGTCACGCCCTGGTCGGCGAACATGGCCACAAAGATGCGCTCGCCGTCGAGCACGTGGTCGAGCTTTTCAAACGGGAAGAACTGCGACTTGCCGCTCGTGCCCCAAACCATCAGGCCGTCCTCGTTGGCGGCGACGCGGCGATAGCGGCCACCCATGGACTCGTCTGCCTCGACGGCGTCGATAAAGTCGCGGGCGAGGGTGTGGTGCAGGTTTTTGCTCCACCAGGCCAAAAAGGCGCCGAACACGATTAGGACGACGCCGAACTTGATCCAGCTGCCGCCGGCCACCAGCATGCCAATACCCAGCAGGGCGGCAATGGCGGCGGCGACGTACAGGGAGCCGCGGCGCTTGGGCGAGGCAACCAAGCGGGCGAAATCGGTGACGAGGTCGTTTTCGTACTGATACTCGTTGAGGTACAGGATGCCGTCATCGGCTGCTGCCTGCGCCTCGAGCGCGACCTCGACCTGGTCGGCTGCTTCGGAGGGAACGAGGTTGCTCTCTGCGTCTGCCATGCTCTTTGGACTCCTATCGCGGCGGGCTCGCCGTACGGGTTATTATGAATGCAGTATGCCGTGCGACCGCATGGTCGTCGCGGCAACAAGACTCAGTATACCCGGGGGAGCACCCATGGAATCGTTGTACCGAAAGTATCGCCCGCTCACCTTCGACTCCGTGGTGGGCCAGCAGCATATCGTCTCGACGCTCGAGCACGCCATCACCGAGGGGCGCCTGTCCCACGCGTACCTGTTCTGCGGACCGCGCGGCACGGGCAAGACCACCATGGCGCGCATCCTTGCCAAGGCGCTGCTGTGCCGCAATGCCGAGGCGGCCCGCGCCGAGGGCGCGAGCGGCTGCATGCCCGACGGCACCTGTGAGGAGTGCGAGCTCATCGCCGAGGGCAACCACCCAGACGTCTACGAGCTCGATGCCGCAAGCCGTACCGGCGTAGACAATGTGCGCGAGGAGATCATCAACTCCGTCAACTTTGCCCCGGTGCGCGGCAAGTACAAGATCTATATCATCGACGAGGTCCACATGCTCACGACGGCGGCGTTCAATGCGCTGCTCAAGACGCTCGAGGAGCCGCCGGCACACGTGATTTTTGTGCTGTGCACCACCGACCCGCAAATAATTCTGGAGACCATCCTCTCGCGCTGCCAGCGTTTCGATTTCCACCGCATCGGTAACGAGGATATCGAGCGCCGCCTGGCATACGTGTGCGAGCAGGAGGGCTTCGACTACGACGACGAGGCGCTTGCCATCGTGGCACGCCATGCCAAGGGCGGCATGCGCGACGCGCTCTCCACGCTGGAGCAGCTGAGCGTCTTTGGCAACGGCACCGTGCATGCGGACGATGCCCGCTCGCTTTTGGGCGAAGTTTCGGACCAGATTCTGGGCGAGTTTGCGCGTGCCATTGCCGATCGTGATGTCGCCGAGCTGTATGGGCTCATTCGCGCGCAGGTCGAGGAAGGCAATGACCTGCTTGAGCTGACGCGCGACCTGGTGGCGCATGTGCGCGATGTGTACGTGGCCTGCGTTGCCGGCGCCCGCGCCGAGCTGTTTGAGGGCGGGGCCGAGCAGGCCGAGGCGCTTGCTGCCGAGGCCGCTGCCTTTGGCGAGCATCCTGCCGATCGTTTGGCTCGCGTGCTGACGGTGCTCGACGATGCCGCCTTGGAGATGAGGGGCGCGAGCGACGTGCGCCTGGTGCTCGAGATCGCCTGCACGCGCCTGGCGCGTCCCGAGGCCGATCTGACCATTGAGGCTCTGGCCGAGCGTGTAGCACGCCTGGAGGCCATGGTTGCCAACGGCGCCGTGCCGGCGAGCGTGGCTGCTGCTCAGACCGCCGCGCCTGCAGCATCCGTATCCGTTGCTGCCCAGCAGCCGACGCTGATCTCGGGTGCCCGAGCCGCTACTCCCGCGGCGACTGCCGCCCCCGCTGCTGCGTCCGCGCATCAGGGCGGTATGCCTTGGGACCGTGGTGCTGCCGCTCCGGCGGCTCAGTCTGCGCCCAAGTCCGCGGCTCCTGCGTCGGCGCCCAAACCTGTAACGCCTGCACCTCAACCCGTTGCGGCTCCCGCGCCTGCGGCATCGACCGTGCCGGTGTCCAAGCCCAACAACGCCGCCCAGGTTGCCGCCGCCGGTGCTGCCGAGACCCCTGCGGTTGAGGATGCCGGCGAGCTCCAGCGCAAATGGGCCGAGGTTGTCGAGCGCGTCAAGGCTCGTCAGGCCTCCTACGCGGGGCTTTTACTCAATGCCCGCGCCACGGCCGACGACGGCTCCAAGCTCACGGTCTCGTTCCCCGCGGGCTCGACCTTTGCTATCAAGATGCTCGGTCGCGCCGACACGCAGTCGGTAGTCCTGCCGACAGTCAGTGCGGTCTTCGGTCGTCGCACCGTCGACTACGTCCTGGATGGAGGTGGCACGCCGGCTCCTCAACATGAGGAGCATTCTCCATCTGCACGGGCTGCGGTATCTGCGGACCCGCAACCCGTGTCCTCGGCGGCCCCTGTATCCTCGAGCGCCAGCGCTCCGCAGCAGCAAGCGACGCCGGTGATGGCACCGACCCCGTCGGCGCCTGAACCCGTTGCGCCCAAACCGGCTGCTCCGGTCCCTGGGCCTAAGCCCGCCGCCGCGCCTGCGCCCAAGTCATCCGACCTGGCTAAGGCCCCCTGGCTGCGCTCCGACAACCCCGCCGGCGCTCCTGCCACGGGCAAGCTCCCGACCGAGCCCGCACCCCGTGCGCCCGAGCGCGCGTCCGCTCCCAAATCTCAGCCTGCTGCGTCGTCTGCGCCGTGGGAATCCGAGCAGGTTCCCTACGACGATGCCATGGTTGGCGGTTTTGCCGCCGATGCGGGCGGGGGCGATCTGCCTCCGTTCGACGTGCCGGGTGCGGCGTCCGCGCCCAAGTCCACTGCAACTGCCCCCAAAGAGGACGCTCCTGCAGATCCCTGGGAGTTCAATCCCGGTGCGGGCAGCCCCTTCGGCCATCAGGGTGCAGCCCCGAGCATCCCGCAGACCGAGGACGAGGCCAAAGCCCTCATCCGCAGCGTCTTCGGCCAGTCCACCATCTTCAAGCCGGTGGAGTAACCGTGTGGGCGGGTATACTGCTCAAGAAGAGAACCCTTTGAACGGAGCGAGCTTATGATGTGGGAATATGTCCGCCTCGAGGACGATACGCAGGTTTCGTATTCCGAAGTCCGTGAGGACAACACGGTGAAGGTCGTTGTGGAGCGCCCGCGCGATTGGGGTTTTGACACGGCGGAGTGTATCTTGCCGGCATTCAATTGGGTGTCACACGAGGGCTTTAGCGAAGCGGACCTCAAAGAACTCGATGATTTCGTGCGTAACAATGCCCCGCTCATCCTGCGTTTTGCCTACGAAGGCGGACGAGCTTATGCCTAGTCTTTTCCGACTCGGTCATACATCACTTTCTTTTGTCCGGGCGCATCTGTATTTCGGACATGTGTAGTGTGGTGCCGCGTATATCGCATTCGAGCAGACAGGCGCGTGACGGTCGGCCTAGGATGCTGAGGTCGATACGATACGTCGCATGGCTGCCCGTGTACTCGATTTGCTCGGCGTTGATGGTTGCTCCGATTGTAAATAAAGAGCCAAGTTCGGCATCGACAATCTTGGAGTCCTTTATCTTGACCTTGAACTCTTGGTAGAGGGACGGGCTGTTGTAGTAAATGGTTCGGGTCCCGTCGGCGCACTCATCGGTCGTCTCCCATTTGACGACGGGCTGGTCCGAGCCGGCTACCAGCAGTTCTGCTCCAAAGGCTATGGCATGGGTGATGATAACCAGTAATACCCAGCCGGCAAAGAGATAGAGAAGCAAATATGCAACGGGGTGTTTTGAGCGGATGTTTTGGAGCGCGTCGGGGGCATTCACGGGGCACCTCCAAATTGCTGTCTTTGACAATCAAATTTTACCATGCCGTCATGAGCGCCACCTCGAGCGGCGGTTTAGCATTTTGCTATCTAGCTGGATGCAGAAAATGCCGGGTTCCGGTCCTGCTAGATAGATCTTGAGATATTATGCAAGTGTGAATTATTCGACATTGCATAATTCGGGAGTGCATAATGTTTGTCGGACGCGAAGCAGAGCTTGCAAAACTCGAATCCCTTTATGAGCGGCGTTCATTTCAGATGGCCGTCGTGTACGGTCGTCGGCGCGTGGGAAAGACGACGCTGATTAACGAGTTCTGCCGCGGCAAAAGGACGCTCTCGTTTACCGCTCTCGAGCAAAGCGATGCCGACAATCTTGCGGATTTTAATCGCGCTATCGCCAGCTTTTTCAATCTCCCCACATCGATTGGCGGGTTCTCATCCTGGACTGACGCGCTTTCCTTCATCGCCGACCGAGCACGCACCGAGCGGTTTGTCTTTGTGTTCGACGAGTTTCCCTATGCGGCGATGCGCAACGAGGCGCTGCCCTCGATTTTCCAGGTCGCCATCGACCGGGCCTTCAGGGAAACGAACGCATTTCTCATTCTTTGCGGCAGCAATCAGGGTTTTATGGAAAGCAATGTGCTGGGACGCAAAAGCCCCCTGTTTGGCCGACGCACGGCTCAAATCAAGGTGCGCGACCTTGGATTTAGGGATGCAGCCAAGATGCTTCCGGGCCTGAGCGCTCATGAGGCTTTTAAATTTTACGGCTGCTTTGGCGGTGTCCCGTACTATTTGCAGCAGCTGGATTCGAGCATGGGACTCAAGGAGAATCTGGCCCGGCTTTACTTCGATCCCATGGGGTTTCTCTATGGCGAGCCTGAGGGCCTGATTCGTCAGGAGTTTCAGGAGCCGGCAATGTATAACTCGATTTTGCGGGCTGTGGCTGCCGGTGCAAACCGCGCAAAGCAGATCGCGGATCGCGCGGGCGTCGCCCAGACAACGTTACCTCGCTATCTCAAGGCACTGGAATCGGTGGGAATTATCGAAAAGGTCGTTCCGTTTGGCGAGAGTGTCGAAACCAGCAAGCGCGGAATCTATCGGCTTTCCGAGCCGTGCTATGCGTTTTGGTTCCGGTTCGTCATGCCGTATTCGTCCGATATCGAGGCCGGTTTGGGCCGGGCAGTTGTCAACGCGATTCCAGAAGAGCAGCTGAACGAATACCTGGGTCATCGGTTTGAGGCGCTGTGTGCCGAGTGGCTGGTTGAGCAGGCGAAACAGGGCAAGTTGCCAATTCCGGCAACGGCGGTGTCGTCGTGGTGGGGAACGAATCCCGACAAACGGGCTCAGGATGACATCGATGTTTTAGCTGCCGATCGGGTGTCAAAGCGCCTGGTGATCGGGGAATGCAAATACAGGGGGTCGTTTGACGAGTCGGCAGAGATTAACGATCTCGAAAGCAAGCGAGGCTTGGTAAAAGGTTTCACCGCCTCTCATTTCATGTTGTTTTGCAAGCATGACGTGAGCGTCGCGACAAAAAAGAAGCTCGCCGCACGCGAAGATTGGCAAATCGTTACGCTCAAGGACATGTATATCGACTGAGGTAGCGTGGCCATCCCGCTCGCCTGCCTCGCGCCGTGGTACGATTTTTGAGTTTGAAAGTCCCGCCGCGCTCCGGCTGCCCTTGCAGCTCGGCGTGCGGCCGCACGTAAAGGAGCCATTATGGCCGGTATGAACATGCAGCAGATGATGAAGCAGGCCCGCAAGATGCAGGAGCAGCTTGCCGCCGCGCAGGAGAACCTCAAGTCCCAGACCGTCGACGCCTCTGCCGGCGGTGGCATGGTCAAGGTGACCGTCAACGGCGAGATGGAGCTCGTCAACCTCACCATCGATCCCGATGCGCTCGATCCCGAGGACGTCGATATGCTGCAGGACATGATTATGGCTGCCGTCAACGAGGCCGTTCGCGGCGTCAACGAGCTCGCCAACAAGCAGATGGGCGCCATCACCGGCGGTCTCAACATCCCGGGCATGCCGTTCTAAGACGCGCATATATATGAGTGCGAACCATAGCCTGCAAAAATTGCTCGATGAGCTGGGCCGTCTGCCGGGCATTGGTCCCAAGTCGGCTCAGCGCATCGCCTATTACCTGTTGGAGGCTGACGCCGAGGAGGCGCGCCGCTTGGCCGAGGCCATCCTGGAGGTTAAGCAGGAGGTCCACTTTTGCAGCCGTTGCTTTAACTACGCCACGGCCGACGAGTGTTCCATCTGCCAGGATTCGATGCGCGACACCACTCGCATTTGCGTGGTGGGCGAGCCGCGCGATGTCCAGGCGATTGAGCGCACGGGCAGCTATCACGGTCTCTACCACGTATTGGGCGGCGTGATCAGTCCCATGGACAAGATTGGCCCCGAGCAGCTGCACATTCGCGAGCTGCTGGCACGCTTGGGCCACGAGGATATCCATGAGGTCATCATCGCCACCAACCCCAATATTGAGGGCGAGACCACGGCGAGCTACCTGGCCCGCACTATCAAGCCGCTGGGCGTTGAGGTATCGCGTCTGGCGAGCGGCCTGCCCGTGGGCGGCGACCTGGAGTATGCCGACGAGCTTACGCTTGGGCGCGCTATCGAGGCCCGTCGCACGATTTAGGTGGCGAGCCTGCTCCTGCCGTATGTTTTCCTCGCGACGCACGGGGTAGTCATAATTTCCCCGTGCGACTGTATGTTTGTTGTGCAACAAAGATGCTTTGTATCCGCTTATCGCATGGATGCTTCCGCTCACATCCTTAATTTGCCCATTCGTTGCGCAACCTTTTGGGTTCGCTGATACACTCAAATATGGATTCGAATGAATGCGCCGCTCCCGAGCGGCGTGTTTTTGTTGGAGGAGAACGCATGCGGCCCGGTGGCACTCAGACAAAGCGCGGCACCGCGGTGCGCATGCGACGCCGACTGGGCTTGGCGCCGCGGGCGTACGCACTGCTGTCTTGCTCGCTGGTGCTGGTCATAGCTGGCGTTTCTGCCTATGGCATGACCGTGCCGTCCATGATGCAGGCACATGCCGCACGCGAACCGCGCGTGGGGCATGAGGTCAAAAGTGATCTGGGCACCACGACTGGCTATGCTTGGGCAAGTGTGGTCGCGCATATTGTGTTTGGCGCCGACGACGCGGACGGCGCCGAGGCCCCGGACAACGATGTCACGCTTGCCAATGGCAAAACCATCGTGCTCACCAACACCAAGATCATCGATCGATTGTCCAACAATAGCGTGGCGGCAACGGTGAATAAGGTCGAGCAGCAGAAGGAGCAGGACGCCCAGCAGTCCGGAAAGCCCGGTAGCTCGGATACTTCTGGCTCCGGCTCGGATTCGTCGAGTTCGGGCGGCGGCTCTGGGTCGGGTTCCTCTGCCGGAGGGTCTGGAAACGGCGGCTCGACGGGCGGCAACACTGACAACGATACAAACTTCGGCGGCCTTTCCGCTGCTGAGGAAGAGAGCATTCACAGTTGGCTTGTGACCAAGTACAACATGCTCGACGGCTATGTTTCTCGTGCCAATGACGTGGTTTCGACCTATAACTCTACGGGAGATCCCAGGCCGTGCGACAGCTTGGTCGGGGAGATGTTTGTCATTCGAGCCGAGTTCGGTCGTCAGACATTCTCGCCCCGGTCAAAGTGGTATCAGCAGTATGCCAATCTGTGGGGCTGTTACACCAACCTATGTCAATGGGTCGGCCATTACGGCGATGATGACGTCGCGCTCGGTAACTTCAACAATAACGTGGCGGCGCTTGCCCTATGATGACCGATCTTGCATCCACCACACCACAATCGCTCGGTCGCGATCCCATGGTCGGCCTGCGCCTGGCGCGTGTCGACGGGTTTGAGCCGGCCATTGCGCTCGGTCAGGACGAACTGCCTGCCTATCTGCGTCGTTTTACGATACTGTTTGCCGACGATGCCACCATGCGCCGTGGCGGTATCGGCCGCGTGACGCGTGCCGTCAACGCCCAAGGCGAGGCCGTAGCACTCAAACAGCTCATCTTGCCGACGCGCGATGAGTTTGACGACGATGCCGCCCATGAGGCGCTGGTCGCCAAGTTCAAAGCGGCATTTCGCGAGGAATATGAATGCCATCGCGCCCTTTCGGGCCTTAAGGGCTTTCCCCGCCTCTATGGCTGGGGCGAGGTTGACGGTGTGCCTGCAATTGTCATGGAATGGGTCGAGGGCGAGACGCTCGCCCGCTTGCGCTCGCGCTTTGCCGTGGACGATGCCGGCCGCCTATCGCCGCTTGTGACGGCGCGCTTGGGGCGCGACCTGTTCGACCTGCTCTGCCGCATGAGCCTGGTGGGGGAGGGCTTTGTCCATCGCGATATCTCGCCCGCTAATATTATGGTGCGTACGGCGCGCCTGCCGCTTGACCGGCAGCTTGCCGAGGG
The DNA here is from genome assembly GCA_900549345.1 of uncultured Collinsella sp. Classification (GTDB taxonomy): domain Bacteria; phylum Actinomycetota; class Coriobacteriia; order Coriobacteriales; family Coriobacteriaceae; genus Collinsella. The sequence goes on from UROC01000014.1 coordinate 28,563, forward strand.
CACCTTTGACCTGTGCCTGATCGACTTTGGCTCGTCGCTGGCGCTCGATCCTGCGTCGGCCGTGGCCGGTACCGGCGGCAAGGCGTCGTTTACGGAGCGCTATGCCACGCTGCGTCGCGCGACGGTGGCCTACGCTCCGCCCGAGATGCTCACCGACGATATTCCCGACCTGCGTGCTTTGCGTATGTCGCCGGCGATCGACGTCTATGCCGCAGCAAGCACGGTTTACGAGCTCATTGCCGGCGCCGCGCCATACGAAGCCGCGCCGAGCACTTCGGGCACCTCGGGTTCGCGCAAAAAGACGCGCGACATCGCCAGCCCCTACCGTCTCAAGATGGACACGCTGCCCGACTATCCCATTGGTGCCCATGCGCCCGGTTGCGATTTGACTCAGCTGCTTCGTCGTGAGCCCGATGTGGCGCTCGCCGCGGCCGAGCAGGCCCAGCAGCTGGGGCTTGAGCCGGATTCCGAGGAGCTACGCGATGCGCTGGCGTTTGTCGATGCCCAGCTGTTCGACGTGGTGATGGCCTGTCTGTCCAGCCATCAAAAAGATCGTCCCGAGCCGGCGGCGGTCGAGGCGGCGCTCTCGGCGTTTTGTGACCACTATGCGCAAAATGTCGGTCGTTCGCTCCGCGGCGAGCCGCTCACGCCGTGCCCCATGGATGCGTCCGGCCGCGCGGTTCGTCGCGCGCTGATGGTCGGCGCGACGGTCGTCTGTGGCGTGGTTTGGGCTGTGGTCGTGGTTTCGGCCGCGCTGCTGGCGTCGGGCGCTCGCGTGACGGCGACTTTGGGATCGCTCGTGTGGTCTGGGTCGCTACCGGGTATTATTGCCGCACTGGCGTTGACGCTGCCAGGCATAGCCGGCGTTGCCGCGGGGGCACTTGCGCGCAATCGGCGCTCGGGCTTCCTGCAGGGTGTGCTTGCGCTTTCTGCCTGCGAGGTTCCGGTGCTGGTTGTGGCTGCATGTAGCGTATTTTCCCAACGCGCCGTGATGGGCGGCCTTGTTGCCGCTCTGGTTGCAACCTATACGCTTACGTGGTTTTTGCTTGCGATGGGCTTTGCCTTTGAACTTCCCGTTTCGGCACCGCGACGTACAAAAGCCCAGATGGCGACTCCGCTTGCCGGTGGAGCCGCAGCTGCCCGTACTTTTGGCGGACCTGTCGAAGTATCGTCCGGTTCTATTTCTACGACCAAGGAGGCCTAGGTCATGGCATCTCAAGTTGAGCTCACCCCATGCGGGGCCATGTTTGACATCTTTAAGCGCGCGGCGCATCTGAGCCATATCGAGCTGTGCGGCTTGGTGCTTTCGTCCCGTCCGCTCGCCGACGGCCGCAGCCCGCAGAGCCGAGCCGCCGATCGCTCTTGGGTTTCCCGCTTTATCGTTCGCGCACCGGTCGGCACGCTTCAGCAGCGCTACTTTGCCGAATACGGTACCTCGGCTGCGCGTATTATGTCGCAACTGGCCCTGCGCCAGCGAAATCCCATGGACTCCACGGCTGTGATCAATATGGTGTGCGGTCCTGCAGGTGAACCGATGGTACGCGCGCTCGAAGAGTGCCACCAGGACACGAATCTCTATCGCAACGCGCTCGATCGCCTGTCCCAAGCGGCGGAACTCATGCCCGCCGAGCGCGCCGAGGCCGTGCTGGTGCTGTTTGTCGCCGTCGGTTGTTCGGCGGATGTGCGGTCCTCGGTGAACTATGCCATCGACTACGCACACGCGACCTGTGGCGGAGGCACATCCACGCCGCGTTCGCTTGGCATGTCGATGACCGCGGGCGAACGCGAACCCACCCCGGCGCACCCCTTGGGCTTGCTGCGCGTGCAAAACAGTTTTGTCGTGAGCGCCCCGCGCTGGATTCAGCCGAGTGAGCAGGGTGTTGAGATTGGCGCGCTGGCCACTGGTGAGGGCGATATTACCGACGTCGGCGACGATGTCTCGGCCCGCCATGCCCATATCTGGTGCGATGCTCAAAATATCTGGCACGTCGAGGACTTGTCGTCCACCAACGGAACCGTGGTGGTAAACGGGGCCACGCGCGTCTGCATTCAGGTCGAGCCCGGCCGTTCCGCCCAACTCAATCCCGGCGACGAGCTCAAGCTCGGCGAATCCACTACCTACGCCATCCTCTTCGGTGCCCTCTAGCCGGCAGATAGGGACGTTCCCTTTCTGCCGACACTTGGGGACACTCCTTGGCGCGCCAGGGCCGGCCGCTTGGGACGAGGGGCCATTTCGCCCCTTGGCGGTCAGTCGGGGTAAACCTTTACCGCCCGCCTATATTTGCCGCTATTACACTTGACGGCGGGGTACAATAAGCCCGCATGCGGATTTCCGTTGCGGGCGCCTCCCATCGCCGGGGCGTGCCCGGGAGCATCCGGCATGCGGCCTTTGCGGCGCTCGGTCATGTGCAAGACGGGCGGTCGGGTCTGTGGGGCGCATCAGTTGCCCCTCGCCTCGGCATGCCTTCTCTCCACGCCATGTACCTGCTGCTCAGTCTGCCTGCCAGATGATGGAAGCAACAGCGAAAATCCCATCACGCCAACATCCCGGCGATCGCCGGGGCCTGTATACCTATATGAGAGGAGAGGGGTATATGGCGCGTAAGTTTAAGTCTATGGACGGCAACGAGGCGGCCGCATATGTTTCGTATGCGTACACCGAGGTAGCGGGAATCTATCCCATTACGCCGTCCAGCCCGATGGCCGACCATGTCGACCAGTGGGCGGCCCAGGGTCGCAAGAACATCTTCGGCACCCCGGTCAAGGTCGTCGAGATGGAGTCCGAGGCAGGTGCGGCCGGTACCGTTCACGGTTCGCTGGGCGCCGGTGCTCTGACCACCACCTACACGGCTTCTCAGGGTCTGCTCCTGATGATCCCGAACATGTACAAGATCGCGGGCGAGCAGCTCCCGGGCGTCTTCCACGTCTCCGCGCGTTGCGTCGCTTCCCACGCCCTGAACATTTTTGGCGATCACTCCGACGTCATGGCCTGTCGTCAGACCGGCTTCGCCATGCTCGCCGAGGGCAACGTCCAGGAGGTCATGGACCTCTCGCCGGTGGCTCACCTTGCCGCCATCGAGGGTAAGACCCCGTTCCTTAACTTCTTTGACGGCTTCCGCACCAGCCACGAGATCCAGAAGGTCGCCATGTGGGACTACAAGGATCTGGCCGAGATGTGCGACATGGACGCCGTCCAGGCTTTCCGCGACCACGCGCTCAACCCTGAGCACCCGCACACCCGCGGCAGCCACGAGAACGGCGATATCTTCTTCCAGAACCGCGAGGCCTGCAACAAGGTCTACGACGAGCTCCCTGCCGTCGTCGAGGGCTACATGAAGAAGATCAACGAGAAGCTCGGCACCGATTACGGCCTGTTCAACTACTACGGCGCTCCCGATGCTGACCGCGTCGTCGTCTGCATGGGCTCCTTCTGCGACGTGCTCGAGGAAGTCATCGACTACCTCAACGCTCACGGCGAGAAGGTTGGCCTGGTCAAGGTTCGCCTGTTCCGTCCGTTCTCCATCAAGCACTTCGTTGACGTTCTCCCCGAGACCGTCCAGAAGATCGCCGTCATGG
>UROC01000015.1 GCA_900549345.1 uncultured Collinsella sp.
ACGCTAAGGGCCAGCCGGTCCTGGTGGGTACCGTCTCCATCGAGAGCTCCGAGAAGCTGTCCGCCGCCCTCACGAAGCGCGGTATCGCGCACGAGGTCCTCAACGCCAAGCACCACGAGCGCGAGGCTCATATCGTTGCCCAGGCCGGACGCTACGGCGCCGTGACCATCGCTACCAACATGGCCGGTCGTGGTACCGACATCCTGTTGGGCGGCAACCCCGACGAGCTGGTGCGCGAGCGCCTTGAGTACGAGGGCCTGACCATGGAGGACGTGACGCCCGAGCAGCTTGAGCAGTTTAACGCCGAGGCCAAGGAGACCTGCAAGGCCGAGCGCGAGCGCGTGCTTGCCGCCGGCGGCCTGACCGTTATCGGCACCGAGCGCCACGAGTCCCGTCGTATCGACAACCAGCTGCGCGGCCGCTCCGGCCGTCAGGGCGATCCGGGCGAGACCCAGTTCTACCTGTCGCTCGAGGACGACCTCATGCGCCTGTTCGGCGGCGACAAGATGGACCGCGTCTCCAAGATGATGGTCACGGCCGACATGGGCGACGACATGCCCATCCAGCACAAGATCATCTCCAAGGCCGTCGAGAGCGCCCAGCACAAGGTCGAGAGCATCAACTTCTCCATGCGCAAGAGCGTCCTTGAGTACGACGACGTCATGAACAAGCAGCGCCAGGTCATCTACGCTGAGCGCAATAAGATTCTGGACGGCAAGGACCTGACCGACCACATCACCGAGGTCATGCACGATACCGTGTACCGCTGCGTGCAGGAGTTCTGCACCAAGGACAGCCACGAGGGCGAGCGCGATCTTGAGGGCCTGCGCAAGTGGGTTGTGGAGCTCACCGGCCACATCGATACGCCGAAGTTCCCCGACGAGGATTATGAGGCTCTGGCTGCCGATGTCCTGGCTTACGTAGAGAAGTGCTACAACATGAAGGCCGAGCGCTTGGGCGAGGACCTGATGCGCGAGCTCAACACCCAGGTCATGCTGCGCGTCATCGATACCCGCTGGATGAACTACCTGCAGGAGATGGACTACCTCAAGACCGGCATCGGCCTGCGCGGCTTTGGCCAGCGCGACCCGCTGGTCGAGTACAAGACCGAGGCCTACGGCGCGTTCCAGATACTCGTCGACACCATGTACGAGGATTACCTGCGCACGGTTCTGCGCATCGAGATCAAGGCTGCCCCGCGTGCCGTGGAGCACAAGGAGGAGCCCGCGCTCGAGGGTGCGCACTTCTCCGGTCCTGCCGAGGTCGATGGTGACAACGGCGACTCGGTGCTGCGCAAACAGGCGCAGGTGCAGGCCCGCACGGCTGTCCAGGGTGGTCCGGCTGCCGTCAACAACGGTGGCAAGGTGACCACCTATCGCAAGTCCGAGAGCGACGATCCGTACGTCAACGTGGGCCGCAACGACCCGTGCCCCTGCGGTAGCGGCAAGAAGTTTAAGTACTGCCACGGCAGGAATCGTTAATGGCTGAGGCTTTAGAGGTAACGCCCGCCGAGCTGGACGCGTTTGCGGACCGGCTCGGTGAGGTCGAGTCGTATCTCCACTTGGACGAAAAGCGCACGCGCGTGACCGAGCTCGAGGCCAAAAGCGTGGCCCCCGGCTTTTGGGATGACGCCAACGCCGCTCGCGCCACGATGGAGGAGATCGCGCGCACCAAGGAAGATATCGCTGCCGTGGACACCGCGCGCGGCGAGCTTTCCGATGCCCGCGCTGCGCTGGAACTTGCCGAGGAGATGGGGGATGACCCCGACGCCGTCGCATTGCGCGAGGAGGCTGCCGCTACGGCAGAACGCCTAGCCCGCGCCATCGACGAGCTTGAGCTTGCGAGCTGGTTTACCGGGGAGTTCGACCATGGCGACGCGATTGTGACCATCAAGCCCGGGCAGGGTGGTTTGGAGGCCCAGGATTGGACCTTCATGCTCTTTAAGATGTACATGAAGTACTGCCAGCGCCGCGGTTGGAAGGTCACCATCAACGATTGCCCCGCGGCCGAGGTCATTGGCATTGATCGTGCGACCTTTACCGTCGAAGGCAAGGATGCTTTTGGCATGCTTCGCGCCGAGGCCGGTGTCCACCGCCTGGTGCGCATTAGCCCCACCGACGACAAGAAGCGCCGCCAGACCACGTTTGCCGGCGTCGAGGTCATTCCGGTGCTGCCCGACGATATCGATATCGAGATCAACCCCGACGACATCCGCGTCGACGTGTACCACGCAAGTGGCCCGGGTGGCCAGGGCGTAAACACCACCGACTCCGCCGTGCGCGTGACGCATTTCCCCAGCGGCATTGTGGTCACCTGCCAAAACGAGCGCAGCCAGATCCAGAACAAGGCCGCGTGCATGCAGATCCTCAAGGCTCGCCTGCACGAGATTGAGCTCGAGAAGCGTGCCGAGGCCCTGGACGAGATTCGCGGACCCAAGACCACGATTGGTTTTGGCAACCAGATCCGCAGCTACGTGCTCTACCCGTACCAGATGGTTAAGGACCTGCGTACGGGCGTGGAGACCAGCAACGTCGAGGCCGTTCTTGACGATGGCGATTTGGATCCGTTTGTTATTGGCTATCACCGTTGGGCTACCGGCAACGCCGATGTAGAAGGCTCGGAGATCTAAAACATCGGGCGGCTTCAAGCCGATGCTAAGCCCAACGGTTGGACGGGTTTGTATTCGGAATAAACCCTGCGCAGGGGTGGTTTTTGTCCGGCGAATCGGTAGAATCGAATACAAGAAGAAGTTCAAAGCGCATCCGATGGGGTGCGCTTTTTTGAGGGAGGCAGCATGGCATATCGTCTGGACATTAAGCGCATTCTTTCGATGAACTTCTTTCACGACCTGCCCCAGATTATGTTGGGGTGCGCTCTGGCCGCTATTGCGACCGACCTGTTTTTGATTCCTAACGGCCTTGCTGCCGGTGGCGTTACGGGCCTTGCCACCATTATCCAGGCGGTCGGCGCATCGCGCGGTCTATCGCTTCCCGTTGGTATTCAGACGATCGTGATGAACGCCTTGCTGCTGCTGGTCGTTATGCGCGAGGGCGGCATGTTCTACGTGGTGCAGACGGCGACAGGCTTTGTGCTGCTGGGCTTTTTCACCGACCTGTTCGCTCCGTTTGTGGCGCCGCTGGCACATGCCGATCTGATGCTGCCCGCTATGTGGGGCGGCATCATCACGGGCATCGGTTATGGCATGGTGCTGCGCGCCGGCGCCAACACCGGCGGCTCGGACACGATTGGCCAAATCATCTCGCGTAATACCTCGCTGCCCGTGGGCTCGACCGTCATGGCGATCGATGTTGCCGTATGTGCGCTGTCGGCTCCGGTCTTTTCAATCGAAAATGCACTATATGCAGGCCTTTCGATGGTCATTAGCGGCTACGTGATCGATGCCGTGGTCGATGGCGGCAACAAGCGTCGTATGGTACTCATCATCTCGGACAAGTTCCCTGATATCGCTGCCGATATTATGTATGGCCTGGGTCGTGGTTGTACCAAGTTTAAGGCGACTGGCATGTATTCGGGTGCTGAGAAGCCGGTGATCATGGTCATCGTGAGCCGTCGAGAGCTCAATACCCTTAAGACGATCGTGCGCGAGCGCGATCCTCACGCCATTGTGACGGTCGCTGACGTTACGGAAGCCTTCGGCGAGGGATTCAAGGACATTAGCGCGTAGGGGCGACCGCGTTCCATCCAAAAGACGTTCACATTGATAAACCGTTTCATCAGCGGTTCTGCCTGCTAAATTGTTCAAATAATGATAAAAACTCTGGTAAAGCCATCAGTTTCCAGCATAATGAATGACGTACGTGCATTGCGGCTGTGTTGGGATTACCTTCGGTGCCGTGCGCATCTTGTCTAAAGAGGATGAAAGGAAGGCACAATGAGCGACGAAGAGCTCAAAAAGGTTGCCAACGAGGTAAGGAAGGGCATCGTCACCGGCGTGCACGCTGCCAAGTCCGGCCATCCGGGCGGTTCGCTCGGTGCTGCCGACATCATGACCTATCTGTACTTTGAGGAAATGAACGTCGACCCGTCCGATCCCCGCAAGGCCGATCGCGACCGTTTTGTGCTCTCCAAGGGCCATTGCGCTCCGGGCCTGTACGCCGTGCTCGCCGAGCGTGGGTTCTTCCCCAAGGAGGATCTCGAGACGCTGCGCCACATCGGCAGTCACCTGCAGGGTCACCCCAACATGAACGACACCCCGGGCGTTGACATGTCCACCGGTTCGCTCGGCCAGGGCATCTCCGCCGCCGTGGGCATGGCCGTTGCCGCCAAGCACTGGGGCGATACTTACCGCACGTACGCCCTGCTGGGCGATGGCGAGAGCGAGGAGGGCCAGGTCTGGGAGGCCGCCATGTTTGCCGGCAACCAGCAGCTCGATAACCTTTGCGTGATCGTCGACCACAACGGTCTGCAGATCGACGGCCCCGTCGAGGAGGTCAACGACCCCATGCCGCTCGCCGACAAGTTCCGTGCTTTTAAGTTCCACGTTGTGGAGCTCGCCGACGGCAACGATTTCGACCAGATCCGCGCCGCCTTTGCCGAGGCCCGCGCCACCAAGGGCCAGCCTACGGCCATTATCGCCGAGACCACAAAGGGCAAGGGCGTGTCATTTATGGAGAACCAGGTTGGCTGGCACGGCAAGGCCCCCAACGATGAACAGTTTGAGCAGGCCATGGCAGAGCTCACGGCCGCCGGAGAGGAGCTCTAGGATGGCAGACGTCAAGAAAATCGCCACGCGCGTAAGCTACGGCGAGGCCCTCGTCGAGCTCGCCAACGAGCACGATGACTTTGTGGTCCTCGACGCCGACCTGGCCGCCGCCACGCAGACCGGCAAGTTTAAGGCCGCTTGCCCCGACCGCTTCTTCGATGTGGGCATTGCCGAGAGCAACCTGATGGGTGTTGCCGCCGGTATCGCAACCACCGGTCGCGTTGCCTTTGCGAGCACCTTTGCCATGTTCGCCGCCGGCCGCGCCTTTGAGCAGGTCCGTAACTCCATCGGCTACCCGCACCTCAACGTTAAGATCGGTGCCACGCACGCCGGTATCTCGGTGGGCGAGGACGGTGCCACGCACCAGTGCTGCGAGGATATCGCTCTCATGCGCGTCATCCCCGGCATGACTGTGATCGTTCCCGCCGACGACGTGGAGGCCCGCGCCGTGACGCGCGCCGCCTACGAGTGCGACGGTCCGGTGTACATGCGCTTTGCCCGTTTGGCCTCGCCGGTTATCAACGACCCCGAGACCTACAAGTTCGAGGTAGGCAAGGGCATCGTCATGCGCGAGGGCACCGACGTCACCATCATCGCCTGCGGCCTAATGGTCGGCGAGGCCCTCGAGGCCGCCGAGCAGCTCGCTGCCGAGGGCATCGATGCCGAGGTCATCAACATGCACACCATCAAGCCCATCGACGCCGACCTGATCGTCAAGAGCGCTACCAAGACCGGCCACGTCGTGACCGTCGAGGAGCACTCTGTGATCGGTGGCCTGGGCAGCGCCGTTGCCGACGTCCTGTGCGAGCAGTGCCCGACGCCGCTCAAGAAGATTGGCGTCAACGACACCTTTGGCGAGTCCGGTCCGGGTGCCGAGCTCCTGCACAAGTACGGTCTGGACGCCGCCAACATCGTGGCGACCACCAAGGAGTTCTTGGCCTAGGACAAGACGAGGCAAAGTATCGCCTCAACAACCACATGCAAACCAGAACAGGGGCGTCCCCAAAGAGGGCGCCCCTGTTTATGCTGAATTTAAATTAGAGTCCTGCCAAGCAAAGTTCCCATGGGGAAACGGGCCCATCCCAACAAAGTGCAATTCAGACCCTTCCAACTTTGTATGCGCAGCATCTCAAGTTGGTGCGTCGGCCCCATAGTAGCCGCAGGCCGGGCACAGGGTTACCTCCCAAATCTTTCCGCAGCGCAGGCCGGCGTTTGTCCGCAGCTCCGCAGGAGCAGGACAAATGCCGGCCATGCGCGAGGACGATTTGGGAGGTAACCCTGCGCCCGGCCGGTGAGACCCAAACCCCGCCATGCTTCTTATGTGCAGCAAAGCTAATGCTGCTAAAATACAAAGCGCTCATGTAGTTTAAACGCACGACGATAAGGAGCACCAGTGGGTAACCACTTCCGTACCTCCGGTGCGGGCGATGATGCCCCCAAGACGCAGACAGGCGTCCAGGGCAGTCGTTTCGCCACTCCGGATTCAGAGGGCCAGCCTGTTGCTCAGGCCCCCGCTCAGCCGGCAGATCAGGCACAGCCGGCATCCGATCCCTTTGCCTACAATCCCACCAGCGATGTCGCGCTTTCCGGCACGGCGGGTTTTGAGCCCGTTCAGGCCGTGACCGCTCGCGTGGAGCAGCCTCAGGCTGGCGCCGCCGCGCCGCAGCCTACCATGGCCGGCATTCCCGACCCCATGGCCCCTGCGACGCCGGTTCCTCAGCCTGCGCAGTCCGGTCTCTTTGCCGCTATTCCCGATCCCACGCAGCCTGCTGCCCCGGTGGTCGAGAGCGATCAGGCAGCCGAGGTCGCAAGCCTCGATAACGCGCTCAACAACCCCGATTTTACGTCGGTGTTTGCGCCCATCGATCCGCAGGCCAGCCGCAAGAAGATGGCCAAGCAGGCCGGTGTCGAGCCCGTCATCCTTATGGAGCATGTCACCAAGATCTATCCGGCACAGCCCAACAAGCCTGCACTTGACGACATCAACATTGAGATCTATCCGGGCGAGTTCGTCTTCCTGGTCGGTCATTCCGGCTCGGGTAAGACCACGCTGCTGTCGACGCTCAACCGCGACGTCAAGCCGACGAGCGGTCGCATCCTGGTTGCCGGTCAGGACCTCATGAAGATCAAGAACCGCAAGGTTCCGTTCCTGCGCCGCCAGATTGGCGCCGTGTTCCAGGACTTTAAGCTTCTGCCGCAAAAGACCGCCTACGAAAACGTGGCGTTTGCCCTGCAGTGCATCGGCAAGCCCAAGGGCGTCATTCGCAGCCAGGTGCCCGAGGTGCTGCGTCTGGTCGGTCTGGCCGATCAGATGGACTCGCTGCCCGACCAGCTTTCCGGTGGCGAGCAGCAGCGCGTCGCCGTCGCCCGCGCTATGGTCAACCGTCCGCCGCTGCTGATCTGCGACGAGCCCACGGGTAACCTCGACCCGGCGATCTCGCTGGGCATCATGAAGCTGCTCGAGCGTATTAACCGCACCGGCACCACCGTGATCGTCGCCACGCACGACCGCGAGATGGTCGATAGCATGCACCGTCGCGTGATCGCCCTCGAGGGCGGCCACGTTATCCGCGACCAGGAGAGGGGAGGTTACGGCAACTATGGCACCAACTAACGTGGGCTACTCCTTCAAAGAGGCAATCAGTCACTTCTTCCGTAACTGGACTACCTCGCTCGGCGCCGTCATCACGATCTTCCTTTCGCTGTTTATCATCGGCCTGTTCATCATGGGCTCTGCGATGCTGAACTCCGTGATCGGCACCGTCGAGGATCAGGTTGTCATCAACGCGTTCATTAGCGATGACGCCGATCAGGCCGATGTTCAGGCTTTTGAGGCCGAGCTTAAGACGTGGAATAACGTCAAGTCCGTGACCTATAAGGACAAGGACGACGCGCTGGCCGAGTATACGAGCAAGATGTCGGGCAACGCCGACGCCACCATGAGCGCGCTCGATGGCCAGAACCCGCTGCCGGCTTCGTTTGCAATTGAGATGGACGATCCGTCCAAGGTCGAGAGCACGGCCCAGAAGCTCAAGAAGAACGCCGACTTCCAGAAGATCGCGGATGACGGCGACGTCAACGCGAGCGTGCTGTACGGCCAGGAGGAAGTGAGCCGCCTGTTCCAGGTGACCAACTACATCCGCATCGCCGCCGTGGTGCTCGTTGGCCTTTTGACCTTTATCGCATTCATCTTCATCAACAACACGATTCGCCTGTCCATCACGGCGCGTCGTCGTGAGATTGCGATTATGCGTCTGGTCGGCGCCAGCAACGGCTTCATTCGCGGCCCGTTTATCACCGAGGGCGTACTGCAGGCCATTTTGGGCTCGCTGCTTTCCATCGGCGTTCTGGAGCTGCTGCGCAATCTGATGATTCCGCGTTTGCAGGAGAGCATCGGCTGGATGTCGTTTGCCCTGCCGATGCAGTACTACCTGGTGACCTATGCTGCGCTGATTCTGGTCGGCGTGATTATCGGTCTCTTTGGTTCTGCCATCGCCATGCGCCGCTACCTGCGCGTGTAGGCATGCCTGGAATTCATCCCTTCCAACGGGTCGTCTCTTGCGGGGCGGCCCGTTTTTTGATCCCTAGGGGACGGCAGGAAAACGGATCATTTGGGTAGACTCTTTGGAGTTCGCAATCGATAGTTAGGAGGCGCCATGGGGCGCAATAACAAGCATAAGCGCAGTGCTCGCAATAAGCGTGGGCCGGTGCGCAGCGAACGCCGTCCGAGCCTGACCGGGCGCGTGCAGCTCCATGAGCATGGCGCCTATGTCATAACCGAGAGCGGCGACTACAAGGTTATGGGCCGCGGTAAGCGCGAGATCATGGATGGCGATACCGTTGCCGTGAGCATTAAGAACAGCCCGCACGGTGAGCGGCGCGCCGTGATCGAAGGCGTGGTTGAGCGCGCAGCCATAAGCGTGGTGGGTACGTACCAGACCGCTGGTCCGCTCGGTGTGATCGAGCCGCTCGATTCGCGCCTGAAGGCCGACTTCTTCATTCTGCCCGAGGATACCTCGGCGGATCGTCTGGGCGTCCACCCGGGTGATGCCGTTGTCGCGCGCATTTTGACCTACCCGACGCGCCTGGAATCGGGCACCGTGACGATCGAACGCCGCATTGGCGGAGATGACGCGCCCGATTTGGGCGTTCAATACGTGATGGCGCGTTACGGCTATACCGATAGCTATCCCGAGGCCGCGCTGGACGAGGCCGAGGGGCTTTCGCTCGATGTGTCCGCGGCGCTTAAGGACCCGCTCCGCCGCGATCTGCGCGACCGCTTTGTCATCACGATCGACCCGGTCGACGCGCGCGACTTTGACGATGCCATTTCGCTTGAGCGCACGCCCGAGGGTGGCTACAAGCTGGGTGTGCATATCGCTGACGTTTCTCACTATGTGGCTTGGGACGGGCATATCGATCTTGAGGCTCGACATCGTACGACATCGGTGTATCTGGCCGATCGCGTGCTTCCCATGCTGCCCGAACGCCTGTCCTGTGACCTATGCTCGCTTCGCCCTGACGAGGACCGTCTTGCGTTTACCGTTGACATTGAGCTCGATGCGCAGGGTCGCGTGCGGCATTACGATCCTTACCCCAGCGTGATTCGCTCGCGTGTGCGTATGGACTATGACGGCGCCGAGGCGCTGCTGGTGCGTGCCGACGCGGTTGAGTATTCGGTGCTGGAAGGCGCCGCTGAGGATGTTGCGGCTGCTGAGGCCTCGCGCGAGGAGGCGCTTGAGCGCGGTCTTGCGTGCGAGGAAACTGCTCGCGGCTATAACGTCGACCTCGGCGATTTCCTTGTCGCCGCCAACGAACTCGCCGAACTTCGCCGTCGTATTCGTCGTGCCCGCGGCTCAGTCGATTTTGACACGGCCGAGATTCGCGCTCTATTGGATGAGGACGGAGTACCCGTGCAGATTGTGGCGCGCGAGCGTTCGTGTGCCACGTCGCTTATCGAGGAAGCCATGCTACTCGCCAACGAGTGCGTTGCAGAGTGGCTGGCAGACCGTGATATCGAGGCCTGCTATCGCGTGCATGAGGATCCGAGCCCCGATAGCCTGCACGGTGCCGCCGTTGCGCTGGCGCAGCTGGGCATCATCGACGATCGCCGTGCTGCCGGTATCGCCCTGGGGAGTCCCGATGAGCTACAGGCTGCAGTTGATGCTGCCGCCGGTACGGCCAACGCACCGCTCGTCAACACGCTGCTTCTGCGCAGCATGCAGCGCGCACTGTACAAGCCGCGCAACGAGGGCCACTTTGCGCTCGCCGCGCCGTGCTACTGTCACTTTACGAGTCCCATCCGTCGCTACCCCGATCTGGTGGTGCACCGCGTGCTCAAACTGCAGTTGGCCTATGAGCAGCTCGGCGGCAAGGACGCCCTGGTCCGTACGCCGCGGCTGATCGGCAAGGGGCGCGAGTCGCTGCCGCGCATTCTGCCGCAGATCTGCCGCGCATGCAGCGATGCCGAGCGCGCGGCAGATGCCGCTAGCCATGCGACGCAAAAGATCAAGATTGCCCAGTACTATGAGGACCGTCTGGGCGAGCGCTATGCCGGAACCGTCTCGTGGGTTAGCAGCATGGGCCTCTTTGTGCGCTTGGACCTGACGCAGGTCGAAGGCTTGGTTTCGATCAAGAGCCTGGGCAACGAGTGGTTCGAGTTCGACGAGGATGCGCTTACGCTGACGGGCGCCGACACGGGGACTCGCTATGAACTGGGCCAGCGCGTGATTATAGAGGTCTCGCGCGTCAATACCACGCGTGGGCACTTGGACTTTAAGCTTATCCATTAGCCAAATCTCGACTCATGGCGGGAGAGCGGAGGGCGGTCTTTCGGGGCCGCCCTCCGCATTTGGATCATGGCTACCTTGCCGTCTGCTCGGCCGCCCGCTTACCTGCTATTCGAGAGGTAAAACCTACCAAAATAAACCTGTCCCTTTTTGGCAGGTTTACAAGAAAGCGGGGATGAGATGGCGACGGTGTATGGTTATGCGCGGGTGAGTTCGCGCGATCAGAATCTTAATCGGCAGCTGGATGCGCTGGGCGCCTATGGCGTGGGCTCGGCGAATATTTATGCCGACCATGCGAGCGGCAAGGACTTCGATCGACCGCGCTATCGCGAGCTGCTGCACGTCCTGGGAGACGGGGACGTGCTGGTGGTGCTTTCTATCGACCGACTTGGTCGTAATTACTCCGAGATTCTTGAGGAATGGCGTCGCATTACTAAGGAGCTCGGGGTTGCCATTGTGGTGTTGGACATGCCATTGCTTGACACGCGCGCCAGGGCCAGCGGCACGCCGGATGTGACTAATACCCTGATTGCCGATATTGTGCTGCAACTGCTGAGCTACGTGGCGCAGGTGGAGCGCGAGAATATCCATCGGCGCCAAGCGGAGGGAATTGCAGCGGCGCGGGCGCGAGGGGTCCGTTTCGGTCGACCTCGCAAGCCGTGCCCTCCTCAGTTTGATCTGGTACGCGATAGCTATGAGGCAGGCGATATTACCCGCAGCCAGGCAGCAAAGTGCCTGGGCGTGTGCGTGGGGACGTTCGATCGCTGGATGCGCGAGGCGGGGTAGGGGTTTGCGTCGCTTTGTCGCTTCCTGTTGCGATTCAAATTTTGATACGGTGACGATGTCATTTGGGGCTACACTCGCTGATATTCAAAAAAGGAGGTAGGCCCTTGGCGCGCGTAAAACAAATAATCGGATGGACCGCGATCGTTCTGTTCGCTGCAACGCTGGCGGGCATCTGGGTGCTGACGGAGCAAAATGCGGTGGAGACGTCGTTGCTGAGCGAGTCCACCGCGCGTGTGGTGGAGGGTCAAGCTACGGGCGTACAGGCTGCCGATGTCGCGGGTGAAGCTCAGACCGAGAATGGGATGACCGGGGGCACCGATTCGGCTGCTTCGAATGTCCGGTCTGGCCGACTTGCTTCCATTCGCATGTGGGTGGGCACGAACGTCCGTCGCGTTGCCCATACCGTAGAGTTTTTCTTCGTCGGATTGTTCGCCTCGGTGGTCGTGGTTTGCTTTTCCAGGCGTCCGTGGAGCGTATGCTCCCGTTGCGTGCCCGTGTTGCTCTTTTGCGCCGTCTGCTCCGTTGGCGATCAGGTACATAAGATCTTTGTTCCCGGCAGGCATTTCGACGTTATCGATTTAGGATTCGATGCTGCGGGCTATGTTACCGCGATGCTGTTGGTATTGCTGGCAGCGGTGCTGGTGCGCCATGCGACTCGGCCGATCGGCGCCCATGCGAGGCGCTAGCCGGTAACAAGCCCGTTTTTGATAATGCGATCTTGTTGAATTATTTTGTGTCGCGCGTATTTCCGAGCGGTCGGATTTGAGGGGCGAGCGGTAGAACGCTCGCCCTTTGTGCGCCACGATGCGGCACAATGTACCGTAAAAGCTGTTTATATCCGGTACGAATCGTTCGTTGGTCTTTAATTCTTCTCAACGGAGGTGTTTGAGATGGCAAACGGATTGCTTTTGCGGCTTCGCGAGCGTGAGCTCAGCGCGAGCCCGGCGGAACGCAATGTCATCGCATATGTAAGCGCTCATCCGCACGAGGTGGTCGGGCTGTCCGTCCGCAGTCTTGCCGATGCCACGTTCTCCTCGCCCTCGAGCATTTTGCGCTTTTGCAAGCGCTTGGGTTTTGCGGGCTACAAGGAGTTTCAGCGCGAACTGATTGCCGAGCTGGCGCTCTTGGGTGACAAGAAAGACGTTGCCCTCGAGGACATCTCCATGGATGACAGCGTCGAACGTATCGTGGGGAAGGTGATGAAAAGCAACGTGCGCACGATCGAAGCGACGGCGCGAACGCTCGATTACACCGTCTTGGAGCGATGTGCGGCCTATCTTAAGCGGGCACGCGCGGTCAATCTGTTCGGTATCGGTGCCTCTCGTTTGGTCGCGCACGATCTGGCGCAAAAGCTCATGCGTGTCGACAAAGAGTGCCATCTGTACGACGACTGGCATGATCAGCTCTTGTGTGCCAAGAACATGCATGAGGGCGATATGGCAATCGCCTTTAGCTACTCGGGCTTGACGCAAGAGGTGCTGGACTGCGCCGCCGAGGCCCAACGTCACAACTGTCCCGTTGTGGCCGTGACCAAAGTAGATGGATCATCCAAGCTTGCCACCATGGCCGATGCCGTGCTCGGCGTCGCTGCGAGTGAGCCCTTGGTCCGCAGCGGTGCCATGGCTTCGCGTATGGCCCAGCTTATGGTTGTCGATGCCCTGTACGCTGCTTACGTTGCCAGCGACTACGAACGGGCGACGCATGTCATTAAGCAAAACTACATCGAGAAACAGGAAAGATGAGGTGAATGAAATGCTCGATTTAACAAAATTCACGACCGAACAGCGTAATCAAAGGTCTATGGACCTCGATACGATGACATCGCTGCAAATCGTCACGACGATGAATGATGAGGATCTTCGTGCCGTCCAGTCGGTCACGAAGGTGTTGCCCCAGGTTGCCACAGCAATCGACTGGGCTGCTGAGGCACTCGAGCGCGGCGGGCGCGTCTTTTACATGGGCGCAGGCACCAGCGGTCGTCTGGGTGTACTCGACGCTTCGGAGTGTCCGCCCACGTTTGGCGTGTCACCCGATCTGATTGTCGGGCTCATTGCCGGAGGCGAGACGGCGTTTATCAAGGCTGTCGAAGGTGCCGAAGACAGCGAGGAGCTCGGCGCGAGCGACCTGCGGGAGCGTGGACTCTCGGACAAGGATCTTGTCGTTGGCCTGGCGGCAAGCGGTCGTACTCCCTATGTGGTGGGCGGCCTTGTGTACGCCAAGGCAACTGGGTGCAAGACCATTGCAATTGCCTGCAACCAAGGGTCGAAGATCGGGGAGAGCGCAGATCTTGCCATTGAACCCGTGCCCGGTCCCGAGGTGCTGACCGGCTCAACGAGGCTCAAGGCGGGAACGGTTCAAAAGCTCATCCTCAACATGATTTCGACCGGTGCCATGGTCAAGATCGGCAAGGTATACCAAAACCTGATGGTCGATGTGCAGCAGACGAACGAGAAGTTGGTGGTGCGCGGCCAGAACATCGTGATGGAGGCGACCGGCTGCACGCGCGAGCGCGCTATTCAGGCGCTTGCAGATGCCGGCGGCCACGTAAAAACCGCTATTGTCTCGGTACTGCTGGGCTGCGATGCCGAGCAGGCTGCGGTAGCTCTTGAGCGAGCGAGAGGCCATGTCCGTGCTGCGGTGAGTGGCCATGAGAAGAGCAATGCCGATGCCCAATAGGTGCGCGGCGTGAGCTGATATGACATCCAGACGAGATACCCAATACAAGGAGGAGTTATGACGAACAAAGAGCTGGCTCAAAAGCTGCTGGACCTTTTGGGCGGTAAAGACAACGTGTTGGCAAACGCGGCGTGCATGACGCGCCTGCGCGTGACCGTCAAAGACACGAGCAACGTCGACACGGAGGGCATTAAGGCACTCGACGGCGTGATGGGCTTGGTCGAGGACGACACGATGCAGATCGTGCTGGGTCCGGGCAAGGTGAATAAGGTGCTCGAGGAGTTCTCCAAGCTCACCGGCCTTGCGAAAGGCGTTGCTGACGAGAGCGTGGTCGACGCTGCGGCCACAAACAAGGCCGCGCAGAAGGCCAAGTACGAGTCCAAGCCGGTTCAGGCCTTCCTCAAGAAGATTTCCAATGTCTTCGTCGCCCTGCTTCCCGGCATCATTGCGGCTGGCCTCATCAACGGTATCTGCAACGTCATTAACGTCTCGACGGCAGGCGCGCTTGCAGGCGAGTGGTGGTACCAGGGCATTCGCTCCATGGGCTGGGCCCTGTTTGCCTATCTGCCCATCTTGGTGGGCTATAACGCGGCACGTGAGTTTGGCGGCTCCGCTGCGCTGGGCGGCATCGCCGGCATGATGTGTATTGCCAACAGTGCCATGCCCCTGCTTGCGCCTGGCGCGGCCGATCCTGCCACTGCCATCTTGCTGCCGCTCACCAATGCGCAGTACAACCCCGCAGCGGGCGGCATGATCGCGGCTCTTATCGCTGGCGCATTTTTTGCCTGGATGGAGCGTCAGATTCGCAAGGTTATGCCCAACGCGCTCGACACGTTCTTGTCCCCGCTGCTGGTGCTCATCATCGGCGCCTTTGCTCTGATGCTCGTCATCCAGCCGGTTGGCGCATGGCTGACGACTGCCATCTTTAGCGTTTTGACCTTTATCTTCGAGAAGCTGGGCGTCCTGGGTGGCTATATCCTGTCGGCAGGCTTCTTGCCGCTGGTTTCCGTCGGCCTGCATCAGGCGCTCACGCCGATCCACGCTATGCTCAACGATCCCGACGGCGCTACCAAGGGTATCAATTACCTGCTTCCCATCCTTATGATGGCTGGCGGCGGCCAGGTCGGTGCCGGTTTGGCGCTGTACTTTAAGACCAAGAACGCCAAGCTCAAGAAGTACGTTGCAGAGTCCATTCCCGTTGGAATCCTGGGTGTGGGCGAGCCTCTGATGTATGCCGTTACGCTGCCGCTCGTTCGTCCGTTTGTGACGGCCTGCCTGGGTGCCGGATTTGGCGGCGCGCTCGCGGCGCTGCTTCACATCGGCACGGTTTCTCAGGGCGTTTCCGGTCTGTTTGGCCTGCTGATCGTCGTTCCTGGTCAGCAGCTCGGCTACGTTGCCGCTATGCTGCTTGCCTATGCCGCTGGCTTTGTCCTGACGTGGTTCTTTGGCGTCGACGAGCAGAAGATCAACGAGTTCTTTGGCGAATAGTTTGATATCGCGAGCCGTGTTGCTCAGGGCTCGCGGCGCGCGGCAGATTTCTTGATGCTATGGTTGTGCCGGCGGGGCTAACTGCTCCGCCGGCCTTTTTTAAAGGAGCGTTGTAGCGTGAAAACGGGTATTTCGATTTATCTTTCCAGCCCTTTGCAGGATATTGAGCGGACGATTGAGCGTGGTGCCGCGGCGGGTGCGCGCTACGCGTTCACCTCACTGCATATTCCCGAGGATGGGGGAGCGGCGTATGCCGATAAGGTCCGTCATGTGCTGTCGCTGCTCTCCGCCCGCGGCATTGCGCTCATCGCCGATGTGGGGCCGCGCACGTGCGATTTGCTCGGGCTTGAGCGCATCGAGGACCTGCGCGATCTGGGGTTGGAATACCTTCGTTTGGACTATGGCTTTAGCGCCCAACGGGTCGCGGAGCTGTCCGGTGTATTTCGCATAGTGGTCAATGCATCGACGGTGAGTTCTGATGAAATCGCATCGTGGCGTGAGGCCGGTGCCGATGTGACTCGTTTTGCCGCCTGCCACAATTTTTACCCCAAGCCTTATACCGGTTTAGCTCTGGAGGACATTGCTCGGGTGAATCTTCGTCTTGCGGCGCTTGGATTCGAAATCATGGCTTTTGTGCCGGGTGATGCTAACGTTCGCGGGCCAGTATTCGAGGGACTGCCGACGGTCGAGGCGCAGCGCGGTCGCGCGTCAAAGGTTGCTCTCAATATGCTTGAGCTTGCACATGGCGCCGATTGCGACATTGTGTTGGTCGGCGACCCCGATCTTTCCGATGCGGGCTGGACGCAGTTTGCTCATGTTTCCGCCGGATACGTGGACCTGCAATGCGAGCTTGAGCCCGGTTATGCCTATGTACGTGGGCAGATTCATCACGACCGACCCGATTCGAGCACCCTCATCTTTAGGTCTCAGGAGTCGCGTACGACGCTTAAGCCGGATTCCGTGCCGATGGATGCCGGTGCCGGCCTGTCACGAAAGACGGGGTCGATCGCTGTGAGCAATAGCGGCTATGGGCGCTACGAAGGCGAGCTTGAGATTGCGCGGGTCGATCTTCCCGGTGACGAGCGCATGAACGTTGCGGGTCATATCACGCCCGAGGCAATGGAGCTGCTGCCGTTCATCAAACGCGGATTCGGGGTACAGTTCGTTTAGCGTGTGACCCGTGGGCTACAATTGGCCCATCATGCGAAGGCGCCTCGTGTGGCGTGTGCCTGCGTTGGCCGATCTATATTCGGAGGATTCCCATGACCGTACTGTTTATTGAATATCCCAAGTGCTCGACCTGTAAGAAGGCCAAGGCATGGCTGGACGAACACGGGGTAGAGTATATCGACCGCGATATCGTTTTGGACAATCCCACGGCTGATGAGCTTGCGACCTGGATTGCTCGTTCGGGACTGCCGGTGCGACGCTTCTTTAATTCGTCGGGCATGAAATATCGAGAGCTGGGCCTGAAGGCGCGTCTGGATGCGGGCATGACGGATTGGGAGTGCTACGAGCTGCTGGCGACCGACGGCATGCTGGTTAAGCGTCCGCTGTTGGTGGGCGACGACTTTGCGATTCCCGGCTTTAGGGAAGCAGCTTGGACCGAGGCGCTGCTGTAGCGGCTGCGGAAAGTGCGACCCGTTTTGAGCGCTCGGGGTGGGACGTGTTTTCCATCGGAGGGCTCGCTCGGCTCAATCCTTGAGCTGTGCCCATTCGTGCGGACCGTAGACCTTTACGTGCTTGTTGGGCTTGCCGCTCCAGTACTCCTCGTCCATAAAGGGCAGATATGCCTGAACACGGGGGCAGATAAAGGGAATCCGCTGCTGTTGCAGTCGCTCGCGTTGGCGCAGCTCCAGGTGCGCCTCGGATATGACAGTCGGCATACCGGACAGCTCGACGAGGCTTGCCTGGATTCGCTTAAGGTCGGGGAGTCCCGCGTGCCATGACATCCGCATGATCAAAAAGGATGCACGGCGGTATTTTGCCTGCACCACCGTGATGGCGGGGCGCAGGGTGGGATGGATTTTGTCCCGTTCGGGCCAAAGGTCAGCAGTGATCTCGAGGCCCAGGGTCTCCCATAGGTAATCAAGCTCTTCGTCCATGGCGCCTCGATATCCGTGTAATGATGACGGTTTGATTGTGCCATCAGCCGTGAGTGCTGCATTGTTGTAATCTACCAGCGGTAGATGTGGGATGTTTTACGGGCTTTGGCGCCGTACGTGTCGCTGGTGCTTCACAGGTCCTTCACGTGTCGGCCGTATTTGACTGAATTTCAAAAAAGTCAAAATTAGGGCTTGCGTCACGGCGGGACTTCCCGTATATTTCTTTCTTGCGCAAAGGCACAGCCGAGCGCAGCGATGCAGTCATTGGGATGTCGTCTAATGGCAGGACAGCGGATTCTGGTTCCGTCAATGGGGGTTCGACTCCCTCCATCCCAGCCATTGCATTTGCTACATATGGCCCGTTCGTCTAGCGGTTTAGGACGCCGCCCTCTCAAGGCGGAGATCACCAGTTCGAATCTGGTACGGGCTACCAAAATTGAACGCCCGGGCCTCGTAAGAGACCCGGGTTTTGTGTATTGACCGATATTTAAGGCGCGCGTTGAGTCTGCCGCCCGGACCGAGGAGTTGTCATGGACCTGCCTATCAGCTTGGAAGACATCACGTATGCCGAGAACTATCTGGCGCAGGGCGACCTGGCTACGGCGACGCCGCTGCTTGAGCGTCTGGTGGAGCTCGCCGAGGAGTATATCGACGCTGAGTGCAAGACGGAGGAGAAGCGCCAGTACTTTAGCTTCGACAGCAAGTTTGAGCGCCTGGCCTATCGCCGCGTGGAGAAGGATCCGCGCGAGCTGGTGCAGGTCGAGGTTCCCTTTGACCGCCTGTACTCCGACATGGCGTTTGCCTACATTCGCCAGCAGGATTATGTGAGTGCTCGGAATGCCCTGATGCAGGCCGTGCGTTGGGATCCCATGAACTGCAACTATCGCTTGGACTTGGCCGAGCTGTTCCGCGCGCTCGAGGACAAGCAGGAGTGGGCATCGCTCTCGTTCTCGGTGCTGGAGCGCGCGAGCGACGGTAAGTGCGCCGCACGCGCCTACACCAATTTGGGTCAGTACTTCTTGGAGCCCGAGACCGAGAACATTTCGGCTGCCGTGGGCTGCGCGCGTCTGGCGCTGCGCCTGGCGCCCAATGATGCGCATACGACGCGCCTGCTCAACAAGATCCATACCACCTATCCGGATGCCGCGGACGAGAGTGACGACCATGTGATGGGTGAGCTCGCCCTGCAGGGCGTGCCGACCTCGCCTTCGGCCGAGATTGCCATCTGCCTGATCATGTGTGCGACCGATGCTGCAAGCGACGGCGACAAGCAGGAGGCTACGCGCCTGACGGTGCGTGCTCGCGATTTGGTGGGCGAGGAGGCCTGCGCGGCGATTATCAAACTGGTGCGCGAGAGCGATGCCGAGCTTAATGCCGAGCGCAGGGCAAAGCGCGAGGCTGCGGGCTCAAACGCCGATGGTGCCAAGGAGGCCGGCGATGCCCAGTAAGCGCGAGCGCAAGCTCATTTCCAAGAATCGCTCGGCACATCACGAGTACTTTATCGATGAGACGTTTGAGTGCGGTATTGAGCTGAGCGGTACCGAGGTCAAGTCGATTCGCGAGCGCGCGTGCCAGATTACCGATACCTTCGCACTGATTCGTGGTGGGGAGTGCTGGCTCGTCGGCCTGCATATCCACCCTTATAGTCATGGTGGCGTGTGGAATCGCGATCCCGACCGTCGGCGCCGTCTGCTGCTGCACCGCAAGGAGATCGACTTTCTTGACGGCAAACTTCGCAACCGCGGCTATGCGCTGGTGCCGCTGGAGCTCTACTTTAATACCGACGGCCGCGTAAAGCTGCTGCTGGGCCTAGGCCGCGGCAAGAAGCTTTACGACAAGCGCGAGGATATGGCCAAGCGCGATGTCCAGCGCGAGATCGACCGCGCCCTCAAGGAGCGCAATCGCTAGGCGTTCTGTATAAGTTGCGGTGGAATACGGACTGTTTTGCCTGTTTGAGGGGCTATTCAGTCCTTATTTCACCGCAACTGCGGGCGTCTCATCTTGCTTATACTGTTTTGACACATATGTCTCAAAGGTGGTGTCCGTTGTGGGCGCCGCCTTTTTTGTGGGTACATACATCCATGAGGTTCCAACCCGGGTTAGGGGAGTGATTGTTATGGACAAAACTGCGTTCTTTACCATGCCGAGCGGTCTGTACGTGGTGAGCGCCGCGGCAGACGGGCTGCGCGCCGGCTGCGTCATCAACACTGCGGTGCAGGTGACGTCCATGCCGCCGCGCATTTCGGTTGCCGTGAACAAGGACAACGTCACCTCGGGCGTCATCGCTTCGGCCAAAGCGTTCGCGCTGACCGTGATCGATCAGACCGCCGATATGCTCTACATCGGTAACTTTGGGTTCCGCACCAGCAGCGATTATGACAAGTTTGCCAAATACGAGACCCGCGAGACGGCTCTGGGCATGCCCTATGTGCCCGAGCACGCGGCGGCCCTGTTTAGCTGCCATTTGATCGACACTGTGGATGTTGGCACGCATCTACTGTTTATCGGCGAGGTCGAGGATGCCGAGCGCTTGAGTGACGAGACGCCGCTCACCTACGATTACTACCATAAGGTCCTGAAGGGCAAGACGCCTCCGAAGGCGTCCTCGTATCAAGGCTAGAAATGTTTTAAAAATACTTGCATTATATTATTGAGAATCTATACTGATAAATGAAGTACATCACCAGTCGCGTTTGAGAGGAGAACATCATGGCTGAGGAGAAGAAGACGTATAAGTTCGTGTGCGTCGTTTGCGGTTACGAGGTTGAGGTCGATACGCCCGAGCTGCCCGAGGATTATGTGTGCCCGGTGTGCGGCGTCGGTCCCGATCAGTTTGAGCTCGTCGAGGAGTAGCTCGCAGACACACGGCGAAAGCCGAACATAGCTCTGTCCAAGGGCCTCGGTCGAATTCTCGGCCGGGGCCCTTTTCCTCCGCCCCCAAGGGATCACGGTTGCTGTTGGCCGATCCTGTCTGTTGTGAGTCCGGCCGACCTTTTGTCTCAATCTGTAACATCTAACGGTGGAAATTGGGCCCACTTGTTACATATCGAGACAAACCAAAACCGTCCGGCAGAAGATCTCAATCTGTAACATCTAGACATCGAAAGCGGGTCTAGATGTTACAGATCGAGACGTTTGCCTGAGTAGGTGCCCCGCCCCATTACATCCCTGTCAACAACACGACATCGAGAATCGTCACGATGGCACCGATCCCTACGAGCAGCGCGTTGAGTGGACGCGAATTGGCGTATTTGCCCATGACGCGGGGTGAACTGGTGAGCCGTATGAGCACAAAGACCGTAATCGGTAGCTGAAGCGACAGCAGTGCCTGACTCCAGATGAGACCTTCAAAAGGATTTGGGACGACCAGGCACGCCGTCACTGCGACGACGAAACAGGCCGCCACCCCGATCGAGGAATGTCGGTCGTGGATATCGTATTCCTCGTCGAACATGCCCGCAGTGATGGTCCCCGCCGCCATGCCCGCTGTCACGCTGCTCGATAGTCCCGCGAACAGCAGCGCTACCGCAAAGATGGTCGAGCTCGCCGGGCCCAGAATGGGGGAGAGCGTGGCCGCTGCGACGGCGAGGTCGTCTACGACCATGCCGTGCGCAAAGAAGGTCGTTGCGGCCAGGATGACCATGGCCGAGTTGATTGCCCAGCCCACGCCCATCGAAAAGAGCGTGTCGAAGAGCTCGTAGCGCAGACGCTCTTCGATAACCTGCTCGCCTTGGCCTTCGAAGTGCATGGATTGGATGACCTCGGAGTGCAGAAAAAGGTTGTGTGGCATAACGACCGCACCCAGGACACTCACGATAATCGCGGCAGAGCCAGTGGGCATACTGGGCGTGATCCAGCTTGCGGCGGCTTGCGGCCAGTCGACCTTGACTAGTGCGAGCTCGGCCAAAAACGAGAGTCCTACCACGCCTACGAAGGCGATGATCCAGCGTTCGGCATGCTTGTAGGAGTTCGTCATGAGCATCGCCATCGATACTGCCGCCACGATGACGCAGCCCGCACGCACGGGCAGCCCAAAGAGCATTTGAAGGGCAATCGCGCCGCCCAGGACTTCGGCCATGGCGGTGGCGATGGTCGCGAGATAGGCGCTGCCGAGCACCGCGCGTCCCACGATGCGGGGGAGAAAGCGGGTCGTGGCCTCGGCAAGGCAGGCGCCCGTGGCGATGCCCAAGTGCGCCGCGTTGTGCTGCAGCACGATGAGCATAATCGTGGACAGCGTGACGATCCACAGCAGCGCGTAGCCAAACTGCGAGCCCGCGGCCATATTGGAGGCCCAGTTGCCCGGGTCGATAAAGCCGACGGTCACGAGCAGCCCGGGGCCGATATGCCGCGCAATGTCTAGGCCTCCGTGACCACCGGTGCGCCGGGAGCCAAAGCGTTGTTTGAGATGGTTGAGCATGGTGCGCTCCTGTGTATGGGCGGCGTGACGTCGCATCTGGGTCGTGCGGCGCCACGCGTCGGATTTGGGTTGGGGCTACTTGTGTGCTTTGCCCTGATTGGCCACGGCGTCGATCTTGGCGGCGATGGTCGCCGGGTCGCCGATGTAGCGCTTGTCGAGGACATTGAAATCGGTATCGAAGGTGTAGACGAGCGGCACGCCGGTGGGGATGTTGACCTTGAGGATCTCCTCGGGCGTGAGGTGCTCGAGCTTCATGACGAGTGAGCGCAGGGAGTTGCCGTGTGCGGCGATGAGTACGCGCTTGCCGGCGAGCATCTGGGGGCGAATCTCATCCTCAAAATAAGGCCAGACGCGGGCTATCGTGTCCTTGAGGCACTCGGTATAGGGCAGCTGATCGGGCGCGACATCACGGTATTGCTCCTGGGTGTGGGGATCGCGCGCGTCGTCCGGCTCGAGTGCCGGCGGGCAGACATCGAAGGAGCGGCGCCAGATGAGCACCTGCTCGTCGCCGTGCTCCGCTGCGGCATCGGCCTTGTTGAGACCCTGCAACGCTCCGTAGTGGCGCTCGTTGAGCTTCCAGGATTTGATGACGGGCAACCACTCGCGATCCATTTGGCCGAGCACGATGTTGAGGGTGTGGATCGCGCGCTTGAGGCGCGAAGTGTAGCAGACGTCAAAGTCGAAACCGGCTTCTTTGAGGGCGCGGCCGCCTGCCGCCGCCTCTTCGCGGCCCGTGTCGGTGAGCTCAACATCGGTCCAGCCGGTGAACAGGTTGAGTTTGTTCCACTCGGATTCTCCGTGACGGATAAGGACGAGCTGCATCGTCTGCTGGTCTGCTTGGTGCGCCATAGGGGCCTCCTTGATCTGGCATGGTGTGCGTGCCGTTTGCTTGACGCCGCAAAGGATACCCGTTTTAGGTCAAAAAGTTAACCAAGACTAACAAAATTGTTGTATTTGAATGGGATGGTGAAAGGGGGCTGCCGAAATGTCTCGATCTGTAACAACTAGGGATGGAAATTGGGCCTAGGTGTTACAGATCGAGACAAACCAAAACCGCTCCGCAGAAAATCTCAATCTGTAACAGTTAGCTGCAAAAACCGGCCCTTCATGTTATAGATTGAGACATTCGGAACCGTCTCTCGAAAACATCTCAATCTGTAACAGTTAGTCGTCGAAATTGGGTCTTACTGTTACAGATTGAGATGTTTGAAGAGGTGAGTTTGCAGGCCGAACTTGGGGCCTATGTTTTCGCCCTTGAGGTCGGCGGTGCCCACTCGTAAGGTGTGCGTTACGCGATTGTTTCGAAACGGGTGGGAAACACAACGGGCCGGCGATGCTCCTACTATGCCTATTCAACTGACTGTCTAAATATCTAGGGGAGGATCGCGATGCAGGCAGATTCCGCTCAGCAGCAGGGCCTTTATCGCCCCGAATTCGACCACGATGCATGTGGCATCGGCGCGCTCGCCGATATCAACGGTGAGCGCCATCACCAGATTCTGGACGATGCGCTGTCCATTCTGGTCAACTTGGAGCACCGCGGCGGCACGGGACTCGAGAAGAACACCGGCGACGGCGCTGGCATCTTGTTCCAGGTTCCGCATCACTTTTTCCGTAAAGAGGCCCAAAAGTGCGGCCAGATTCTGCCGGCAGAGGGCGACTATGGCGTGGCCATGCTGTTCTTCCCGCAGGACGACAAGGGCGTAGAGGATGCCCGCCGCGTGTTTGAGGAGGGCTGCGCCGAGGCCGGCGTGCCGCTGCTCTTTTGGCGTGAGGTCCCGGTCGACCCGCACGATCTGGGCGAGACGGCCCGCGCCTGCATGCCTACCATCCTGCAGGCCTTCCTGGGCCGCCCCGACGACACGCCCGCCGGCGACGCCTTCGAGCGCCGCCTGTACGTGTGCCGCCGCACCATCGAGAAGAAGGCCGATGCCGAGTTTGCCCTGCGCGACAAGATCTTCTACGTGTGCTCCATGAGTTCGCGCACCATCGTGTACAAGGGCATGCTGGTCGCCACGCAGATGCGTCGCTTCTTCATCGACCTCAACGACGCCGCCGTCAAAACGGCCGTGGCGCTTGTCCACTCGCGATACTCCACCAACACCACGCCCAGCTGGGAGCGTGCGCACCCCAACCGTTTTATCATCCACAACGGCGAGATCAACACCCTCAAGGGCAACGTCAACTGGATTCGCGCCCGCGAACCCAACCTGTACAGCCCCGTGCTGCAGCACGATCTTGAGCGCGTGATGCCTATCATCAACCGCGAGGGCTCCGATTCCGCGATTCTGGACAACGTGCTTGAGTTCCTGGTCATGAACGGCCGTCCGCTCACGCGTGCCGCATCCATGTTGCTGCCCGAGCCGTGGGACCACAACGACAGTCTGAGTGAGGAGCGCCGCGCCTACGACGCCTACCAGTCCATGCTTATGGAGCCGTGGGACGGCCCGGCGGCCATCGCCTTTACCGACGGTCGCACGCTGGGCGCCGCCCTCGACCGTAACGGCCTGCGTCCTGCCCGCTACTATGTGACGCGCGACGGTCGCTTTATGCTGGCAAGCGAGGTGGGCACCATCGAGGTGAGCCCCGAGAACATCCTGACGAGCGGCTGCCTGGGGCCGGGCCAGATGCTCGAGGTCGACTTTGCCCGCGGCCGCGTCATCTACAACGACGAGCTGCGCGCCCGTTACGCCAAGGAAAAGCCCTACCGTGATTGGATTGCCGAGGAGACACTGACCGTCGACGCGCTCGATAGGCCAGCTGCGGCAGCGCCCGCCGAGGACGCCGAGGTGCCCGCCGCCGTGCGTATGGCCAAGCTCGGCTACCACTGGGATGACGTCGACGAGGTTGTGCGTCCCATGGCCCAGCAGGGCAAGGCCCCGCTCGCCTCGATGGGCATCGATGCGCCGCTGGCCTGCCTGTCCAAGAAGACGCGTTCGTTCTTCGACTACTTCTATCAACTGTTCGCCCAGGTCACGAACCCGCCCATCGACGCCCTGCGCGAGCATATGGTGACTTCGACCACGCTCTACCTGGGCAACCACGGTAACCTGCTCGAGGATTCCCGTACGGCCTGCCAGCTGGTTCGCCTGGAGCGCCCGTTGCTGAGCGAGGAGGAGTTCGGCCGCATCTGCGCTATCGACCGCGTGGGCTTTAAGACCTGCCGTTTCCGCGCTGTGTACCGCCGCGACGCGGGTGAGGGCGCACTGCAGGATGCGCTCAAGCAGCTTGCAGAGGACGTCGAGGCCGCGGTTCGCGACGGCGTGAACATTGTGGTGCTGAGCGATCGCGCCGGAGCGGGCGAGGTGCCCGTGCCGTCGCTGCTTGCCGTGGGCTGCGTGCACAATCACCTGATCCGCGCCGGTGTGCGCACCTTTGCCGATATTGTGGTGGAGTGCGGCGATGCGGTGTCCCCGCACGACTTTGCGGCTCTCGTGGGTTACTCCACGAGCGGCATCTATCCGTATAACGCGCATGCGTGCATCCGCGATCTGGCGGCGCGCGGCGATCTGGACGTGACGGCCGAGCAGGGCATCGCCAATTACAACAAGGCTGCGACCGCGGGCATCGTCTCCATCATGTCCAAGATGGGCATCTCCACGGTGCAGAGCTACCACTCTGCGCAGATTTTCGAGGCCGTGGGCTTTACCCCGGAGTTCATCGACGCGTACTTTGCCGGTACGGTGAGCCGTGTGGGCGGCATGGGTGTCGAGGACGTCGAGCGCGAGCAAAACGAGCGCTACGACGCCGCGCTCGCTATCCTTAAGAGCCCGGCTCCCGATCAGCTGCCCACACTGGGCCTGACCAAGTGGCGCCCGTTCGGCGGCGAGGATCACCTCATCGATCCGCAGACTGTCTACTTGCTGCAGACTGCCTGTCGCGAGGACAGCTACGACACCTTTAAGGAGTACAGCGCCCGCCTGCATCGCGCAGGTCGTGCCGTGCGCCTGCGCGACTTGCTCGACTTTGATGCCAGCGGCCGCACGCCGGTTTCGCTCGACGAGATCGAGCCCGCGCTCAACATCGTCCGCCGCTTTAACACCGGCGCCATGTCGTACGGCTCCATCAGCAAGGAAGCACACGAGTGCATGGCCATCGCCATGAACCGCCTGCATGGCCGTTCCAACTCCGGCGAGGGCGGCGAGGACCCGCGCCGCGAGACCCCGCTGGCTAACGGTGACTCCAAGAACTCCGCGATCAAGCAGGTAGCAAGTGCGCGATTTGGCGTGACGAGCCGCTACCTGTGCAGCGCTTTCGAGATTCAGATCAAGATGGCCCAGGGCGCCAAGCCCGGCGAGGGTGGCCACCTGCCCGGCAAGAAGGTCTACCCCTGGATTGCCGAGGTCCGTCAGTCCACGCCCGGCATCGGCCTGATCTCGCCTCCGCCGCATCACGACATCTACTCCATCGAAGACCTGGCCGAGCTCATCTTTGACCTTAAGAACGCCAACCCCGGCGCACGCGTGTCGGTCAAGCTGGTCAGCGAGGCCGGCGTCGGCACCATCGCCACCGGTGTGGCCAAGGGCGCTGCCGACAAGATCTTGATCAGCGGCCACAATGGCGGCTCGGGTGCCGCTGCTCGCGATTCGATCTGGCACGCCGGTCTGCCGCTGGAGCTTGGCCTTGCCGAGGCCCAGCAGACGCTGCTGCAAAACGGCCTGCGCTCGCGCGTGGTGCTCGAGGCCGACGGCAAGCTCATGGACGGCACCGATGTTGCCGTCGCCTGCCTGCTGGGCGCCGAGGAGTTTGGCTTTGCGACCATGCCGCTCATCTCGATGGGCTGCCTCATGCAGCGCGACTGCCAGCAGGATACCTGCCCCGCCGGCATCGCCACGCAAAACTGCCGCTTGCGTCGCGGCTTCCGCGGCAAGCCCGAGCACGTCGAGCACTTTATGCTCTTTGTTGCCGAGCAACTGCGCGAGGTCATGGCGAGCCTGGGCTTCCGCACCGTCGACGAGATGGTCGGCCATCCCGAGTGCTTGCGCCAGATCGAGGTCCCGGGCAACCGCAAGGCTAACCTGCTCGATCTGACGCCCGTGCTGGCAAGCGCGACCTGCGAGTTCGGTGCCCACATCCCGGGTGCCGACGGCCGTCACTTCCTGCCCCAGATGGCCGCGGACAGCGAGCTCGACAAGACGCTCGACTCCACGCTGTTTGTGCCCTACACGGCCGACGCCCGCGCACATCTGCGTCCGATTCGCTTCCGCGCCGATATCGCCAACGTCAACCGTTGCGTGGGCACCATCCTGGGCAACGCGGTGACCAAGGCGCATCCCGAGGGCTTGCCCGCCGGCTCCATCACCATCGATTGCGATGGTTCGGCCGGTCAGAGCTTTGGCGCCTTCCTGCCGCGCGGCATTACGCTCAACGTGTGCGGCGACGCCAACGATTACTTTGGCAAGGGCCTTTCGGGCGGCGAGGTGTCGGTGCGCCCCAACCCGCATGCGACCTACAAGTTCGACGAAAACATCATCGTGGGCAACGTTGCGTTCTTTGGCGCCACGAGCGGCCGTGGCTTCATCAACGGCCTGGCCGGCCAGCGCTTTGGCGTACGCAACTCCGGTGCCACCGTGGTGGTCGAGGGTTGCGGCAACCACGGTTGCGAGTACATGACGGGTGGCCTGGCGCTCATCCTGGGCGAGGTCGGGCAGAACTTCGCTGCCGGCATGACGGGTGGCGTGGCTTATGTCTTTGACCAGTACGGCACGCTCGATGCCCGCGTGAACCACGAGAGCGTTGAGCTCAAGGCCCCGACTGCCGGCGAGCTGGAGCAGGTCCGTGCGCTCATCCAGGAGCACGTGGACGCGACGCAGAGCCCGCGCGGCATCAAGCTGCTCTACAGCTTTGAGACGATGAGCAAGCACTTTGTGAAGGTCATTCCGACCGAGTACGAGCGTGTGCTGGCGATTGTCGCCGCCGCCGAGGCCGTCGGCAAGACGCATGCGCAGGCCGAGGAGCTGGCGTTTGACATCGTGACCGGTCGCGCGAGCGCCGCGGATGTCGCTCGCTTCGATATTGCGGGCGGTGCTGCTGGCGCTGCGTCTGTGGCTGCCAGCTCTGTTGCTTCGACCAAGAAGGAGGCGTAAGTGCCATGGGTAAGCCCGGTGCTTTTCTTGATATCGATCGTGTGACCCACGAGCTTCGCCCCGTGGAGGAGCGCAGCCGTGATTTCGATCCGCTGTACGTTGAACTCGACGACGATGCACGCCGTGCCCAGGCGAGCCGCTGCATGATGTGCGGCGTGGCGTTTTGCCAGATGGGCGTGAGCTTTGGCAAGGCACGTCCGAGCGGCTGCCCGCTGCACAACCTGATTCCCGAGTGGAACGAGCTGGTTTACCGCGGCCGCTGGGATGAGGCTGCCGAGCGCCTGTCGCTCACCTCGCCCATGCCCGAGTTCACGAGCCGCGTGTGCCCGGCGTTGTGCGAGGCCGCGTGCAACCTGGGTTCGGTCGACGGCCAGCCCACGACGATCCATGACAACGAGCGCGCGATTAGCGACCATGAGTGGGCCAACGGCGGTCCGCACCGCTTTGAGCCGGCAGGGGAGGGTGCACCCACGGTTGCCGTGGTGGGCTCCGGTCCCGCTGGTCTGGTGGCAGCATGGGAGCTTGCGCGTCGTGGCGCCCGCGTGACGGTGTTTGAGCGCGACGACCGCCCGGGCGGTCTGCTCATGTACGGCATTCCCAACATGAAGCTCGAGAAGTCCGTGGTCGAGCGTCGCGTGGCGCTCATGCGCGAGCTGGGCATTGTGTTCGAGCTGAGTGCCGACGTGAGCGATCCCAAGGTTACCGCCAAGCTCGACGACTTTGACGCCGTCGTGGTGGCTGCCGGCGCCCGTGCTCCGCGTGGGCTTTCGGCTGCGAACATTGATGCCCCGGGCGTGGTGTATGCCGTGGACTACCTGACGGCTTCGACCGTCTCGGTGCTCGATGGCGGCGAGCCCGCGGTGAACGCGCGTGGCCTGGACGTTGTGGTCATTGGCGGCGGCGATACCGGCAACGACTGCGTGGGCACCGCAGTACGTCAGGGTGCGCGCAGCGTGCGCCAGTTTGAGTTCTTGCCGGCGGCGCCTGATGCGCGCGTGGCGAGCAACCCCTGGCCGCAGTGGCCCAACGTGAAGAAGACCGATTACGGCCAGCAGGAGGCCATCGCTGCCATGGGCGGCGAGATGCGCGCTTGGGGTGTGGATACGCTCGAGGTACTGTTGGACAAGAAGGGCGCGGCCGCGGGCCTGCGCGTGGTCGATCTGGATTGGTCGGCTGGCAAGCCCGAGCGCATCGCGGGCTCCGAGCACGAGGTGCCGGCGCAGCTGGTGCTCATCGCCTGCGGCTTTACGGGCCCGGAGCATGGCGTGTTCGATGCGGTGAGCGTGCCTGTTGCCACCGCTGGTCGTCCGCTGCCGGTGATGGCTGCCGAGGGCTCGCATCTCGCGGCTCGCACGGAGGGCGTCGCCGCGGATGCCGCGCCGGTGTATGTGGCGGGTGATGCCCGCAACGGCAGCTCGCTCGTGGTGAGTGCCATGGCCGATGCCCTGGCCTGCGCAGCCGAAGTCGCCGAGGCGTTGGAGCTGTAAAGTAGTCATTTAAGAACGTCCCCAATGACTAGTCATTTTTTGTCTAGTCGTTGGGGACACTCTTTGCGAGCGATTTGCTCGTTTGTCGACGTACGGGTGTTCATTTGTCGACTTCTTGGGCTGTGGTCACCTGTTGTTTCTGTGGTGGCTGCGGGCATCTGGCTCAAAAGGGCGGGTTGGCTGTCTATGTCTACCTGCGGTTTTGTTGCGGTGGACTCATTCGGTCAAGTGTCCCGTCAAGTGTTTGGTTAGCATCTGGTTTGCAGTCGAAGGCCTATTTTGCCCGCGCTTGCCTCGGTTGCCCACCCTCCTCGTAAGCTCAAATTGAGGTCCATCAGTTTGAGGAGGATGCCATGACTGACCAAGTTTTTGATCGAGCGCAGCTGGCCGAGGCCGTCGGCAACGATATTGCCGACATGGCTCACTTTTGGATGCTGCGGAAGTTTCAATTCCTGGAGCCGGCGCGCGAGCAGTTCGAGATTATCGTCGATCCGTGGCTCAGCTATTGCGAGGAGCCTTCTCAAAACGAAATCATGGCCTACAACATGGCGTTTACCGATTGGCTGCTGTTTGAGCGCCCCTATCATCATGGCGCGACGCTGCTTGAGCTGTATGTTGATGAGCCGCCGGCTTCGCTTTCGTCTGCGTCGCTCAAGCGGCTCGGGCAAGTGCGCGACACGCATTACTTTTCGCGCTTTGGCATTTTGGACAAGGATCCCGCGACTGGCATGGTCGTGCTGAAGGACACGCGCACCGACCGTCGCTTTGACGTCTACGACCCACATGTCGTGCAAAAGGAGCACTGGAACGATGGAGCGATTGCGGTGCGACTCGCGTGCGTCGACGATGTCTGGCTGACGGCGGGGCAGCTCTACTTGTATGACATCGCGCGCCTGAGCGACACGGCGGTCGACGGGCCGGGTGCGGTGCATCCCGAGGACCTAGAGGACGGTTTCGACACCTCGTGTATCAGCTTCTTCTTACGGCTGGTCCGCGACATCATGGGCGCCCAGGGGCGGTACGTAAGGTCGCTCAACATCTACGAGCAGGAGTGGAAGTAGGGGATGGGCAGCTGTCGCCTGCCTTGCCCTCTGTCTTTATGTCTCGATCTGTAACGTTTAGGGACAAAAACCGGTCTATCTGTTACAGATCGAGACGAATACCTGGGCGCCGCTGGTTTGTCTAAATCTGTAACGTTTAGGGGCCTGGAGAACGTCTAACTGTTACAGATCAAGACGTTTATCAGCGGAGGCAACGGTGACAATGGTCCATTTGTCCGATGTGGTGGTGATGGAAGTGTCTAATACCGTTCTCAAACACAAGCATACGGCTCGCAACACGTTGGCGCGGAATAGGATGCTTGCCAGGCTCACGGAGGCGGCTGAACTAGGCGTGCTGCTTGTGACGCACGACAATGCCGAGCTCATGTGGCTGCGGCGCCATGTGGGAACCGACGATATCGCGGAGCCTGAGTCGCACCTGTTCTGTTTTCAGCATGATTGGGATGCGTTGACGCCGACGGAGCGAGCGCTGCGGACCATCAAAGGGCTTGCGGAGTTTCATCCCGATTGGGCGTTTTGGGGTTACGACGCGGCACTTTTGTGGGGTCTGGAGGTGCCAAATGATCTGCTTGGGCCGCGATTTCTTGTTAAGACAGGTTGCTCGGTGCCGCTGAGTGCAGGATGCCGGCTGTTGCGTCCGCAGGCGGCGGGTGCGCTTGAGCGCGTCGACGGCGTGCGAGTGACGCCGTTTTGGCGCACGGTGAAGGATTGTCTGCTGCGTGCGCCGTTTTCGTATGGTCTGGCGATCGCCGATTCTGCGCTGCGGGCGAAGGGCATATCGCGCGACGACCTCTGCGAACGGCTCCAGGCCGATTGCGAGGGCAGACGCGGGTATCGCAGAGCTCAGGTGATTGCGTCGCATGCGGACGGGCTGTCCGAAAACGGTGGCGAGTCTCGGTTCCGGGCGTTCTTTATTGCATACGGTTTTCCGGTGCCAGAGTTGCAGGTGGAGTTTCGGACGCATCTTCTTCAGTAGACGGCATATCCGTAGCCACAAGCACTTCCTCCTGACCGGTAGAAATATTGATATGCATCAGACTATCCCGGTAGAAACTTTGCAGTTTCTTACGCTGCATCAACAGATTTTCCACAC
>UROC01000016.1 GCA_900549345.1 uncultured Collinsella sp.
TCAGGACTCAGCGCAACGCGTTGCGCTGAGTCCTGAGTCTGTTGCAATGAAAATGAGAATCAAGGCTCCTGTGTGGTGGTTTTCCAGTTTGCCAACGATATACGCGCCGGCAAAAAAGTCTGCTATACTCTTCCCCGCTGTCCCCATCGTCTAGCGGCCAAGGACGCCACCCTTTCAAGGTGGATATCGCGGGTTCGAATCCCGCTGGGGGCACCACAGAATCTGAGAAGCCCGTTACCAATCCGGTAGCGGGCTTTTTGCTACCGATATGCCGGGATTCGAACCCGACAGGGTGCGGATCCCGGCAAATCGGCGGCAAAACGGACTCCAAAGCGTCCTTCGCAAACAAATAGCCGGGCCCCGCGCGATGCGGACCCCGGCTCAATACCGTGACGATATGTCAGTTACGCTCTACACGTAGAACAGGATGTCGTCGTAGGTCGGAACCGGCCAGTAGTCGGCGGCCACGATCTCCTCCATGGCGTCCACGGCAGCACGCAGCGTATCCATAGCGGGAACGACCTCGTGCGCGTACACGTTGGCCTGCTCCTGGCCATCGAGAGCCTCGGCCTTCTGATGCACGGCGTCGAGCGCCTTGATGGAGTCGTTGATGGCGGTGATACCGTTGCAGAGCTTGTTGAGCGTGTTCTGCTCGCACTGCATGGCAGCCTCAGCACCGGCGGCACGAATAGTCTCAAGGCCCTTAGCGACCTTGGTGGCGTAGGCGGTAATGACCGGGCGATAGGTACGACGCGCCTCGCGAACCATCGTGGTAGCCTCGATGTTCATGAGCTTGTTGTACTTCTCGAGCTTGCAGTCATAGCGGCACTGAGCCTCGGCCTTGGTCAGGACGCCCGTCTCCTCAAAGAGCGCGATAGCCTTATCGGAAACAAAGGCGGGAAGAGCGTCGGCCGTGGTCTTGTTGTTGGCAAGGCCGCGCTTCTCGGCCTCGACGGGCCACTCATCGGAGTAACCGTCGCCGGAGAACAGGATGCGTTGGTGATCGGTCAACACCTTCTTGCAGTACTCGAGCGCGGCGTCCTGGAACTTATCCTCGGGCGTACCCTCGAGCGCGTCGGCGAAGGACTTGAGCGACTTAGCCACGGCGGCATCGAGCACCAGGTTGGAGTCGGAGACGTTCTGCTCAGAGCCGCAGGCACGGAACTCGAACTTGTTGCCAGTGAAGGCGAACGGGGAGGTGCGGTTGCGGTCGGTGTTGTCTTGCATCAGCTTGGGAAGGGTATCGGCGCCCAGGTCGAGCACGCCGCGCGTGGCATGGACGGAAGCCTTGCCATCGATGATCTTCTCGACGACCTCGGTGAGCTGGTCGCCCAGGAAGATGGACATAATCGCCGGAGGAGCCTCGTTGGCGCCCAGACGATGATCGTTGCCGGCCGAGGCAACGGAGGCACGCAGGAGCTCCTGATAGTTATCGACGGCCTCGATCACCGCGGTGAGGAAGACGATGAACTGCAGGTTGTCGAGCGGGGTGTCGCCCGGGTCGAGCAGGTTCTCGGACTCGGTGCCAAGCGACCAGTTGTTGTGCTTGCCCGAACCGTTGATGCCCTCGAAGGGCTTCTCGTGCAGCAGGCAGACCAAGTCGTGGCGGGAGGCGATGAGCTTCATCTTCTCCATCATGACCAGATTCTGGTCGATGGCCTCGTTGACCTCGCCGTAGACAGGGGCGAGCTCATGCTGGCAGGGAGCGACCTCGTTGTGCTTGGTCTTGGCAGGAATGCCAAGCGCCCACAGTTCATCGTCCAGGTCCTTCATATAGGCCGAGACGGTGGGGCGGATAGCGCCAAAGTAGTGCTCCTCGAGCTCCTGGCCCTTGCAGGGGGCAGCGCCAAAGAGGGTGCGACCGGTGATGACCAGGTCCCTGCGCTTGCGGTAAGCGTCCTTCTTGATCAGGAAGTACTCCTGCTCATCGCCCACGGAAGGAACGACCTTCTTGGGGGTCTTGCCAAACAGCGCCAAAACGCGCTTGGACTCACGCGAGAGCGCAGTCATGGAACGCAGCAGCGGGGTCTTCTTGTCCAGGGCCTCGCCCGTGTAGGAGCAGAAAGCTGTGGGGATGCACAGGACATCGTCCTTGATAAAGGCGGGGCTGGTGGGATCCCAAGCGGTGTAGCCACGGGCCTCGAAGGTGGCGCGCAGGCCGCCGTTGGGGAAGCTGGAAGCATCGGGCTCGCCCTGGATGAGGTTCTTGCCCGTAAACTTGGTAATGGCGGTGCCGTCGTGGTTGGGCTCGAGGAAGCTGTCGTGCTTCTCGGAAGTAATGCCCGAAAGCGGCTGGAACCAGTGCGCGTAGTGTGTCGCGCCCTTGGAGATGGCCCAGACTTTCATGGCGTGGGCAACGGCGTTGGCCACATCCAGGTCGAGCGGCTCACCGTCCTCGAGGGTTGCAGCAAGGCGCTTCCAAATGTCCTTGGGGAGGTAGTCCTTCATGACTTCCTCAGAGAACACCATGGTCCCGAAGCGGTCAGTAAGATCGGCCATACGGAACTCCCTTCGTATCGGTACCGCGTGAGATGCGGCGTTGATTACTAACGAACGAGTCATAGCTTAGACTCGCCGTGTTTCCGCGACATTACCGTTATGTTGCTGTCGCGAAACCAATCAATGAGGTTACCGCATCACAGCGGCGCTGCTGCCCTTAATGGCCAATCAACTGTATAAATTGCAGACCTCTTCCCATGATTTAAGGGTAGTCAATTTGGGATGGGGCTCTATTAACTGGTATTTCGCATCAGATACCATTCAATATAGCCCTTTCCTACATTGACCACTCTGCTATAGGCAATGCCGATAGCAAGGCATCTTTGATTGGTATCCCTAAATCGCGAGTAAAACTCCACCGTGGCACAGCGGTGCTGTAGAATCCTTACAACACATCGCACTAAATATCTAAAGGAGCACGATATGCGCGTCGACGAGGTTTTTAAGCAGGCAGCATCCCAGAGCGCCACGCCCGTTTCGTTTGAGATGTTCCCGCCCAAGGGTGAGCTTACCCTCGATACGGCTCGCGAGGTGGCAGGCAACCTGTGCAAGCTTTCACCGAGCTTTGTCTCGGTCACTTGTTCCGCTGGCGGCTCGGGTAACGGTGCCACCACCGCCCCCATCGCACATATGATTACGAGCGAATTCGATACGCCCTCGGTAGCGCACCTCACCTGCGTTGGCCGCACACATGCCGATATCGCCGCCAAGATTGACGAGTATCGCTCGGCCGGCGTTGAAAACATCCTGGCCCTGCGCGGCGACCTGCCCGCTGGCGCGACCGAGGACGACAAGCCCGCCTCCGACTACGCCTACGCCCGTGACCTCATCCCCGAGCTCGTCGACGCCGGCTTTTGCGTGGGCGCCGCAGCCTACCCCGAGGGCCACATTGCCTGCGAGGATCTCAACCTCTCGGTCGAGCACCTCAAGCAAAAGCAAGACGCCGGCGCGAGCTTCTTTGTGACGCAGCTCTTCTTTGATAACGAGTGCTTCTATCGCTTCCGCGAGCTCGCCGACAGGGCCGGCATCACCGTGCCTATTACCGCGGGCATCATGCCGTTTATGGGCAAGTCGCAGATCAGCCGCATGGTCTTTATGTGCGGCGCGTCGCTGCCCTCCCCCGTCATCAAGATCCTCGCCAAATACGAGAACGACCCCGAGAGCCTGCAGGCAGCCGGTGTAGATTATGCCGCCCGCCAGCTTTGCGACCTCAAGGAGCACGGCGCCGACGGTCTGCACCTGTACACTATGAACCGTCCTGCAATCGCCGCGACCATTATGGAGCGTCTGGGGTAATGGAAAAACCGCACATCGATACAACCGTTGTTGAAGTGCCGGCCGACCTTGCGTCGCCGGCGCTTTACCGTATCGACGCTGCCCACCATCCTCGTGTCGACCGTGCCGAGATGCTGCGGTATCTGGGCTACGGCGGCCAGCAGATTGAGCCCGAGCTAGCGCAGCGTATTGAGCTTGTCGTTGAGCGTCTGGAGCTGGATATCGAGCCCCGCGGCGTGCGACGCGTGTTTGCCGTCGATGCCACGGGCGTCGACGAGCAGGGCGAGCCCTGCATCCGCTTGGTTGGCACCAATGTTGAGCTGCGGGGTCGTGATATCTATCGCCACCTTAAGGACGCCCGCCTGGCGGCGCTCATGGCCTGCACCCTCGGCATGGACGCCGAGCGTCGTCTGCGTACCACGGGAGCCCAGCAGCCTCTGGAAGGCGCCGTGCTCGACGCCGCATGCTCTGCCTACGTGGAGGCCGCCGTCGAGCAGATGGACCAGCAAGTCAAGGCTGCGGCCGCTGCACACGGACTCGCCGGTAACTGGCGCTTTAGTCCCGGCTATGGCGACTGCCCGCTCTCGGCCCAGCGCTCAATCGTGGATGCACTCAACGCCACGCGCCTCATTGGACTTACCGTCACCCCCACCAGCCTGCTCATGCCCACCAAGAGCGTGACCGCGGTGATCGGTCTGTTTGACGGCGAGGTCCACGACGCCCAGAGCCGCCCCACCTGCAATATCTGCCGCATGCGCGAGCACTGCCGCTTCCGCGCCGCCCACACCACCTGCTATTCCAGCCATTAGGAGCCCCCGATGTTTACTCCGCTTATCACTCATGATCTGGACGGTGCCGCGCTGGCGGCACCCGTTGATGCTGCCCGCCGCAGCGGCGATGCATACAAGACGCGCACGATCGACGACCTTCGCATTAAGGATGACCGCCTGCGCGCCGCCATCGAGGGCACGGGACACCTGCTGTTCGACGGCGGCATGGGCACCATGCTGCAGGCGGCCGGCATGAAGGCCGGCGCCCTGCCCGAACTGCTCAACTTTGAGGAGCCCCAGGTCATCACCGATATTCAGCGTCAGTACGTCGAGGCTGGCTGTGACGTGATCACCGCCAACACCTTTGGCGCCAACGCCCACAAGCTCGACGGCGCCGCCACCGTGGCAGACGTCTTTGCCGCGGCAGTCACCTGCGCCCGCGCGGCCGGCGCCCACTACGTCGCCGGCGATATCGGCCCCATCGGCGCGCTGCTTCGCCCCTTGGGTACCCTCAGCTTCGACGAGGCCTATGACCTCTTTGCCGAGGAAGTGCGCGCCGGCGTCGCCGCGGGTGTGGACCTCTTTATTATAGAGACCATGACCGACCTGGCCGAGATCAAGGCGGCCGTCCTCGCCTGCCGCGAGAACTCCGACCTGCCCGTCTTTGCCACCATGACCTTTGAGGAAGACGGTCGCACCTTCCTGGGCACGAGTCCCGAGGTTGCCGCCATCACGCTCGATGCCATCGGCGCCGATGTCCTGGGCATCAACTGCAGCCAGGGCCCGGCCGAGCTCCGGGGACTCGCTGCACGCATGCTCACCGTCACCGACAAGCCCGTTATGGTGCAGGCCAATGCGGGACTGCCCCGCGTGGACGATGACGGCAATACCGTCTTTGATATCCAGGCACCCGAATACGCCGAGGCCGTCGCCGGCATGATCGAGGACGGCGTGAGCGTCGTCGGCGGATGCTGCGGTACCACGCCGGCGCACATGGCGGCACTTCGCACCCTCATCGACAACCACACGCCCTGCACGCGTCACCGCAAGCCCAGCATGTCGGTCACGAGCGCCCAGACGGTCGTGGACCTCCCCTGCGACGGCCATAAGATTGCCGTCATCGGCGAGCGCATCAACCCCACCGGCAAAAAGCGCCTGCAGCAGGCCCTGCGCGACGGCGACCTGGACTACGTCGTGAGCCAGGGCATCAGCCAGCAGGAACAGGGCGCCGACATCCTGGACGTCAACGTGGGCCTGCCCGAGATCGACGAGGTCAAGATCATCCAACAGGCGACCGAACAGCTCCAGGGCTCCACGCTGTTGCCGTTGCAGATTGACTCCACCGACCCCGCAGCCGTCGAGGCCGCCGTGCGCCGCTACGCTGGCAAGCCCATCATCAACTCGGTCAATGGCAAGCAAAAGATCATGGATGAGATCTTTCCGCTGGTCGCCCACTACGGCACCAACGTTGTCGGCCTTACGCTCGACGAAGGCGGCATCCCCGATACCGCCGAGGCCCGCTTTGCCATCGCCGAACGCATCGTGGCCGAGGCCGCCCGCTACGGCATCGGCCCGGACCGTATCCTCATCGACTGCCTGGTCATGACCGCCTCGACCAATCAACGCCAGGCCGAGCAGATCCTACGCGCCATGTCCCTGTGCAAGGAGCGTCTGGGCGTCAAATGCGCGCTCGGCGTATCGAACATCAGCTTTGGCCTGCCTGCCCGCCCGCTGCTGGGCTCAGTCTTTTTGGCTGCCGCTTTTGGCGCGGGCCTGGACGCCCCCATCATGAACCCGGGCTCCAAGCGCTTTATGGATACCGTCTACAGCTATCGCGTCCTGAGCGTTGAGGACGAGGGCTCGACCGGATACATCGAGCGCTACGCCGGCTGGACCGATCCGTACAAGATTGCCGCAAACCCGGCAGCAGCTCAGGCCGCATCGACCGACACCGTGCCCGCTGCTGGCACCGCCGGCACCGACGGCAACGACGACCCGATTCGTCGCATGGTCGTCTCGGGCCGCAAAGGCGAGATCGCTGCCGAGACCGAGCGCCTGCTGGCAGACCACGACGCCATGGACCTCATCAACAATCACTTTATCCCCGCCCTCGACGAGGTTGGCGTCCTCTTTGACCAGGGTAAGTTCTTCTTGCCGCAGCTCATGGCCTCGGCCGAGGCCGCGCGCGTGGGCTTCGACACCATCAAGCGCCTGATGCCCGCCGGCGAGATTGCCGACAAGGGCAAAATCTGCGTGGCGGCCGTCAAGGGCGACATCCACGACATCGGTAAGAACATCGTCAAGATGCTGCTCGATAACTACGGCTATACCGTCTTTGACCTAGGCCGCGACGTCGACCCGCAAGAGGTGCTCAAGACTGTACAGGAGCGCGACATCAAGCTCGTTGGCCTCTCGGCGCTTATGACTACCACCGTCGTCGCCATGGAAGAGACCATCAAGTTGCTCCATGCCGAGGTTCCGGGCGTCAAGATCATCGTGGGCGGCGCCGTACTCACCCCCGAATACGCCAAGCAGATCGGTGCGGACTACTACGCCAAGGACGCCGCCGAGAGCGCTCGTATCGCCGAAGAGGTCTTTGGGAAGTAACACAACGGAAACAACCGAGCACCAAAACGTGCCGCACGCGCCACTTGGCACGTGCGGCACGTTAGAATAGATAAGACTATGCTCGTTTTGGCAGATAGGAGCGCAAGGATGGCGATCACGCCCGCAGAAATCGCGGAAACCCGCGGCATGGTTGAGGAACAGAACCTCGACATCAGGACCATCACCATGGGTGTTTCGCTCATGGGTTGCGGTGACGAGAACCTCGACCGCATGTGCACGAAGATCTACGACCACGTGACGCACACGGCTGAGCATCTGGTCGAGACCGCCGAGAACCTCGAGCGCGAGTACGGTATCCCCATCGTCAACAAGCGCGTTTCCGTCACCCCGGTGGCGCAGATCGCCGCGTGCTGCAAGGATGAGGACCTCACCCCCATCGCGCATGCCCTCGACCGCGCGGCCGAGACGCTCGGCATCGATTACCTGGGCGGCTTCTCCGCACTCGTCCAGAAGGGCATCGGCGACGCCGACCGCCGCGTCATCCAGTCCATCCCCCAGGCGCTCGCCACCACGAGCCG
This sequence comes from uncultured Collinsella sp., assembly GCA_900549345.1. Taxonomy (GTDB): domain Bacteria; phylum Actinomycetota; class Coriobacteriia; order Coriobacteriales; family Coriobacteriaceae; genus Collinsella. Next base: position 7,691 of record UROC01000016.1, read on the forward strand.
CGTCTGCTCCAGCGTCAACGTCGCCAGCCTGCGTGCCGGCATCAACATGGACGCCGTACTCATGGCTGCGCAGACCATCATCGATGCCGCTAAACTCACGGCCGACCAGGATTCCGTCGGCGCTTCCAAGTTTGTCTGCTTTGCTAACATGGTCGAGGACTCCCCGTTTATGGCGGGTGCCGTCCACGGCGGTGGCGAGGCCGACGCCGTCATCAACGTGGGCGTCTCGGGCCCCGGCGTTATGGCCGCAGCCCTGGAGAAGCTGCCCGATTCCGCATCGATGATGGAAGTCGCCGAGAAGATTAAGCAGACTGCCTTTAAAATCACCCGTGCCGGCGAGCTCATGAGCCGCGAGGCCGCCCATCGTCTGGGTGTCGAGAAGGGCATTGTCGACCTGTCGCTGGCACCTACGCCTGCCATCGGCGACTCCGTTGCGCGCATCCTCGAGATTATCGGCGTGGGCATCTGCGGTGGCCCCGGCACGACCTGCGCGCTCGCCATGCTCAACGATGCCGTCAAGAAGGGCGGCGTCATGGCCAGCTCCAGCGTGGGCGGTCTCTCCGGCGCTTTCATCCCCGTGTCCGAGGACGCCGGCATGATCGCCGCCGTCGAAGCCGGTGCGCTTTCGCTCGAGAAGCTCGAGGCCATGACCTGCGTGTGCTCCGTCGGCCTGGACATGATCGCCATCCCCGGCGACACCCCGGTCGAGACCATCGCCGGCATCATCGCCGACGAGATGGCCATCGGCGTCATCAACAACAAGACCACGGCCGTCCGCGTGATTCCCGCCATCGGCAAGGGCGTGGGTGACTGCGTCGAGTACGGCGGCCTGTTCGGCCGTGCACCCATCATGCCGGTGAACCCCAACGCCGGCACCGTGCTTGCCCACCGTGGTGGACGCTTCCCGGCACCGCTGAACTCGCTGAAGAACTAGCCTAGGGATACGAGGCGAGGAGCCCCGCCGCCGGGCGGCAGACATATAAGGTCGCCTGCTCGGACAGTCCTGACTCGCACGGAGAGCACATTAAGTGCTCTCCGGCTCGTGCGGAACTCGCGATCGACCTTATATGTCTGCCGCCCGGCGGCGGGGCTCCCGCACATCTCAACCTTGGCTGGGTTCTGGCTCAGTGGCAGTCGCTTCGCTTCTGCCCGCCTTGGTTGGTGTGGCGGTTTGGCGTTGGAGCGGTTCTTTTTCTGATATATGCTGGTTGCGGCTCTTCTTTTGGGAGGAGTCGCTTTTTTGTTGCTAGGAGGTTGGCCCGTGGTTGATGGGGAGATTCGTTCTGAGCTGCTTGCTGCGGATTGGAATGGCGAATGGATGCGTCTGCAGGCCGCTCGGCATCGGGCTGATGATTCTTTTGAATGGGATAAGCGAGCTCGACATTTTCGACCTCTTGAGACTGCCCCTTATGCTCGGGATTTTATGAAATTGCTGGCTCTTGAGCCTGGTGAGTCGGTGCTCGATATGGGGTGTGGAGCTGGGTCGATTGCCATTCCGCTTGCTCAGGCTGGGCATCCTGTGATTGCTGCTGACTTTTCCCCTGCCATGTTGGGCACGCTTGATGCTGGCATTGAGTACTATGGGCTCGAGGATCGCATTACGCCGCTTGAGCTTGCTTGGGACGATGATTGGGATTTGGTTGGGCCGGTTGCCAAGACTGTGGATGTTGCCTTTGCCAGTCGTTCCGTCACCACAAATGACCTAAAAGGTGCGCTTGCCAAGCTCGACCGTACGGCTCGTCGCCGTTGTGCTGTCACGATGGTCGCTAACTCCAGCCCGCGCTATGATCTGCACTTGATGAACGCTATCGGCGCCTCGGTTACCTGCAGTAATGGCTTTGTGTACGCCTTCAACATCCTCATTCAGATGGGTGCCCTGCCGCAGGTCACGTACTTTGAATCGCCGCGTCGCGATACCTTCGACAGCCTTGAAGCGGGCGTGGCGGACTTTTCCCGCATGCTTGAGCATGGCAACGAGGATAAGGTCGACCGTCTGCGCGACTACATCGCCCAACACATGATCGAGAATCCCCATGCCGGTGAGCCGGGCTCCAAGGGTGTGCCGCAGGGACGCTACATGCTCGACCACGTCCGCAAGGTCCGTTGGGCATTTATTGCATGGGAGCCAGTCTCTGCGCCCAGCTCATAACTTGTTCGCAGCCCACGCCGCCCACTCACTCGGCATCCGCATTCTTTTTGAACTGGGCAAACGCGCCCCACACCGCGTCGTTCCTGCGCTATCGTGGGACAGCTCACGTAGATTAAGGCCCCATCGTGGGGCGCCCCATACATAGAAAGCGAGAACCCATGGCACTGACAGGAGCCCAGGTCAAGCAGCTTCGCAGCATGGCCCATCACCTCAACCCCGCCATCATCATCGGCAAGTCCGATGTCAACGAGGGCACCGTCGAGCAGACGGTCGCCTACCTGGAGAAGCACGAGCTCGTTAAGTGCTCCGTGCTCGATGGCTCCAGCCTTTCCGCCCGCGAGGCCGCCGAGGAGCTTGCCGAGCGCTGCCACGCCGAGGTCGTTCAGGTCATCGGCCGCAAGTTCTCGCTGTATCGCGAGTCCTCGCGCAAGGACATCGAGAAAATCAAGCTCGTCTAAGAGCCAATGATTCGGCGAGCCAACATATAGCAAGCTTACGGGTGCCCAAGTACTTCGGGCGCCCGTTTTTTATCGCTCGACCAGCACGCGATTGAGCCGCCCCTCCACCAAGCGCTCGTATAGACGCCGCGTCTCGGGCTCGGGCACGCCATTGACCTGCTCCCTCAGATGGTGCATATGCCCGCTGTACAGCTCGACGATATCGCGCCGCCGCCCCGCCGCGCTGTAGACGCACATGGCGCAGCGCACCATATCCTCACGCGCCGTTTCCTGCCGAAGCCCTGACTCCGCCAGCCAAATCGCCGACTGCAGATCGTTTTCTTCTAGAGCGGCATTTGCTCCCTTAATCATGCAATCGATGTACTTTGACTGCATAATGCGTCGCATACGCAAAAAGTAGGTGGGATTACAGCCATTGGGAACATACAGCGGTCCGGCATAAAGCTGCTCAATCTTAAGACACAGCTCAACTAAATGGGGCCCGCGCGCACCCGTGCGATTTCCCAAAACCTCGCGGCTTATCTGGTCAAACAGCCGTACATCGGTCTTGACGTAGTCGCCGTTGAGTCCGATACATTCATTTTGGATGAGCACACACGACTTGCCATCCGGCGTCGGCCCCAAAGCCGACCGCAAGCGCGATATCGTCGAGTACAGGTTGTTGCGGGCGCTATTGAACTCGGCATGGGGCCACAGCTCCATGGCCAGCGTCTCACGATCGACGAGCGCATCCATGCCTAGCGCAAGCCGCTCGGCAAGTGTCGCCGCCTTCTTGCGGCGCCACATTTTGTCCGTGATGGGAAACCCGTCGCGCTCGGCGCGAAACGCACCAAACATGCGCATCTCGATATGGTCGATGGTATCAACGGCTTCAACCTCGCCGGCCTGGAACAGGCGCTCGCCCTCCCCTTCCAAATCGCCGCGCAGCGAGTACCGCGACAGCTCGCGCACGGGAAGCTTCTTGCGAATCCTGGTCGCCGGCTCGCCCAGACAATGCATGGCAAGGCGCGCAAAGAGCCGATACGATGGTTCCAGAATCCCCGCGCGATTCATGGACATCCAGGCCGCAAGATCGCTATCTCGGCCCGCACAGGCCAAATGCAGCGCCACCATCCAGGCCTCCGCTCCACCAACCTGCGTCTGGCTTATATCGAGTAGCTCCGCTTCCTCGCGCACCGAAACCATCGAGGTGTTACGCAGATATGCCGCGCGCTCCAGCAGCAATGCGTTATCGCGCATGTACGCAATCGACTCCTCGGCAAGTTTGAGCACTTGGACCGCACGGAACTTTGCATTAACCGGCCGTCCCTCTGCAAGCGACTGCCAGCCTTCTAGCAACAGGCCAAACAGCTGAATCTGGTTGTCGCGCATGCGCACGGCAAAACGATCGAGCTCGTTGAACGCCGCGTCGTCGGTTACCGGTAAGCCAGAAAGGAGCCGCCGTGCCGCCAACACCATGCGCACCCAGATAGCCATCGCCTTAAGCCCACGTACGTCGAGCGCCTCCCGCACCACCGTCATCTCGTCGTCGCGCTCGTCGGTTCCCGTAAACGACCCGTCAAAGAGCTCCACCAGCATGCTATCGGCCCGTATAACAATCCCCGCGATGTCGAGCTCGCAGTCGTAGGCCTTGCTCGTTTTGAGCTGCTGTAGAACGCCGCCGTCATCTCCCCGCTCGGTCAGGCAGCGCTTGACCTCGATATGCGCAGACAACATATCGAGTGCGGTATGGGATGTCTCGATTTCTGGCACGGCCAGGTTCGTAGGAAGCCCAAGCCCGTTGTCCCCATAGCAAACAGCCGTCAGTGTCTGGGCCACCCTCCATGAAACAGGGTCTATTTCGCAGGCCGCCCGTTCGCCCCCGCGCTCGATAACCGATGCCATATAGCGAGCGAGCTTTGTATTGGACACGCTGACCGCCGCCAGATATACGCCAAGCGCCTCGGCAGGCGTTGGCTCTGGAGCCGGATCGTCGGCATCGATCGTGCCCAGCGCTGCTCGGCAGATATCGGCCCCGTGCCCCGTCAGAGCAAGATCGACCCCATACTGCCCAGCAAGTTCAAGGACCGCATCACGGTCCAAAAAGGCGTCCGCCAGGCCCATCGCCGCATCGCATCGGCCCGCCTTAAGCAAAATCCGGGCCGCCCTCGGAACAAGTTCGGGGCGAACCTCGGCCACCAACTTACGCAAACGCAAGCGTCCGTTATCCTCCGTGCCCAGACACGTAAAACTCCGCTCGGCGGGATCCAAGCCAAAGATCGGATAGTCGCGTACAAAGTAGGACTGGTCGACCATCGACAGCCTCACCCCACAAGCCTCGAGTTCTGCGATATTGCCCTCGCCCATCAAAATCATGAGACATGCCACGCAAAACAGCGCATTATTGTCGAGCGAAGCCAGATCGACAAGTGCCGCGCCATATACGTTGACAATCTCGTTTTCGAGCAGACCGGCTACGTCGCCTTGGCCATACAGACCCGTCTGCAATGCCGAAACGAGCTCGGGCACGCCCTGCGTGAGCTGATAAAAGTCGAGCGATGTGCTGATCGAAAACGCCGATGCCCACGCCGAATACTCATAGGCATGCACCTTGAGCATCTGCGCATTGATCTTAACCGAATCGCCCAGCCCATGAATCAGCTGACGATTTGAAGGACGGCAGGAGATAAAGACCCCTACCCCCATGGCGCGCAGGCCGCGAATCCTGTCGATGAGGTCTTCGGTATCGTGCTGATCGAGGTTTGGCACATTATCAATCGCGATAAGGGAGTGCGGTTTGTCTTTGAGTTCTTCGGTAACCACCTCGAGCTGCATAAACACCTCGCGCCCAGTGGCGCGATCGGCCTCGATAATCCGCACGGGGCCTCGCGTCGGGTCGCATTTAACCTCATGGGTGTACTGCAGCAGCACCGAGGTCTTCCCAAACCCGTCGGGCGCATAAAGAACCACGATGCCGGCCTTTCGGCCCTTGGCGAGAAGCTCATTCATCAAGCGTTCGCGTCGCACCATATAGCCACCGCCCAGCGGCATCAGCTCGAGGTCGTCCATACTGCCCAAATCGTTTACCATGCCCGCTCCTCAACTCGACCGTATGGACACTGTAGCCGCAAGACCATACAAGCCGCGCTATGAATAGAGCGACCTTGTGTTTTAGGTTGTCTTTTGGTACGCAAGCGGCAAGTTTTTGTACAGCGAGGGCCGATTCTTATTAATCCCCCGACTAATCGGTCTTTAAGCAGGTAAATGGCTTGTCAGCTTGTCCCATCTAAGCGGCAGTGTAACGCAAATGAACAAGGTTCAGCTATGTCATTCAACTCGCCTAGCACCCGCTACCGTCTACGACCTTTTAGTGGCATTTTTGCATAGAATCTGGTATGGAATGAATCAAGCTGTTGGGCATCCGGCATTCGTCAAGCTTGCGCCAAGATTATGGTCAAGCGGGCGGAGAGGGATAACAAAAAGGCCCCCGCAAAGCGGAGGCCTTAGGCAAGGCTATGTCGAGATGCAGGATTCGCGCTACTCGCAGAGCGAAAGGGCGGCCTCGTCGGCAACGACAACGCAGTTGGTGTGCAGCTGCAGGATCGAAGCCGGGCACGCGGGCGTAACCGGACCATAGCACATGTCATGCACGGCCTGAGCCTTGGCCTCGCCGTTGGCGACGACCAGGATCATGCGGGCATACATGATGGTCTGGGTGCCCATGGTGTAGGCCTGACGGGGAACGTCGTCGATGCTGTCGAACAGGCGGCTGTTGGCCTGAATGGTGCTCTCGGTGAGGTCGACGCAGTGCGTGCCCTTGGAGAAGTGGTCATCGGGCTCGTTGAAGCCGATGTGGCCGTTGTTGCCAATACCGAGCAGCTGCAGATCCGGGTAACCGGCGGCGGCGACGATCTTGTCGTACTCAGAGCAGGCAGCGGCGGCGTCGGGGTTGGAACCGTCGGGCACATGCGTGTTGTTCAGGTCGATGTTGATGTGATCGAAGAAGTTCTCACGCATGAAGTAGTGATAGCTCTGGGGATCGTCGTGCGAAAGGCCGCGATACTCGTCCAGGTTGTAGGTGCTGACCTCGGCAAAGTCGACGTCGCCCTTCTCGTACCAAGCAGCGAGCTGCTTGTAGGCACCGATCGGGGTGGAGCCGGTGGCAAGACCCAGCACGCAATCGGGCTTGAGGATAACCTGTGCCGAGATGATATTGGCGGCCTTGCGGCTCATATCCTCGTAGTCTTTAGCTTTAATGATCTTCATTACGCGTCCTTTCTCGTACAAGAGAGGCAAGGCTCCCCTTACAAGCACTTGCCCGCGGCCCGCGTCGGCCGCAACCAACGTGTGCGGCCACCAGGGCGAGGTCGCGTAATGTATGTGTCTCGTGTCTAGCCGCGTCGAGGCCCCTGCCCGTCCACGGTGACCCGAAGCCTTTTAGCTTCGGACAAATCCCATCTTGCCACGGAGGGCGTCCTCTTTCAAGGGCGCCCTCCGTAAACGTGTTTGAATTGTAGGCTAATGGCCACGTGCACTTGCTAGCGCTCGCGAGCAACGATGAGCTGGTCCATCTCTTCGACATGCACGCCAACGGAGCCCTTGATGCTCGAGAACTCAACAGAGTTGCACACCAAGATGGGAACCGTCACATCGTAGCCCTCGGCAGCAATTGCCTCGCGATCGAACTCAATGAGCACATCGCCCTTATGGACGATGTCGCCCACTTGCGCATGTACGGTAAAGTGCTTGCCCTCAAGCTGAACAGTGTCCAAACCAACGTGGATGAGCACGTCCAAGCCATCGACCGTGTTAAGCGCAACAGCGTGTCCCGTGGGAAAAATGGCCTCGACCTTGGCATCAGCCGGTGCAATCACACGCGTGCCGGTAGGCTGAATCGCCACGCCCTGGCCCAAAAGGCCGGTGGCAAATGTCTGGTCGTTTACCTCGGAAAGCGGAATGACGTCGCCCGAGATGGGAGCATCCAGCGTAAGGACTCGACCACGCATACCAAAAGACCTTAGGACTTTAGTGAACATGCTCCCCCTCGGACATACCAATCGACCAAAATAGCCTTAACAGTTTACCACTTGGCACTCGTTTTTGACCATTAGGGAAGTTCGCGCTTGACAACCTCGACGATGTCGTCAACAACGCGCTGGGTCAGCTCGTGCGTCTCGGCCTCGGCCATAACGCGGACCAGCGGCTCGGTACCGCTCGGACGCACCAGAATGCGACCGCGGCCGTCAAGTTCCTTCTCGGCAGCAGCGACAGCATCCCAGATGGGCTGGCAATCGTCCAGACCAGCCTTGTTGTCGGAATGCACGTTGACGAGTACCTGCGGGTACTTCTTCATGATGCCGGCAAGATCGGTGAGGGTACGACCGGTGCGCTTGAGCACGGCCAGCAGCTGCAGAGCCGTCACCAGGCCGTCACCGGTGGTGTTGTGCTCCAGGAAGATGATGTGGCCGGACTGTTCGCCGCCGATGACGGCGCCATCCGCGAGCATGCGCTCCAAAACGTAGCGGTCACCCACGGCGGTCTGAACCATCTCGAAGCCCTGCTCCTTCATAGCGATGGAGAAGCCAAGGTTGCACATGACGGTCGAGACGATCTCGGAGTTGGCGAGCTTGCCGCGGGCGGCGAGGTCAGAACCGCAGATAGCCAGGATGTAGTCACCGTCGATCTCATTGCCCTCGCCGTCGACGAACAGCACGCGGTCGGCGTCGCCGTCGTGGGCCAGGCCGATATCGGCGTGGGTGCGCAGCACGAGCTCGCGCAGGGGCTCAAGGTGAGTGGAGCCGCACTCAACGTTAATGTCAGTGCCGCAGTAATCGGTGTTGATGGCATGGACCGTGGCGCCCAGGCGCTGCAGCGCGGCAGGCGTGGTCTGGCAAGAAGCGCCATGACCGCAGTCGACGGCAACGACTAGGCCATCGAGCCTCAGGCCATCAAGTGTATCGATGGCGTGGTCGACGTATGCCTTGCGAGCGTCCTTCATCTTGATAATGTGGCCCACGCCGGCGCCAGTCGGCAGCGTATCGGCAGCCATGGCTTCCTCGGACATGACCCAGGCGCTGATCTCTTCCTCGACAGCATCGGGAAGCTTCATACCCTTGCGGCTAAAGAACTTGATGCCGTTGAACTCCGGCGGATTATGCGAAGCAGAGATGACGATGCCGCCGTCGAGCTCGTTTTGGACGGTGAGCAGCGCCACGGCCGGCGTAGGGATAACGCCGCAGCAATGCGGACGGCCGCCCTCTGCCATAATGCCAGCGGTCAGAGCACTCTCGAGCATGGTACCCGAAAGACGCGTGTCGCGGCCGATGCAGATGTCCGGGCCAAGGAACTTGGTCGCCGCGCGGCCCAGGCGAAACGCGAGGTCGCACGAGAGGTCGGCATTGGCGACGCCACGGACGCCGTCGGTACCGAAGATGTTCTGGGGCATAGGATCGCTCCTTCCCTAGCAGGCGATATACAACCGCCCACCCTAGTCGAAAAAGAAAAGCGGGACCCGCCGAGGAATCGGCAGGCCCCGCTTGTACATTGTATCTCGAAAGGAGATAAAACCTTAGCGCTTGGAGAACTGGGGAGCGCGGCGGGCCTTCTTGAGGCCGTACTTCTTGCGCTCGACCACGCGAGCATCGCGCGTAAGGAAACCGGCCTTCTTGAGGTCAGCACGGTAGTCGCCAGCGTTCAGAAGAGCGCGAGCGATGCCCAGACGCAGAGCGCCGGACTGACCGGAGATGCCGCCGCCATCGCACAGAGCGATAACGTCGAACTGACCGGCGGTGTCGGTCACCTTGAAGGGAGCAAGGGCGTTCTCAACGAGCTGATGACGGCCGAAATACTGCTCGGCGTCACGCTTGTTGATGGTCACCTTGCCGGTGCCGGGGACGAGACGGACGCGGGCGACGGCGTTCTTACGACGGCCGGTACCCTGGTAGACAACGGTGTTCTCAGCCATCTTTAAGCCTCCAGCTCAATCTTCGTGGGGTTCTGGGCAGCATGCGGATGCTCGGCACCAGCGTAGACCTTAAGCTTGGTCATCTGGGCACGGCCGAGGGTGGTCTTGGGCAGCATACCGCGAACGGCGCGCTCGATGACCTTCTCCGGGTGCTTCTCCATAGCCTGGCGGAAGCTCTCAGCCTTGAGGCCGCCGTTGTAGCCGCTGTGGCGATAATAGGTCTTCGTGTCGGCCTTGTTACCGGTAAGCTGGACCTTATCGGCGTTGATGACGACAACGAAGTCGCCGCAGTCGCTGTTGGGCGTGAACTGGGGCTTGTTCTTACCGCGCAGGATCATTGCGATCTGGGTGGCAAGACGGCCCAGGACAGCACCATCGGCGTCGACGAGAACCCAGTTGCGCTGGACCTCGCCCTGCTTGGCGTAGTGAGTCGATTTCGAAATCACTTAGACTCCTCCATGTACAGTACGTGTTGTTACAGAGATTCACGGGGCTCTGCAAGTAACCCGTCCATATTACCCCGCTCGCCGTACGAGTCAACAGGTATTTTGGCTCCGACCAGAGTTTCTGCACATGTCATCCACGAGCCGTGATTTTTCCAACTCTTTAGCTGTTGTCATTTTTTGAGGGTTCGCCGTCGCTAGCGCTCAACGAACTCTTGGATTTCCGCGAGCAGGCGCTTTGCCTCCTGACGGCCCTGGATATACAGGTCCAAAAGCTTTGCCGGATCGTGCTCGACATGGCCGACCTCGACCGGCTTTTGCGGAGCGACGACCAACGCGCGGCCATCGCGCTCATACTTCCACAGGTGCATGCGCTGGAGGTTATAGCGGTCGTGGCGCGTCTCGATAGCCTCGAGCAGATAGGGGTAGTCAGCATAACGGGCGCGCGCCGCCGGCAAAAACTCGTAGGGCTTTTTCTCATACGAGCGGTCCTGGGTGACGATGACGACCGCACGGTCGAAGCCCGCCTCCTCGAGCACATGCTCGATAGGAACCGAATCGGCCACGCCGCCGTCGACGTATTTGTGCCCGTCAATCTCGACCGGCGGCGTCACCAGCGGCAGCGACGTCGAGGCGCGCACGGCGTCGAGGTCGAGCACGGCGCTTTTGACCGGCAGGTAGGCAGCGGTTCCAAACAGCATGTCCGTCGCGACGGCGTACATCTCGATAGGGCTGGCGTCGAACGTCTCGTTATCAAAAGGATCCAGGCGGTCCTGGACGTCGTTGAAGATAAAGTCGTAACCCACGATGGAACCCGTGGACGCAAACGACGCGGCGCCCATGTAGCGGCTGTCGTTGCAGAAGGTCAAATTGACTCGGTTGGTGCGACCGATCTGGTGCGACTTGTAGTTGACGCCGTTGAGCGCACCGGCCGATACGCCATATACCGCCGGAATTTCGACACCGGCCTCCATGAGAACGTCGAGCACGCCGGCGGTAAACTGCCCACGAAAACTGCCACCCTCCAAGACGAGCGCGACCTTGCCGGCGTTCTTTGCCTTATCTTCTGCAGTCATATTGACCTCCTGCTGTTTCGTTTTGGCTTTCTTCTACCCAGTTTTGGAATGGAGGGCGCGCAGGTTTTTCGAGGCGGCAGGTGAAGCGGAAAGTGCGTCCCAGTTTGAGACGGGATTCCGGGATGCGCTTTCCGCTTGGACCGTCATTGGGAAAGCGCGACCCGTTCTGAGCGCGGATTCCGGGATGCAGTTTCCGCTTGAGGCGTCTTCCGGAAAATGAATCCCATTCCGAGCTTAGATTCCGGGATGCGCTTTCCGCTTGAGCTGCCATTGGGAAAGCGTGTCCCGGTCTGAGTCACTGAGGCGTTTTCTTTACGCCCGCGCCCTGCATAGAGTTCGATTCTCCGCGGTATCTGTAAGTAATAAAAAAGCAGGTAGAGACACTTCTCTACCTGCCTGTAACTATTGGTGGAGGCGCGGAGAATCGAACTCCGGTCCACGAAAGCCCCCTGATTGGCATCTCCAAGCTCAGTCGCTGGTTTAGTCTCGGACGCCTTGCGCGCAGCGACACGCTCGCGACGTCCTAACCGGTTCGGTCTTAGCCCGCGCCATACCGATTACGTGCGCAGGAGCATTCCCCTAAAATGACGTCGCGCCGGTGTCGGGGAAATCACCGGGTTGACGCGCCGCTATAAATTAAGCAGCGAGAGCCATAGGCTCAAAAGAAGAGTTGTTGTCAATTCAATTTGACGGTACCCCTGTTTAACGAGGCGAGGAGACCTCGGCTTGCTTCCTCTCTCAGAGCTATCGTGTCGAAACCAGTCGCCCCCGAATGTTGGGAAAGTCTGGATGGCATTGGGCACGAGCACCCAACACCCGTCGACTTTTCAAGGAACATGCGGGGCGAGCCCCGCTTGTGAAGTGTTATCTTACCACGTTCTGAAAGCGGACAGCTGTTCTATGCACGAGCTGTGAAGACCCCAATGTGCGCCGCACTTCGCACTTTTGCTACCGATCGCGTCACGTATATTTTCGCCAAGCAAAATTGACCCGTCGAAAGGACCGTTATGGATACCAAGCAGCAACTCGTCAATGCCCTCGCAGGCCTGGGCTCAACCATTACCGAAGCTATGGATGTCATCGAAGGCTTTGTCCCCTGCGGACATCCCGCCCTCACGGTATCGAACGCACTCGTCGCGCTGGACGCTGACGATGATGCAGCTCTCGCCCAGCAGCTTGAGACCGTCGAGGGCTTTATCGACCACGTGAGCGAGAACCGCGGCGTGACCGCCTACCACGGCATCGAGGTCGAGCTCGCGGGTCCCAAAGCCGATCTGCTCGCAGCAATCCGCGAGGTAGGCGCCCTTATGCAGACCGCAGGCGTCAAGAACACCCAGGTCAACGAGTGGGTCTACCGCAGTCTGGCAGCACTCGACAGCTCCGACGAAAAGGCAGCCGAGCAGCTCGCAGAAAGTCCCGCCATCAAGGCCGAGCTTTTGTAAATAGCAGACGCGGGTCCCTTGGCGCATCGTCGTCCAAGAGGCCCGCAAACAGTTCGCGTTAACCGATTGCCACGCCACCACGTTCGGCCAAAGCCAGAATCGGCATCATTTGGCGCGGGGTCTTTGCTGCAAGATCGGCATGTTCGAGCAGCTTGCGATCGTTGGTCACCAAGTAATCGACCTGCGCGCGCTTGCACGCGGCGAGCACCAAGTTGTCCTCGTAATCGCGATGGAGCGTCAGATATTTGTCGGCTAGCCACAGATCGGACGCATCAGCGGCCACGGCCGTGGCGTTTTCGGTCATGTTCCGAACAAACGCCAACGCCGCATCGCCAATTGCACGGGCAGATGCCTCGTCGATCGCTCCCCCGCTGGCAAGAACGCTACGCTTCAGCTCGTGTTGGACAACGTACAGCACGTCCTTGGCGATATGCACCGGAAAGAACATCAATGCCCCTGCCTCCGCCGCCTGCCCAATAAACGCACGCGCGGCAAGCGACTCGGCATGGTCGACGCAAAACGAATCAACCCATACGTTAGCATCCAAATGCAAAAGACCTGCGCCCAGACGACACCGATGCCGTCTGGGCGCAGGCCAGATAACGTGGGCGAACACGTCTGCTAACGCAGGTAAGCCTTCGCGTTGCTCAGGCTGTAGGCAATCGTCGAGCCGTTGTGCAGCAGTGACGACGTCTGCGGGGTAATCGCGCCGGTAATACCCAATACCAACAGCGCCGAGTTGGTGAGCATCACCTTAGAGTAGGAGCTCGTCAGACGATCAATGAGGCCCTGGCTCATGCGGCGCAAACGCACGATCGCGGCCAGATCCGTGTCGGTCAGGATGATATCGGCGACCTCCTTGGCGATGTCGCTTCCGCCACCCATTGCCAGCCCCACGTCGGCCAAACCGAGTGCCGGCGAATCGTTGACGCCGTCGCCCACCATGGCAACGTGGCGCCCCTCACCCTTAATGCGCTCCACATAGGCGTACTTGTCCTCGGGCAGCAGCTCGGCCTTAAACTCGTCGACACCCGCCTCGCGCGCAATGCGCTCGGCCGTGCGCTCCGAATCGCCCGTGAGCATAACGACATGCTTGACGCCCAGCGCATGTAGGTCGGCGATGGCCTCACGGACGCCGGGCTTGAGCGGATCCTCGATGCCGAGCACGCCGACGACCTTGCCGTCGACCGCCAGATACAGCGGCGACAGGCCTTGCATCTGGAGCTCGATTTGCTCCTTGATGTCGGACTCGAGCTGCGCACCCTCGTCCTCAAATACAAAGTGCGCCGAACCGATAATGGCGCGACGCCCCTCGATGGACGAAGCGATGCCGTGCGCCACGATGTACTCGACCGCGGCATGGCGCTCGCGGTGCTCGAGCCCGCGCTCGAGGGCGGCGTTGACCACGGCACGCGCCACCGGATGCGGGAAATGCTCCTCCAAGCAAGCGGAAAGGCGCAGGACCTCGTCCTTGCTCCAGCCATCTGTCGTCAGCACGCAAGCCAGGCGCGGCTGCGCCTCGGTAAGCGTGCCGGTCTTATCAAACACGATGGTGTCAGCCTTGGCAAACGACTCAAAGTACTTCGCGCCCTTGACCATGACGCCCATCTTGGCGGCATCGCTCATGGCGGTCATGACGGCGACGGAACCCGTGAGCTTGAGTGCGCACGAGTAGTCGACCATCAGCGCCGCCGAGGTCTTGATAAGGCTGCGCGTGGTGAGCGCAACCAGGCCCGCGAGCAGGAAGTTCCACGGGACGATCTTGTTGGCGAGGTCCTCCATATGCGACTGGCCCTCGGATTTGAGCGAGTCGGCCGTCTGCACGAGCGAGACGATCGAGCGCAGTTTGGTCTGCGCCGTGTTGGCGCGCACGCGCACCAAGATGCTGCCGTCTTCCACGACGGTACCGGCGAACACGTCGTCGCCCACGCTGCGCTCAACGGCCAGCGGCTCGCCGGTCAGGGTCGCCTGGTTGACCATAGCGCTCCCCTGCTCGACGACACCGTCGATGCAAATGGACATGCCAGTGCGCACGGCGACCAGATCGCCGGGCTCGAGCTCGGTCGCAGCAACGCTTACCTCGGTGTCACCGACGACCTTTTGCGCCTTGTCGGGTACATCGAGCAGCGAGTTGATGAGCTCGTTTTCGCTCATGGCGCGGGTGTAGTCCTCGAGCAGCTCGCCCACGTTGAGCAGGAACATTGTCTGGCCCGCGGTGTCGACATCACGTTTGACGAACGAAATGCCGATGGCCGAAGCGTCGAGCACGGGAACGGTCAGGCGCGGCTGCGCCAGCTCATGAAGGGCAGCGCGCAAAAATGCCATGTAACCGGCCACGACAAACACCGCACGCAGAGGCGTCGGCAAGAACCAGCGGCGCGCGTAGTGGGCGCCGACGAGTGTCGCCAGGTCCATAACGAGTTTGTGCTTGCGCGGCTCAAGCTGCATCACATAGCCCGACTTGGCATCGGCGATAGCTTGAGCATCGAGTGCGCCCAAGGCGTCGAGCACGCTCGCGCGACGTGGCTCGTCGTATTCGAGCGCCATCTGGCCAATACGGCCATAGACGCGCACCTTGCGCACGCCGTCGATGTCGCCGCCAAGCTTAAGAAGTGCATCGAGATCGCTCTCTGGCACAGGACCCGCCAATTGAAGACGGGTCCTGCCGGGGATCTCGCTAATAATCGAGAATCTCATAGTTTGTGCCTGGGAGCGTTACTCGGCTGCCTCGTCAGCAGCGGCCTCGCTCTGGGTGATGTAGGCCGCCTCGGCAACCATGTCGTCGACATTAGCCTTGGCCTGCTCGACCATGTCCTGGTAGCCGTTCTTGATGCGCATGCCGCACGCGATACCCTGCACGCAGGCATTCTTTACCGGAGCGCTGGTGAGCAGCTTGATGCCGGCCGTACCGAGCAGAAAACCGCCACCGACAAGCAGGGTGTTAAACGTCGACTTCTTCATGTTGCTTCTCCCTTTTGCCGCATTGGACGCGGCATGGTGCCTCAGCACCCGAGTAAACAAGTTTGCTCGAGCACGCTTTTGAAATATCTCAATTTTATCTAACTATCTAGGTCAGCCATGGCTAACCTTTTGAAAATTAACGATGCGGAGTAATCGATTGCCAATGTGACAAAGGGACTGTCCCTTTGCCCCTTCTTACAACTGCCAGGTAGCTGCTTCCTTTTGCAGCGCCACCATGCGGGCGAATTCTCCACCTGCCGCCTTGAGCTGCGCCGGAGTGCCCTGCTCGGCAACCACACCATCCTTGAGTACAACGATTTTGTCGGCATTTTCCACCGTACGCATACGATGGGCAATAACGATAACCGTCTTACCTGCAAGCAGACGGGAGAGCGCCTGCTGAACCACGGTCTCGTTCTCCACATCCAAGCTCGCCGTCGCCTCGTCCAACAGCACGATAGGCGCGTCTTTGAGCAGCGCACGGGCGATAGAGATGCGCTGGCGCTCACCGCCGGACAGCTTGGAGCCGTTCTCGCCGATCATGGTGTTGTAGCCCTGCGGCATGCGGCTCACAAACTCGTCGCAGTTGGCGGCACGCGCAGCCGCAAGCACTTGCTCATCGGTGGCGCCACGACGCCCGAGGCGGATGTTTCCCATCACCGTGTCGTCAAAGAGCAGCACGTCTTGGAACACAATGGCGTAGTCGCGCAGCAGCACCTCGGGATCCACGCTCGCAACATCCACGCCGCCCACGGTGACCGTGCCTTCGGTGGCGTCCCAAAAGCGCGCGGCCAGGCGGCTCACCGTGGACTTACCGGAGCCCGAAGGACCGACCAGTGCCGTGACCTCGCCTTCCTTGGCGGTAAAGCTCACATCGGTAAGAACTTTCTCGCCGGCGCGGCCGTCCTCGCCCGCACCATAGCCAAATGCCACGTGATCGAACACCACATCGTGGCCTACGGGCTCAAACTTCTCGCTGCCCCGCGCTATGGGCTCCCCCATGATGGAGCGCATGCGCTTGGCCGACGACTCAGCGGCAAACAGCTCGGTCATCAGCATCAGCGCCTGATCAAAGGGCGCATAGATGCGGCTCACCATAAGCAGGAAGGCAAACATCACCAAAAAGTCGACCTGGCCGGAGGCGACCATCGCGGCGCCCGTGACCAACGTAGTGGCAATCCCCGGGCGCAGGATGGCAAAAGCGGAATTGACCAAAAGCCCGCTAGCGAGCTCGCCTGTGGTGGTCTCGCGCTCCTCGGCATCGATCACGGCGTTGAGCCCCTCAAGATAATGAGCCTCCTGGTTGGTAGCGCGAATCTCGCGCACACAGTCGAGTGTCTCCTGGATGGCCTCGGTGACCTTGACCTTCTCGGCGCGCACGCGGTCGAACACCGGGGCCATGGGGCCGCGCGTTAGATACAGCACGGCAAAGGCCACGGGCACGCTCCAAAACGCCGCAATCGCCAGCTGCCAGCAAAAGAACAGCGATGATATAAACACGATGGCGCTTGCGATGATGGCACCCCAGAGCTCTCCCAGCACATGGCTGTAGGCATGCTCCATGGTCTGAACGTCGCCCATGATGGTCTCGGTCAAATCGGCCAGATCACGACGACCAAAAAACGACAGCGGCAGTTTGCGCAAGCGCTCGGCGATCTCCATGCGCTGTTTGCCGCACTCCTCGTAAAAGATGCAGTACGTGTAATAGTACTGCTGCCAATTAGAGGCAAAGAGCAACGCAAAAAAGATAACGAGACCACCCACAATGGGCAGGGCGCCCGGCAGGTCGGCCCCACTGGCAAGATGCTCGACAAAGCCGGCCATGACCAGGAACAAAAAGCCCATGCCGGCCATAGTGATGAGATTGGTGAGCGTGGTCCAGAAAATGCCGCGCTTAACGCCGGCGATGCCTTTATCGGATAGGAAATACTTCTTTTGGAATGAGGCGAACATTTAGGCCTCGCCTCCCTTCGCGGCGGCGACATCCGCGGCCGCAGCAGTGATCTTCCAGCTCGCGGCCTGTTCGTATTCGGCCCACATCTTGGCGTACAGGCCGTTTTGGGACAGCAGCTCGGCATGGGTGCCGGCCTCCTGCACACCACCCTGGTTGAGCACCACGATCTTGTTGGCCCCCACCACGGTCGAAAGCCGGTGCGCGATCATAATGACCGTGCGGCCCGCCGCCAATTTGCTAAAGGCGCGCTGGATGAGCGCCTCGTTCTCGGGGTCGGCAAAGGCTGTGGCCTCGTCGAGCACCACGATGGGCGCGTCCTTAAGAATTGCGCGGGCGAGCGACACGCGCTGGACCTCACCGCCCGAAAGGTACGCCCCGCCGGCACCGAGCATGGTATTGATGCCCTGTGGAAGCTTGGCCACAATGTCGTCGCACTGAGCTGCGGAGAGGGCCGCACGCACTTCGTCGTCAGTGGCCGTAGGCTTGGAAGCGCGCACGTTATCGGCAAGTGTTTGCCGGAACAGCTGGTTGGTCTGGAACACGAAGGCGACCTGGTCCATAAGCTCGTGCGGATCCATATCGCGAACGTCCACACCACCTACGAGCACTCGACCCGAGGAAACATCCCAAAAACGAGGAATCAGGCTTGCGCAGGTTGACTTGCCGCCGCCCGAAGGACCCACAAGCGCAAGGGCACTACCAGCGGGAACGCTGAAACTTACATGGCTAACGGCAGGTGCTTCGGCACCCTCGTACGTAAAGCTCACGTCCTCAAATCGCACGTCGCCGCCGGCAGGGTGCTTGGGTTGCACGGGCACGGAGAGCCGCTTGGAATCCATGACGCTTCGAATGCGAGCCAGCGAATCGGCACTCATCTGAGAGGCCTCGCCCACAAACATGAGCTTGGTCATGGCCGTCGGTACCACGGCCGAAAATATCGCGTAAAACGTGAAGTTGGTCATAAAGCGTGCAAAGTCCGTCTCGCCCGGCGCCAACAGCAACGCCACGGGCAACAGAAATGCCACGAGGCCATTGAGCGCGGTAAGGTTGAGCACCTGCGGGCCTCGGCAGAACGTGCCCGCATAGCTTTGCGCCATGTCGGCGTATTCGGCGATCGCATCGTGAAACGCCTTAAAGGAGTAGACCGTCTGCTGGAACACCTTGACCACGGGGATGCCGCGCACGTATTCGGTGCCGGTCTTGTTCATCTTGACCAGCGCGCCCATGTAGGCCTTCATAAATTCAGCGCCCTTGCCGCTCATCATGGTGGCCATGGCGCAAAACGAAACGACGACCGAGATTAAGCATGCCGCGCCCAAACGCCAATCGAGGGCGAAAAGCAGCACGAGCAGGCCCACGACCATGGCGGTGGCGCCTGCGATATCGGGCAGCATGTGCGCGAGCAGCGTCTCGGTGGAGGCGGCGCAGCCGTCGACGATACGGCGCAGCTCACCGGTGGCGTGCGTGTCAAAGTATCCGAGCGGCAGCTTAAGCAGATGCTCGCTCGTAGCCTTGCGGATATTGGACGCGCAGCGAAACGCGGACAGGTGCGTGCACATGAGGCCCACGAAATAAATCACGATGCTCACCAGGGCAAAACCGACGGCCCACCAACCATACATCGCGATATCGCAGGCTTCGCTCCAGTTAGGTGCCACGGCGATCAGATCGCGCGCGACAAGCCAAATGCACACGTACGGGCCAAAGCTCAGCAGCTGCGAGAGCGCCGAGAGGGCCATGCCCAAATATGTTAGGAATTTACGGTCGCCGGCATATGCAAGCAGCTCGCCGATACCGCCGCCTTCCTTTTTTGATCCCTTTGCCATGAGATTCCTTTCTAACGGCTTGAGAGTTAACCGTAATGAACTTATCATTGATGTGTTAGCCATGGCTCACAATCGAGCCATGCGTGGACGTTTCTGCAAAGGAAAGGGACGCTTTTGCAAATACGGCGGGCAGCGACCGACATAACCGAGCTCTACGCACCGCAGTTTGAGCAGTTTGGCCTGGAGCTTACCGGCAGGGGCGCCGTCTTTACCGGCGAGGTGGCAAACGATCGGGCGCACGGACGCGCATGGATCATGCCCCTCTCCCCTGCCTGCATCGTCATGGAGCATTACATTACCCCGACGCACGATATGTACCTGGCCGAATACACACCCGAGCCGTACGCCTGCGTGAGCGAGGTCAGCGCGCCCACACTTACATGCATGCCCAAGGCTGGCATAACGCCTGCGAACCTTAAGCCACTGCGCGGGCCGTGGCCGAACAGCGCGGTGTGCAGCTTTATCCAAGATAGCTGCGGCGAGGAGCTAAGTCCGCTGTTTGCAGGGCAGCTTTATCACTCGCGCTCGGTGCTCTTTTTGCCTGGATTTTTTGACGAACTGGAGCACCGCTATCCCACCGAGTTCGCGGGAATCTTCGAGGCGTTTGCCGAGCCATGGCACGAGGAGGCGACGTCTGCCATCTGCCACACGCTGCGTCGGATTAACGAGGAACGCGCCCGCACCGTAGGCGGACACGTCTATATGCAAGGCATCGTGGAGACCATGGTCGCGGAGCTCGCCTGTTCGCGCGCGGCCCACAAGCGGGCGCAGCAGGCGGCAGACACACGCGTCAGCGTGACCATTGCCGAGGAAGCGACGGCGATGATTGAGTGCGCGCTCGACAAAGGCAGGCGTGTGGGTGTCAACGAAGTGGCCGAGAGGCTCTACACAAGCCGCTCCAAACTATGCGCCACCTTTAAGGCCCAAACTGGCGAATCCCTGGGCGCCTACATTCGCAGACGCCGTATGGAGCGAGCACAGGACCTTTTGGCCGACAGCTCGCTGACGATAGCGCAGGTGGCAGAGCGTCTAGGCTACCCTCAGCAGGCCGCCTTCGCCCAAGCCTTCAAGCAACACACCGGCACCACCCCCACCGCCTGGCGTTCCCAACA
>UROC01000017.1 GCA_900549345.1 uncultured Collinsella sp.
TCGGATTTATGTCAATCCTGGTCTAACAGAGCCTTTGATAATCGGGTAGTAACTTGTCTGCATAAGCGCCTTGTTGGCGACCTTCTTGGCCACATTGGTCTGAACCGTTTTGGAAAACGCCGTCAAGGCGGAGTTGGCACCGCTCACGCCGGCCATCACGGCCAGGAGAAGGGCGAAGGCCGCCAAGGTCTCATCATCCATCTCGTCGCAATCGTCGATAAATGACTGCCAGCCGTAGAGATACGCCAGCTTCTGCATGATTCGAAAGGCGTGGACATAGTACTGCGTCACGTCCGCCGGGATCGTTCCGAGCATCGCTAACCCGCCGGGTAATCCCGCGGAGAACGAAAGAACGGTCGATTTCCTCGTCTCGAAATCAATAACGTCCATAGCAATAGAGTCGACAAGGTTGGAATCCACCCCAGCGGCAGCCGGACTTGCTGAAATCGCGAGCTCCACTCGCTCTTCCGAGACGCCTCGCTTCCGGAACTCAGAACGGAGGAAGTGGTCGCGCTCGATCGCCACGCCCTTCAGCCTCGTCACCTTCCGGAGGAAGGTGACGGCGTATCTCTGGGCTTCTTCCTCCTGCCGATCAGCCTCGGCCTTTAGGTCCCCAATACCCTCCCCAACACTATCCAACACAGATAATTCCGTTCGTTCTTTTGGTTTTGGAATGTTTCTCCTCACGCTACTCACCAACTTTTTCGGCATAAAGACTGAACAGATGGGCGACGATCTTTTCTTCGTCTCCATCGAAACTCATGCCATATGCAGACTCAACGGCCGCGTCCAAATCAGAATGGGCCTTAACTAAATCGTTGAACAGGAAGAACGAATCGGCTCCATACAGTGTTGCCAAGGAGCAATCAGGGTAATTGGACCTAGCCTTTATAACGGCTTTCGCCCGCTCCTCAATTTCGTTGATGTCGTCTTGGTCAGCATCTGGATAGGGAAAGTTGTAGTACACGGATGGAGCATATCGGTAGTCATTTTTCAACCTACCGGCAACGGTTCTCATCCAGGCATTGTGTGTCTGCGACATGAGCAACCCGAAGTCAAACATGCTTGCTCCGTCAACGATTACAACGGCGTCGCTCGCCACCACACTTCTGGAGACATAACCAATAGGAATGTACTTCCGCCGTGCGGACGAAACTCTAGGAATTATGATGTAGTCGTTCTCCGGCTGCCTAATCTGTGTAAATAGTTGCGGGCTATCAGCGGTCTTGCGAATTCTCGGAATTTTGTTTGATGCGCGATACTCACGAACGGCCCTGATACGTTTCATTATTTCAGTGTTGTTCGTATATTCCGCAGGATTAACTCCATCAAGCCAGAGACAGTAGCGTGAGAAGTCGGTTTCATTCAGAAACTCGCGGCTTCCAACGAAGGGACGGAATAGCTTTTCGCAATCTGGATATCTACTCAGGAACTGCTTCTTTTCTTCAGCCGAAAAGAGAAGCTGTCCATTCTCCATAGGCTGACTCCCCTGCGTGACTTTGCAGCCGCGCCGATTAATACACTTTTTCCTGTTTTTAATCCATACGTCTGGAGCGCTCTTTAGGTATCCATTGATATGAGAGGCGAATATTGGCCCATCAGCGCCGAACAAGACCTTTTTATGGCCATCTTCAAACATCGAGAAGCCAACGATAACGCACATCACGCCCGCTTTGTCTGAAGCCTCGCTATCCCAAAGGAACGTCGTATACGCAAAATTAATCACGCAGCCCGCTTCGGAAAGAATCTTCCAAAGAGATCCCACTGATTCGCCCTGACAAATGGAATTCGAAGAAACGAAAGCGCATCGAATGTTGGTGCCCTTGGAATAGTCGGCCGCCTTTTTAAACCAGCCAGCAACATAGTCCAGTTTTCCCGCATTGCTTAACCCATCGAACAGCGAGGAAACATCATTCGATTGTTCTTTTGACTGCATGGCCTGACCCAGGAACGGCGGGTTTCCGAGGACGTAGTCGACCCCATCAGCCGCGACGACGTCGTTCCAGTCGGTACGCAGCGCGTTGGCGTTGACGATGCCCTCATAGTCCGTGAGCGGGAGTTCCTGGTAGACGCGCTGCGTCACTTTTGCGGTGTCAGCGTCCGCCTGCTTCTCGGCGATCCAGAGCGCCGTGCGGGCAACGCAGCAAGCGAAGTCCTCCAGCTCAATACCATGGAAGTTCTTTAGGTTGACCAGCACGTCGCGATCGCCGGAATCCTCAAAGCTGAATGACGTCTGCTCACCCTGGAGCTCGAAGAGGACGCGGTTCTCCAGCTGCCTCAGGCACAGGTAGCTCTCCGTCAGGAAGTTGCCTGAACCGGCAGCCGGGTCGAGGATAGAGACGCTACCGATTTTTTCATGCAGGTCCTTGAGCGCACGGGTCCTCGCACCGCCCGCGACGGGCTTAGCACGGGCCTCCTCGAACTCAGCCTTGAAGCCGTCGAGGAAGAGCGGGTCTATGACCTTGTGGATGTTCTCGGGGCTCGTGAAGTGCTGGCCGTTTGCGCGGCGGTGGTCGTGGGACAGAGCGCCCTCGAAGATGGAGCCGAAAACCGTGGGGCTCACGCCCGACCAATCAAACTCCTGGCACCCCTCGACGATGAGCGTATGGCGGAAGTTCTCGGACAGGGGCGGAATCTCCGTCTTCTCCCGGAAGAGGCCGCCATTCATGTAGGGCAGTTTCTTCAGCCAGGACTCGGCGTACTTGTCGCGTTCCTCGTCCTTGGTGTCGAGCCAAACGAAAAGGTCCTTGAGGCCGCGCCTGAGATCGCCTGCCGAGAAGTGGGCGACGTAGTCGCGGAAAGCGTTGGGGGCCACGAGTCCCGAGTCCTCGCAGAACATGAGGAACATGAGACGCGTCATGAGTACAGAGAGCGCATGGTGATTCTCGGGCGTGTCGGGATCATCGAACGCCTCGGCGACCTGGTCATGGAGTTTCGACATGATCTTGCCGGCCTCGACGGAAACGGCGCGGGAGATCGTGGCCGGGGCCTCTGCCCCGCCCTTGAGGAACTGAATGGCCGCGAGGTTCTTGGGGAGCTCGGCGAGCGGCAACTTGAAAAGAGGCTCCCGGCATAGCGAGTCCCGCTCGCGGTCGAAGACCCAAAACTCGGCAAAATTGCAAGCGATGATGTAGCGCGGCTGTTGGGAGAGGGGCATGCCCTGAGCGTAGGCGTTGCCCTGCTTCGCGGGCGTCACCTTGCGGCCCTGGCGCGTCTCCTCCTTGGCGAGGTCGATTCCCAGCGACTTCTGTTCGACAAGGGTTTTGGCTGATGGTATGAAGACGTCGATATAGCCCTCATGCGTGCTCGCGTCGGTGGAGACGGGCTTTTCGAACTCGAGCCTCGAGACTGCATCCTCAACGCCCAGGACGTTCTGATAGAAGTCGATCCAGAACCGCTGGGTGTCCTGGTTCTCATTTCCCTTGTTCGCCCACCTGCTGGCGAATGACTCCGCGTCAGATTTTTTACCGGCCATCTGGCCTCCTTGTATCGAAATCCATCGCTTTCGATTGTAGGGGAGGGAAGTCCGGTGACTCACCTATATAGCTCAGTAATGAATAATTGTTGTGGGCGGATGGGGGCGAAAATATAAATTGCGCTTCAAAAGGTGCTTGTTGCCATTTTGGGTTTACTCATCTTGCCGGTCGGTCGTTGAACGTTCCATATCTTTGCGGATGAGGTCCTTGATGTACTGGTTGCGGTTCTCTTTGGCCTGAAAGTACGCCAGGACGTCGGCATCGGCCGGGAAGAACTTGACGTTGAAAGATTTGACGTTGGCCTTGCGGTACTTCTCGTTGGCTTTTGCCTGGGCCTCTGACATGACAGCTCTCCTCTAATCGAAGCTACTTCGTATAATTCTATTATTTGTGACGGCCCCGTACCTTGGACGCAAGATGTTCAAGGTACGGGGCCGTTAACTGATGAAGGTTGCATGAAGATGGTTGGGGGTGAAAAAACTTAGAAAAATATTTCACCCCTTTTTCACCCCTTTGCGGAGTGTCGCGGAGTCTAGAAAATAAAAAAGCTCAGAAGCAATTATGCTTCTGAGCTGCACTAATGCAATGGAGCCAGCGACCGGGCTCGAACCGGTGACCCCCGCTTTACGAGAGCGGTGCTCTACCAACTGAGCTACGCTGGCGGCCATGTGGTGACGCAACTGAGGCGTCAACGTCTGTCTATGATACGGGACATCGCAAATCCGCGCAAGGGTTCTGGCAGCTTTTCTCACTTTTCATGCACTAATATTGAAGGCGTGATGTCTGCGACGCCTCTTTGGTGCTTGACCTGCTGTCGAGTCAGCTGCCGGCATCCTGTTCGTATGGATGCCGAACGAAACGAGGCGGCGATGGCCCAGCCCAAGATTCTCCTTACGCGTATCGATGATCGCTTTATCTATGGGCAAGATGTTGAGCTGTGGAACGAAGTCGCAGGCACTAACCTTGTCCTGGTCGTCAACGACGAGATTGCGGCTGATTCGCGCAAGTGGGCGCCTATGAGGGTCGCGGCGCCCGAGGGCGTGTGGACGCGGTTTTTCTCGGTGCAAAGGACCATCGACATCATTCATACCGCAACGCCGCGCCAATTGATCTTGATTATGGTTGCCTCGCCTGTCGACGCGCTGGCTCTGGTTAAGGGCGGGGTGCCCATCACCAAGATCAGCGTCGGCCATATGCGTGCGGGGGAGGGCAAGCGTTCCGTGACGCCTGCAGTCGCCATAGACGATGCGGACGTTGCCGCCTTCAAAGAGCTGCAAGAGCTCGGCATAGAGCTAGAAATCCGCTATCTCCCCAGTTCCGCCCCCGACCCCATTGGCAATCTGTTCAACTGATCCCTTGGGGACGGAGGAAAACGGATCATTTTGCCCTTGCGAGGGACGCGCGCGATGCCGCCTGTCAAAAACTATGCCCATTTACTACGTTTGATTGGCTATCGTCGAGCATGTCGAATTTGAGATAAACAAAACCGCAGGTATACTGCTCACAAATGTAACAAAAACCGGTGCATGGTCGAGCATCCCGGGCTAAACGTAGTAAATGGGCATAGTTTTGATATGTCACTCATACAGTCACAGAAAAAACGAGCCTAAAAGATGAAAAAGCGCCCGCTGGCGGTGGTGCCGGCGGGCGCTGCTGTGCGATATGTCGCGTTGCGGGCTTAGTGCCTCATAAAGTGGTACTCGATCACATTGCTGTAGGGGTGACCCGGGCCCACAATGCCCTGCGGGAATAGCGGCTGGTGCGGCGTGTCGGGGTACATCTCTGCCTCGAGGGCAAAGCCGGCGCCCCAGCCATAGTTGGCATCGTCCTTGGCGTGCTCGTCGCCCAGCCAGTTGCCGGTGTAGAGCTGCACGCCCGGGGCGGTGGTGTAGTAGTCCAGCTCGCGACCGATCCACATCTCCTCGACGTGCATCGCGCGGCGCAGGTTGCGGCCGTACTGATAGCCATCGATGCACAGGCAGTGATCGTAGCCACGGGCCTGCTTGATCTGCGGGTCGTCGGCCTCCATGCCGGGTGCGACGGGGCGAAGCTCGCGAAAGTCAAACGGTGTTCCCTCGACCGGAGCAATCTCGCCGGTGGGGATGTTCTGCTCGTTAATGGGCAGGTAGTGGGCGGCGTTGGCGACAAAGAAATGTTCGCAGTCCATGCCGGCGTTATGGCCTGCAAGGTTAAAGTACGTGTGGTTGGTCATGGACACGTAGGTGGCGCGGTCGCTCTCGCAGCCATAATCGATGCGGAAGACGCCGGTGCGTGTAACGGTAAACACGGCCGTAAAGGTGCGGTTGCCGGGAAGACCCAGCTCGCCATCCTCAAGCGAGGTGGTCATACGCACGGCGTTGTGGACCTCGTCGAGTTCAACGTCCCACACGCGCTTGTGCAGGCCGTGCTCAAGATCGCTGTGCAGGTTGTTGACGCCTTCGTTGGTGGGCATATGCCAGTCCGTGCCGGCGATGGTGATCGTGGCACCCGCGGTGCGGTTGGCCACGGGGCCGATAGTCGCGCCAAAGCAGGCGGGGTTGTCAAAGTAATCCTCGAGCTTATCGAAGCCCAGCACCACATCGCGCACGTTGCCGGGAATGTCGGGCACATCGATACCCAGCACGGTGGCGCCATAGTCCATAATGCGAACGCAGATCTCGGGCCCGTTGAGGGTGTAACGATGAACGGGGGTACCGCACGGCGCGGTGCCGAAAAGCTCGGAAGTGATCATTTAGTTCCTAACATCGAGGTATTTCGGACAAACTGTAGCGCGAACAGGCGAGATTATCACTACACCCCACTAAAGTTGGGGGTATTTTTCTCAAAAAAGTGATGATTGGAGCTGTGCGGGCGTTCATTTTTGACGCGTACGAGTCTGATACAATTTGTTCGTTACTGTTTGAATGATATGCGCGCAAAGAACGGCGAGGATTCATCGTGATTAAGGCAGAGCGACAGGATAAGGTTCGTCAGCTGCTCGAGGAGCAGGGTACGGTCTCGGTCAAAGAGATTTCGGATGCGCTGGGCGTTTCGGACATGACGATTCGCCGCGACCTCGAAGAACTTGCGAGCCTAGGCGAGATCGAGCGCGTGCATGGCGGAGCCCGCAGTGCACAGGGCCGTCCCCACGCTATGCTGCGCCATGAGTATTCGCACAGCGAAAAGCGCACTAAGCATGCCGAGGAAAAGCTGCAGATCGCGCGCCGCGCTGTGGAGCTTATCGAGGAAGGCTCGACCATCTTCTTGGGTACGGGCACCACGGTTGAGCAGATGGCCTCGATGCTGCCGACGTTTCGCCTGCGCATTGTGACCAATTCGCTTTCGGTGTTTAACCTGCTCGAGGCGCGCGAAGACTGCGAGCTGTGCCTCGTGGGCGGTATGTACCGCCGCCGCACTGCCGCTTTTGTGGGGCCGACGGCCGAGGATACCCTACGTGCGCTGGGCATCGATGCGGCGTTTATCGGCGCCAACGGTATCTTGGACGGTGACGTATCCACGTCCAACATGGACGAGGGCCGTATCCAGCAGCTCGCCTTTAGCAAGGCGGACTCGCGCTATCTGATCGCCGACTCCAGCAAGATCGGCAAGCGCGACTTCTACACCTTCTGCCGCCTGGACAGCTTGGACGCCGTGGTGTGCGAGCCGGATATTGCCGACGAGGACCGCGCCGCCATCGAGGAGCACACGCAGGTCATTTGCTAGCGAGTGCCGCCGTGCTAGATCAGGCGGGCGTAGTCCTGTGACTGGTGAAAGACGTGGGCGATATAGATCGCATCGTGCTCAAACTTGTAAAGGCACGCGTAGTTGTCGACGGGAAACGATCGATAATTGCGTGTCGCCAGTTCCCGTATGTGGGAGAGGGGCCGTAGGAGCGACTGCTCGCGAAGCAGGTCAAGCTGATATTCAAACTCGGCAACAAAATTGCCCGCTGCACGTGGATTCATGAGGATTTGAGCAAGGTATCCGACAATACTCTCGTACTCATATCGTGCGCTTTTGAGTATTACGACGTTATAGGTCATATTTGTCTCGCATCGCGGTCGCGAAGGAGTCGTAGTCGCTGTAGTCGCCTTGCGATATCTCGTCTTCTGCCAGCATCATACGAGACAGCAGCTTGGCTTTGGCGATTTCTTCTTGCATGAGGCGATACTGGTCGCTGCTGATGCAGTGCATGGCCTCGTAGCCGTTCTTAGTTACGGTGACGTCGCGCTCAGACTCAACAAGTGCGGTGAATGTGGCAGTGTCCTTCATGTCTCGGACGGGCACACAGATGGGCATAGGTATCTCCTTCGCATTGGGACATAATTGTGCCACGTCATAAAAAATTGTCGGCGCCGCTGAATTGTCTCAATCTGTAACAGGTAGGACCGAAAAGTTCGGTTAGATGTTACGGATTGAGACAAACGTGCGGCGCGGGCCGCTCAAAAGCAAAAAAGGCAGATACGACCAAGGATGCGGGGCATCTACCGGGAAGGTCGTATCCGCCACACGGAAAGAGGCGCATGGACGCAGCGCCCATGCAATCGGGATTGGTAAGGTGCTCAATCGCGCGCGATAGTCGCGGCGGCCGGTGGAGCAGGCTTGCAAGCAGGGGCAAGTGACACGCTCAACACGATTCTAAAAACAAAAAGGCCAGGATGCAGTTCATCCGGTGGTGTGTTCATCGCCTTCGTTGCCAGATTGCTCTGCACGCTGGCGCGTTGCGACGAGTTATGAGCCCATATCATGCTGAGAAGGCAAAGCCCAAGAACAAAAGTATCCCCGTCGGACCTAAGTTCCGACGGGGGCTACGGTGCGCTATCGCGCTGAATGGGTGTGATTACAATTGAGTGGCACAGGTACCCTCAACCATAGCGGGAACAGCGGCAACGCCCTGCTCGACCATGCAGTTTACATCGATATCGGTGTAGAACGCGATGTGGTTGGTGAGCAGCACGTTGGGGAACTGGCGTAGGTAAGCCATCTTGCGGTTGGCAAGAATGTCGTGCATACGGTTCTCATGGTAGATGCCCACTTCGTCCTCGAAGACGTCCATAGCAAGCGCACCGATCTTTTCGGACTCAATCGCCTCGATGACGGCATCGGTGTCGATGAGCTCACCGCGCGAGACGTTGACGATGGTCACATCTTCGCGCATCTTGGCGATGGCATCGGCATTGATGATGCCGCGGGTGGAGTCCATGAGGGGCACGTGCAGGGTGATGACGTCGGAGTTGGCAACGAGCGTATCCATGTCAACGTACTCGAGGCTGTCGCGGTTTGCCAGCTCGGCATTGGGGTAGGGATCGTAGGCCAAGATCTTGCAGCCAAAGCCGGAGAGGTTGTCGATGACGGTGCGACCAATGCGGCCGGTGCCAACCACGCCCACGGTCAGCGTGCGCAGTTCGCGGCCCAGCAGCCCGTCCAGGGAGTAGTCATTCACCTGCTGGCGCCAAATGGCGGCCTTGCAGCGGCGCAAGCCATCAGGATGAGCATAACGGTGAACTCGGCAACGCCGTAGGGCGGATAGGCGGTGTTGCACACCTTGATGCCCAGCTCCTGGGCGCGCTTGACGTCCACGTGGTTGAAGCCGACGCAGCGGATAGCGATGTAACGAACGCCCAGCTCGTGCGCGCGCTCCACCAAAGCGGCGGACATCACGGATTTGTTGTTGATGATGATTCCCTCGCAGCCTGCAACGGAGTCAATGTTAGCTTCGGAGAGGATTTGAGTGTCAAAGGAGATGCAGTAGCCTGCTGGAAGATTGGCGGCAGCGCGCATGTAGGCGGCGACCTCGTCGTCGCGCAATTCGAACAGTCTGATGTTCATAGCGTTCCTTTTCTATGTCGGCGTATGATACGTCGCGGCCGGTGCCCGTGTGGCCCGTCCGCCGCGCTCGGGGATACCGTTCCCGTGGCGCGTTCATCGTCGTTACGATAATAGGCGGGTTTTTCGTGCTGCAACATCGCATAACCAGCACTTCCACGATTGCTATTTCACCTACGCGGTGAAAGATTTGAATGCGCGTGAAATTGGCAGGTCCTATGACGGAAGGTATAGTTATCTGAGACGATGATAGGAGGGTGCCGTGAGTTCCGATCGAAGCAGGGAAATTGTTCGTATTCTCGAAAGCGGGGCGTCCTGGACCACGGCGTCTCAGATCGCTTCGCAGGTTGGATGCTCTTCCCGTACTGTCAAAAGCGACATCACCGCGCTGAATCGCACCCATGAGGGCATGATTGTTGCCAGCTCGAAGGGCTATCGTATCGAGGATGCCACAGCAGCGGCGCAGCTGCTGTCGCAGCAGGCGAACGAGGTGCCGCAGACGGCCGAGGCGCGCAAGCGTTATATTCTGTTTGAACTGCTGATGCGCCACCGCAAGGTGCGCGCGGCTGATTTGGCGGAAAGCCTCTATATCTCGCTTGCGACGCTCGATAATGAGCTGGTTGCCATCAAACGAGAGTTGTCCGGGTACGGCCTGGTGCTGCGTTCGCGCGCGGGCTCGCTGTATATCGAGGGCAGTGCATCGGGTGAGAAGAAGATGGTCAACCAGCTGATCTTTGACGAGACGAAGGACTATTTCAGCCAAATCGACCTTATCAATCGCTATTTCCCCAAGCTCGACCTCGCGCAGTTGCAGGAGCGCATCGACGCATGCCTGAAGCGCCGCGGGTTCTACATCAACGGCTATGCGCTCTCGAGCCTCATCATACATATTGCCATCTTCGTGGAGCGCACAAGCAATGGGTTCGAGTCGGTACCGACGACGGTCAAGGCGGCTCAGCCCGCCGGTAACGAGGCGCGCGAGGGTCTTGACGAGGTGGCGGGTGAGGTTTGCGCGGCTATCGAGGACCTTTTCTCTATGCTCGTGTCCGATGCCGATCGCGATGCCGTCCGCTTGATGCTGGGTGCAAACTTGATTCATGCGAATCGTTTTGAACCAAGTGACCCGGAGCACCGGCATGCGCGCGAGCTGTTGGGTGCGATTGTGGAGCGCGTGCACGATCAATTCGGGCTTAATTTGAGCGATGGCGAGTTTGAGCTTCGTTTCTCTCTGCATCTGGCCAATATGCTATCCCGCGTGCGCTGCGGGATGCTGTTGCGTAACCCGCAGCTCGAGGCCATCAAGAGCAGTCAACCGTTTATTTACGATGTTGCGGTGTTTGTCGCCGATGTCATCGCTGCGGAGACCGGCGTTTCTGTCAACGAAGACGAAATCGCCTACATCGCGCTCCACGTGGGGTGCTTGGTGGAGGGGCAGCGCGCCAATGCCGATAAACTGCATGCGCTGGTGGTGTGCACACGTCACAACGCCTACGAGACTCATATCGACAGTTTCCTCGATGCCCTTGATGCTTGTGTGGTGGTTGAGGGTATCGTGCCTGCCATCGACGCGGCGGGTGACATCTCGCGCGTTGACCTCGTGATTTCAACCGTGCCGCTGTCGGGGTATTGCCCGGTACCGGTGGTTAATGTCTCTCCGTTCTTTAGCAAGCAAGATATTTCGCTGATGCGTGAGCGTGTCGAAGCGCTGCTTAAGGCGCGCCTGCGGACAAACCTTGAGTGCAGCATGCGCACCTTCTTCACCGAGGATTTCTTTGCGATCGAGCCCGAGGTTGACGATTGGCGCGATGCGATTTGCAAGATGAGTGCGCCGCTGATCGAGGGTGGCTACGCGTTTGAGAATTTTACTGAGCGCCTACTGGAGCGTGAGGACATCAGCTCCAGTGCATACTGTGACATCGCGATGCCACACCCGCTCGATATGGACGCCAAGCGCACTGCCGTCTCGGTCGCTCTGTTCCCGCGCGGCCTTGCGTGGAACAACGCGACGGTGCATGCGGTGATCATGCTGTCGATTACCCGTGATGACCGGGCGTTTTTTGGCGAGCTGTTCAATTACATCTCGGGCGTGCTACTCAAGCCCGGTGCTGTGCGCGCCATCTCCCATGCAAAAAGCTACCAGGAGTTCTTGGACGCCCTGTTGCGTTGTGCGTAGGGTTTGCGTACAAGCGGGGGTGGCTACGTCAAAAAGGCCCTCCGTCGGGTGGTCGCCTTCTCGCTTGTCGCTTCGCGACATTTCAACTCATAAATAACAACGCCCGCTCGAGCACATACTCGGGCGGGCGTTGCATGAAAGGAGGGCCTTTGATACGCGGGCGAGGTCTACTTGATGAGCTGGTGGGTAGCCATGCGATCCATGGCCTCGATGACCAGCTTGCGAGGCATGCCCAGGTTCAAGCGCACGAAGTCGGCGCCGTTCGCGACATAGAAGGTGCCATCGCCCACGATGACGCCCGCCTTCGCTGCCATGTGGTTGCAGATTTCGGTTGCCGTGGCGCCCGTGCCAGCGATGTTCACCCACGGTAGGTAGGATGCATCCATACGCATGAGCTCCCAACCCTTCATCTTCTCCTCGATGAAGGCGGCGGTCTGTGCATAAGACTCGCGCAGATAGTCGGTGATCTGGTCCAGCCACTCCTCGGACTCATCGTAAGCGGCGATGATGGCGGCGCAGCCAAACGTGTTGGGAGAGGTAATAGAGTTCATCTCCAGGCGATGGCGGAAGATAGTGCGGATGCGCTCGCTGGGGATCATAGAGTAGGAAGTCTTGAGGCCGCCCAGATTAAAGCCCTTGTTGGGCGAGGTGAGTACGATAAGGTTGTCCAGATAACGCTCGGGCAGCTGCAGGGCCGAGATGAACGAGCCGGCCATGATGTGCTCGCAGTGAACCTCATCGACCACCAGTAAGCAGTTGTACTTGTGGCAGATCTCGGCGACGCGGGTGATTTCATCGAGCGTCCAGATGCGACCACCGGGGTTGTGCGGCGAGCAGAACAGGTGCACGCGTGGACGGAAACGATCCATCTGTTCCTCGAGCAGGTCGAAGTCGATGCGATAGGTGCGATCGCGATAGATGAGCGGGTTTTCGATTACGCGGAACCCGTTGTTGTGCGCCGCGTAGCCAAAGGGGTCGTAGACCGGCGTGTTGAGGATGACGCAGTCGTTGGGCTGGCAGAATGCCTGATACAGGTAGTGGATGGTCGGGACGGTTCCATAGGCGAGTGTGATCCACTCGCGCTTGACCTCGTTGTTATGGCGGCGGCGCTGCCAGTTGATGACGGCGTTGTAAAAGCCGTCGTGCGCATAGCCATAGCCGTATGCTCCGTTTTGGGCTACCTCGGCCAGACGCGTGCAGATTGCGGGGGCGGCGGCAAAGTCCATGTCGGCGATCCACATGGGAATGTAGTCATCCCCAGCCTTAGGGAATTTCTGCTTGATGATGGCGGGGTCCCACTTGCGAGCGTGATCGAGCGAGCGGTCAGCCATGGAATCGAAGTCGTAAACCGGCATAAGGTATCCTCCTCGGCGATATAGGCGCGACCCGCGGATGTGGGTCGCACACCGCCGGCGTGGTTCGCATCAGCGGCGTATGTTGCAGATAAGTATGACAAAGATGCATATGGAGCCCCATCCCCAGTAATTGCACGGCCGTGGTGAAAGGGGAGGGGCTTTCACCGTTTCACCGCTACGGTGAAAGCCCGGATACATCATTTGCGGCGCGCTGTCGATACACTCGCATACAGACGCCGCCACTACGGGCGCCGCCATACGACCACAAGGGGGGTTACCTATGAACAAGGAGCTTATGTTCGCCTTGAGCAACGCCGACGCTGTCGCTTGCCGCGAGGGCGAGGTCCGCTCCATCATGCATGCCGAGCTTGACGATATCGCCGACGCCGTCGAGTACGACAAACTCGGTTCGATCATGTTTAAGAGCGCGGGTACCGAGGAGAATCCGGTCCGCATTCTGTTCACCGGCCACATGGACGAGGCCGGCTTTATGGTTCGCTATATTTCCGATATCGGCATGGTTCATGTGATCGGCGTGGGCGGCCCGCGTAAGAACAGCGTCGAGAGCCAGATTGTGCGCATCAAGACGCGTAGCGGCGAGAAAGTTCGCGGCGTGTTGTTTGCCAAGCGCGATACCGACGGCACTCCGACCGATATGTACATCGACTTTGGCTGCGAGACGGCTGAAGAAGTCCGTGAGCTGGGCATTGAGATTGGCGACTGGGGAACCTTTGCGGCCGAGTGCGAGCTCAAGCCCGTGAGTGACATTCTGCTGGGCAAGGCGTTCGACGACCGCGCCGGTGTGTATGTGGTGACCGAGGCCATGAAGCGCCTGGCCAACACCCCGCACGCAGCCGAGCTGTGGTTCGCCGGTTCCTCTTCCGAGGAGGTTGGCTGCCGTGGTGCTCAGACGGCTGCGGCGCACCTGGATGCCGATATCGTCATCCCAGTGGACATCGCTAATCCGCCCGAGTTCGATCGCGGTTGGAATAACAGCCGCAAGAACGGCCACGGTCCCATGATCGTGCACTACGACCGCATGCATGTCCCCAACGAGAAGCTGCTGCACTTCATCGTGGACACCGCCGAGAAGAACAACATCCCCTTCCAGCGTGACCTGTTCAAGGGCGGCGGCACCGATGCCGGCACCGCTCATCTAGTGGGAGACGGCAAGCTGGCAACGGTGATCGGCGTGCCGTTGCGCTACTGCCACGGTTCGTGGTCTGTCATGCGTGGTGCCGATTTGGACGCGGCAGTCGATCTGGTATGCGCGCTGGCAACCTCGATCGATCGCGTCACCTATGAGGAGCTTAAGAGCTTCGAGTAGCGCTTCGGCAGTCAACGGTTTCAATCGGGCGCGCCGTCAAAGCGGTGACGTGCCCGCCGAGCAGAAAGGGATTATCCCGGTGGAAAACAACGAACAGCAAATCATGACCATCATCGGCTCTGCTGGCGCCAGCAAGGGCAAGGCGTTCGCCGCGCTCGCTTGCGTGCGTGAGCGCGACTACGAGGGCGCCCGTGCGCTGCTTGCCGAAGCCAAGGAGGCCGATCTGGCCGCCCATGCCGCCCAGACCGAGGTGATTACCCAGGCCCTGTCCGGCGCGGAGAACGCCGCCGCTGCGAGCCTGCTTATGGTCCATGCCCAGGATCACTACATGACCTCTCAGCTCGCCCGTGACCTCATCGAGGAGATCGTCAAGATCTTCGAGGAGCGCGACGCCGAGGCCAAGCAGGCGTAAGAAACACGTCTGCGAAGGAGCGATGCGCGCTACGAGCGCTGCGGTCCGTTCCTTCTCCAACAGTATTCAATTGCCGTTAGAAAGGGATAAACAATGGCAAAGATGAACATCGTTTTGTGCTGTGCCGGTGGTTTCTCCACCACCATGCTGATGGATCGCATCAAGCAGACGATCCACAACAGCCAGAAGCTCAACGACGATGACTTTGAGCTCAAGGCCATCGCTGCCGACCTGCTGGACCAGGAGGTCGACCACATGGACGCGTTGATTATGGGTCCTCAGATCGCCCATAAGCTCGAGTCCATCAAGCCCCTGATTGAGCCTCGTCACATCCCATACGTGATCGTCGATCAGGAGACCTACGGCAAGATGGACGGTGCTACCGTGTTTAAGCAGCTGCTCATCGCCAAGAAGAAGGCTGACATGGCCCGCGAGGCCGCCGAGGCAAACCAGTAAGCCCCTGTTTGATATATCCTGAAGTGGAGGATGCGACGTATGTCGGAAGCTGTAGAGAAAAAGCAGAGTGCCTTTGATAAATTCGAAAACCTGCTGAACACCTATCTTGGCCCTGTTGCCGAGAAGATGGACAAGCAACGTCACCTGTCCGCAGTTAAGAAGGCCATGATCGCCATGACCCCGCTGCTACTGATTGGTTCGTTCTGCCTGATCCCGGCCGCCATTCCCAACATGATTGGCGAGACCAACCCCATCTCCGTTTGGATTCTGAACAACACCCAGTACTTCGATTTGGCCTATAACGTTTCCATGGGCCTGATGTCGGTCTTCGTTTCCGTCGTTACCGCCTACCACCTGGCCAAGTCCTATGAGCTGGACGCTCCCGGCTCCATGTCCATGGCCCTCGTTGCCTTCCTGTTGCTCGGCATGGAAATGGACGAGGCCGGCGGCATCGCGCTGCGTGGCATGGGTTCCAAGGGTCTGTTTGTTGCCATGGTCGCTTCGCTACTCGCGGTCGAGGTGTACCGTTGGTGCAAGAAGCGTCACTTCACCATCAAGATGCCTGATACCGTGCCCGACTTCATCTCGAGCTCCTTCGAGATCATCCCGGTCACCGCTATCGTCATCGGCCTGTTCTTGGGTATCCGTGTTCTGTGTCAGGGCGTTTTCGGCATCATGCCCAACGAGATCTTCTCGATCATCCTGGCCCCGCTCGTCGGTTCGATGGACAGCCCGCTCGCGGTTACCTTCTACCACATCCTGCGCTGCTTCATCTTCTTCTTCGGCATTCACCCCTCCGTTCTGTCGCCGATTGTTCAGCCGATTTCCACGCAGTTCCTGGCTGAGAACATCGCTGCGGTTCAGGCCGGTGGTGTCGCTACCCACATCTTCACCCCTGGCCCCATGTCCGCATTTGGCGGTTTCACCGGCCTGGGTGTGACCATGGGCGTTGTTATCTGGTTCATGTTCTCCAAGTCCAAGGTCCAGCGCGAGATCGGCCGCATCGCTTTCATCCCGTCGCTGTTCGGCGTAAACGAGCCGATTCTGTTCGGTGCTCCGATTGTTCTGAATCCGATTTTCTTTATCCCGTTCGTTATCTTCGGCGGCATCCTGTCCTCCATCCCGTTCTGGTTCATGAGCTGGGGCTGGGTACCCTGCTCTACCTTCACGCCTCCTTACGTCGGTGTGTTCCTGGAAGGCTTCCTGACCAACATGTCTTGGACCTCGATTGCGGCCAACGTGGTTCAGCTGGTCCTCGCACTGATCGTGTACTACCCCTTCTGCAAGGTTGCCGAGAAGCGTGCATTGGCTGAAGAGGCTCGTATGGCTGCCGAGAAACATTCCGAGATCTCTGCTGAGGACGAGGCTCTGCTCGAGGATCTTGACCTCGACTTCTAATCAAGTGGAATAGCAGGCGCCTGCGCCTGCTAATTTTGAAAGTATGAAAGCCCGGCGATGGGGGAGACTTCGTTGTCGGGCTCCTTTGAAAGGCGCTACGTTCTATGAATGCACATGTGGATAATATCCGTACCTTCTTGGACGAGCACGAGCTCGACGCATTGCTGATCAAGAGTAAAACCATGAAGCGCTACCTGGGCACGTTGACCGGTAGCGGTTGCAAGGTGCTCATCACGCGTGACCGCGGTTTTCTCATCATGGACGGCCGCTATGTGAACGAGGCCCAGGGTCGCGAGTTCGATCTGGAGTTCCGTGTTCACGAGCAGGGGAAGAGCTATTTGGTCGAGCTCGAGCGTGCGCTCAAGGAGTGCGGCTGTGCCACGGTGGGCATCGAGGAGTCCGAAATCTCAATCTCGGAGTATCGCAACTTGGAGGGCTTGGGCTTTGGCACTACGCTGCTGGGCAGCGAGATGGCGCTGATGCGCCTGCGCAAGGACGAGGCTGAGATTGCTGCGGTCCAGCATGCGGTCGATGTTGCCGATGACGTGTACGCCAAGGTGATCGAGCAGTTGCACGTGGATATGACTGAATTTGAAATCTCCGCACTCGTGCACTATTACTCGATTGCCGCCGGTGCCGAGGCAATGTCGTTCGATACCATCGTTGCCACCGGCGAGCGCAGCGCCATGCCTCATGGCCGTCCTACCGACCGTCGGGTCCAAGCACATGAGCCGATCCTGATTGACTTCGGTGTGCAGATCAACGGTTATCAGTCAGATATGACGCGCGTGTGCTTCCTGGGCGCCCCGACCGACCGGATGGCTCATGTGTACGAGACCGTTTTGAATGCTCATCTTGCAGGCATCGATACCATTCGTTGCGGTGTGGTGGCGCGCGATGTGGATGCGGCCGCACGTCGTGTAATCAACGAAGCGGGTTACGGTGAGTATTTCACCCATGGTCTTGGTCATGGTATCGGCATGGGTGGCGACTTGCCGCTGCTAAACCCCTCTGGTGAGATTGTGCTCGACAACGGAATGATCATGTCCTGCGAGCCGGGCGTATATATTCCTGGAGTCGGAGGCGTGCGCATTGAAGACGACGTCTTGTTGAAAGACGGCGTTGCATGCCCGCTTAACCATACTGATAAGCAGCTGCGCATTCTGAATGTGAGGTAGCGCATGGCTAAAAAGCGCAAGGAACGGCCGCGTGCGGCGACCGCGGAGCAGATGCCTTCTCCTGCGGCGAGCACTGTGAGCAAGATTCACAAGGAATCGAAGGCTAATGCATCCTCGATTCTGCCGGCGCCCCCGCTGTCGCGTTTGTACGCGTACGTTATCGACTGGATTTTGGGTGGTATTGTCTCTGGCTTGCCAGCCGTGTTGGTTTATCTTGCGCTGACCCACAAGAACGCGATGCTCCCCGACTTGTACGTGTTTGAGGCAATGGGGTATCCCTGGAGCGTCGGTATCGTGGTCGGACTATCGTGCGTGCTCGCCGCTATCGCATACTTTGTGCTGATTCCGTTGCTGGCGTGGCCGGGGCAAACGCCGGGCAAGCGCATCGCGCATGTTCGTGTCGCAACGCTTGATGGCGGCTTGCCTTCCGTCGGACGCTTGATTTGGCGTCAGGTTATCGTTGGCTTTTTGCTCGAAGGCAGCGGGTATGTGGTGTCCCGATATATTCGCGAGACAATGGTGCTTGTCACCCGCGTTGACGTGAATTATTACTGGGAAATCGCGGGCATGATTATTACAGCGGTGTCTCTGCTCATGTTCCTGATCGTCCCCGCGCGCCGGT
Organism: uncultured Collinsella sp.; assembly: GCA_900549345.1. Classification (GTDB taxonomy): domain Bacteria; phylum Actinomycetota; class Coriobacteriia; order Coriobacteriales; family Coriobacteriaceae; genus Collinsella. Next base: position 18,203 of record UROC01000017.1, read on the forward strand.
GCGTTCACGATTGCCTGGCTGGCACGCGCGTGGTTCCCACTGAGGGGCATCCGCTGTATCAGGACTAGTCACCTGTGAATTTGCCGCGGCGACGTTGTCCGCGGCCTACTTGTTGTATGCATGCGTAATGTCCGGCATGCTTCTACCTTGCCTAACGCGCGCGTTGGGCTAAATGAATTGGTCGGTCTACGACGAAGGAGTTAGAAATGTATAGCAAGAACGTTATGGTCGTTAACCCCACTGGCCTGCACGCTCGCCCTGCAGCGACGCTGGCGACCGAGGCTGCTAAGTTTGCCTCGAAGATTGAGGTCCGCAACGCCTCCAAGGATGGTGACTTCAAGGACGCTAAGTCCATGATTGCCATCATGACCTCGGGTATTACCCAGAACGATGAGGTCGAGTTGCGTGCCGAGGGCGACGACGAGGTTGCCGCCGTTGACGCGTTGGTCGCTCTTATTGAGGGCGGTTTCGGCGAGTAGCGCACTCTTGATGCGGACGGGTGCGCGTTCTTGCGCGCCGTCGATTTTGGCAAGAACGCCAATGCAGATGCCCTTCTCCGAGCGATCGGGGAGGGGCATTTTATTGTGAGTTTGAGTGGCACGTCCGCCGAGGTTCCTGATAGTTCGCGCTATCTTATCGCCGACTCCAGCAAAATCGGCAAGCGTGACTTCTGCACGTTCTGCCGCCTGGACAATTTGGACGCCGTGGTGTGCGAGCCGGATATTGACGATGAGGATCGCGCCGCCATCGAGGAGCATACGCAGGTTATCTGCTAGCGAGTGCTGCGGGAGATACTTTTGCCCCTGCCATTGCGGAGTATTTACATCATCACGACGCATAATAGGTGCGCGTGCAGATTGCAGGTTCCCCTGTGCGATGAGTTGCAGCTGTTTTACGGTGAGGCATAGCATCCGTTATGCGTAAAGCTCGGTATTACTGTATGTCTCAACCAATGCAATAGTCGGTATTTTTGTAGATATAAGCTCATTTAAAGGTCGGTATTTTTGTATTATTAGATATATCTAAAGGTCGGTATTTTTGTAAACTCGCACGTAAATTATGCTGAGGTGAGATTATGTTTAAACGAAAGGCATATGATCGTCTGAAGGAGTGGAAAGAACGCTCGCAAGGGCGTACCGCGGTTCTTATTGAGGGTGCAAGACGCGTTGGCAAAACGACACTCGTCAAGTGCTTCGCGCAAAATGAATACAAGGATTATCTGTACATTGACTTTTCGGCTGCCAGCAAAGCCACACTCGATATATTTCTGAGCCATCGTGAAGATGTCGATCTTTTTTTACGCATGCTTCAGCTGCAGTATGGCAAGGCCCTCGTGCCGAGGGAGTCACTAGTCATTTTTGATGAAGTGCAGCGGTTTCCCATCGCGCGCGAATACATAAAGCATCTTGTAGAAGACGGCAGATTTGATTACATCGAGACGGGCTCTCTTGTCTCCATCAAAAAGAATGTCGAAAGCATTGTCATTCCGTCAGAGGAAGAAAGAATTCCTCTCGAGCCCCTCGATTTTGAGGAGTTTCTTTGGGCGACCGGAAAAGATCTTTATGCAGAAGAGATCCGTAAAGCGCGCGAATCTCGGACCGCGCTTCCGGACGGTGTTCATGCGACGTGTATGAGATTGTTTGATGAGTATATGCTTGTCGGCGGTATGCCTCAGTCGGTCGACTCCTTTGTGTCAGAGAATGATTTTAGAGGATGCGACAGGGTAAAACGGCAGATTATCGCACTGTACAGGGAGGACATTGCCAAGTTTGGAGGCTCGGACGCTAGGCGTGCGCGGGCGGTTTATGACGACATTCCAGGTCAATTATCTGCGGCAAATAAACGATTCAAATTTGACAGCTTGGAGAAGGGGTCCCGTTTTGAGACATATGAGTCGGCGTTAATTTGGCTTGAGGATGCGCGACTAATTAACCGCTGCTATTTATGCAGCGATCCGAGCGTGGGTTACCGCTTGCACGAGGACGCGTCTTCGCTTAAATGCTATATGGCGGACACGGGATTGCTCGTGAGCTTGGCGTTTGATGATGGTCCGGACCTTATGGATGTTCATAGAGACATTCAATTTGGAAGAATTTCAATTAATAAAGGAATGCTGATCGAGAACATCGTGGCGCAGCAGCTTAAGAGTCTGGGGCATTCTCTTTTTTATTACAGCTGGCAGGAGCCTTCCAAAACGGAGGGGAGTCGGCCCAGAACGCGTGAAGTTGATTTTCTTGTTTCGCGCGGCTTTGAAGACGCGGCTGGAAAACCGCGGGTCACTCCTGTTGAAGTTAAATCTTCCAAATCGTATTCAACAATCTCGCTTGACGATTTCGGCAGACGATTCGAACGACGAGTCGGAGAAGAGATAGTCCTTCACCCAAAACAGCTCAGGGCTGAAGGGCATAGGATATATCTACCTCTGTATATGACGATCTTTATCTGATCGGTGGAAAAGGCCGCATGCGAACCCGTGGAGGGATTCGTATGCGGCCGACAGGGGGGGGGTATGCGGCGGAAACTAGGCCATGAGCAGGCCAGTCTCCGCAACGTTCTTGTACCAGTACGCGCTCGCCTTGGGATAGCGCTTCTGGGTCTCAAAGTCGATGTAGAACAGGCCATAGCGCTTGTTATAGCCGTTGGTCCAGGAGAACTGGTCCTGCAGCGACCACACAAAGTAACCGTCGACGTTTACGCCACCGTCGATTGCCTTGAGGATCCACGCGAGATGCTGGCGCATGTAATCGATGCGAGGGGCGTCGTCGATAAAGCCGTCCTCGAAGTCGTCCTTATAGCCCATGCCGTTCTCGGTGATGTAGATCTTCTTGTAGTTGGGGTAATCGTTCTTAATGCGGAGCAGCAGGTCGTACAGGCCCTCGGGATAGATGATCCAGTCCCAATCGGTGGTAGGTACGCCTTCGCGCACGCATGACTCGCCCACGCCCTTGAGGAACCAGCGCGAGGAGCCCTTGTCGCCGGTGCCATTGTGGTTGATGTCGTTTTCGCCCTCGGCGGCACGCAGGAACTGGCACTTGTAGGTGTTGACGCCCAGGCAATCGTTGTAGGGGAGCGCGGCGGTCAGCGCGGCGATGTCCTCGTCGCGGACGTCGAGCTCGCCGCCGGCGATATGGGCCAGCTTGGTCGCAGCTTCCATGGTGTCGGCTGCATAGTGGCCGCGGAAGGTGGCGTCGAGTACCCAACGGTTGTTGATGACGTCGGCCATGCGAGCCGCCTCGCAGTCGGCGGCGTTGTTGGGGTCGAGGGGATACTTGGGCTCCAGGTTCTGGACAATGCCGATCTCGCCCTCAAAGCCGCCCTCATGGAAGGCGACGACAGCCTTGGCGTGGGCCACCATCATGTTGTGCATGAGCTGGAAGGCCTTGTCCAGGCGATACTTCTCACCATGCGGCCAGTTGCCGACGATAAAGCTGCCCTCGGCGGTTGCGGGAATCTCGTTAAAGGTGAACCAGTGCTTGACCTCGGTGAACTCGGCAAAGCAGAACTTGGCGTACTCGACGAAGGCATCGATGGTCGTGCGCGTCAGGAATCCCTCGCTGCCGTCCTGGTAGAAGGCCTCGGGCGTGTCAAAGTGATCGAGCGTGACATAGGGAATAACGCCAGCTTTGTTGCAGGTGGCAAAAAGCTCGTGATAGAAAGCGACGCCCTCGGGGTTAATCTCGCCGGTGCCGCTGGGGAAGATGCGGCTCCAAGCGATGGAGACGCGAATACCGTTGATGCCGAAGCGCTGGCACAGGTCGATATCGACCGGATACTTGTTGTAGAAATCGCTTGCAGGATCGGGGGAGAAGCGACTCTGAGCAGCCAGGAAATCGTCCCAGGGCACTTTGCCCTTGCCGTGCGTGCGGGTCTCGCCCTCAACCTGGTAAGCGGCGGTGGCGCCGCCAAATACAAAGCCGTCGGGGAACTGCATGGGGTTGGTCATGAGTCATCCTTTCTGTGGGATACGAATAGGGAGAGGTGCCCGAACTGGGGATCCGGGCACCAACAGAGGGAGGAACTAGTCGAGGTTCTCGCGGAGCCACTTGATGGCGCCAGCGGGGTCGCGGGTGAGGTCGATATATTCCTTACCGCGGGGAGCGAGCAGCTTAATGCCCAGACGATCGGTGTCGGCCTTCATGTCGTTGTAGTAGCTACGAACCTGCGGGGCGAGCACGATAACGTCGTACTGATCCATGATGGCAGTGTGCTGACCATAGGCGCCTGCGGAGGAAGCAATATTCTCTCCGGTCTGTGCGGCACCTTCCTTGATGGCGTTGGCAAGCATGGCAGAGGTGCCGGCGCCGGCGCACAGGACGAGGACCTTCAGGCCATCGACATCCTTCTTGGCGGATACTTCGGCAGCGGGCTCGGGCTGATCGGCGACAGGCTTGCTGTCGGCGGCGGCAACGGTCGTCTCGACGGAAGCGGTAGTCTGCTCGACAGCGGGCGCAGAGGCGTTGGCGGCGATGGCGGCGGCACCATCGGACTCGAGACCCAGCTCGGCGGCGCGCTCGGCCTCCTGGTCGCAGAGCAGCCTATCGTATGCCTTCAAGAACGGCAGGTAGATGATGGCGTCCAGCAAGATGATGATCGCGACAAATACCAGGGCGATAAGCTGGAAGTTCGTGGTGATGAAGATGCCGATGGGGGCGGGAGTGGCCCAAGGCACCACGAAGGAGAAGCCGTTCATGCCCACGTTATCGATAAAGAACTTGGCAACACTTACGTTGACGCAGCCGGCGGCAACAAAGGGGACGAGCATGTAGGGGTTAAGGATCATCGGCGCGCCAAAGAGCAGCGGTTCGTTGACGGCGAAGGTAACAGGAACAATCGAGGCCTTACCGTCGGCCTTGAGCTGCTTGGACTTCATAAAGAGAATCAGCAGAAGCGGCACGATGAACGTGGCGCCGGTGCCGCCGAACTCACCCACGAGTGACATGTTAAAGGTGAGGGAGTGGGCGGGGTGGCCACCGGCCAGCAGAACCTGCAGGTTCTCGGCCTGGTTGGCAAGACGGATGGGGTCGATGCCCGGCTGGACGATCGAGGGGCCGTGGACGCCGATGAACCAGAAGAACGCGGTGGCTGCCTGGATAAGGATAAGGCCAGGATAGGTTTCTGCAGCGGTAAAGAGCGGGGAGAGCAGTTTGATAAGCAGCTCGGAGAACGGAACGCCCATAAGGTTGCGCACGACGACATCGATGATGCCGCAGATGATGACGGCGCCGCCGAAGGGAATAATGTCGCGGAAGTTCTGAGCGATGGCGCCCGGGACCTCCTTGGGCAGCTTAATGGTCAGATCGCGAGAGACGCAGAACTTGTAGACCCACACGGTAATGAACGCGGCGATATAGGCCGAGAACAGACCGCGCGTGCCCATGCTGGTGCAGTCGAAGACCGAAAGCTCGGAGCCGTCGAGCTTGGTGGTGAACTGCGTAACGGCGAGCAGCAGCATGCTGCACTGGGCGGCAACCATGGTGGAGCCGTCGTTGAGCACCTTGCCGGCGGGCATGCGACGGTTCATGGATGCCGTGAAGTTCTTGGCAGTGGTGCCGGCAACCATGATGCCCATAACGCCCATGGTGAAGTTGTACAGCTTGTTGCACCAGTCGATGAGCGGCTGGGGCAGCGTGATGCCAACTACGCCAGGAAGGGTGGCAATCAGCAGGAAGATCGAAGAGGTGAGGACGGTGGGCATGCACCCAAGGAATCCGTCCTTAATGGCCTGGAGGTAGATGTTCCTCGAGATCTTCTCAAAGAACGGTTGATGCTTTTCGAGCATCTTTACGATGGCGTCCATAGAGCTCCTTTGCTGCTCGATGCGCGATGCATGTGGATGGAACTGGTCGTCGATGGATGATCAGGACTGCCCGGAAACCTTTCCGCTTAAGGAAGGCATTGCGAAATGACAACGTTGTCATTTCGTTAATGACAACGTAAGACATTAATAGAAGGGCAACAAGGATTTACGGGTGAACGGTCGGTATTGTCCGATAAACGGCTGATTTGTCAGTCGGGCAGGTAGTGTATGCTAGAACGCAAAAAACAAGCGATGCGAAACCGACTGGAGAAGTAGTGGCAACGATGGACAAGAAAAATGTCTCAATGAACGATGTGGCAGTTGCCGCGGGCGTTTCTCTCAAGACGGTGTCGCGCGTGATCAACGAGCCCGATAGCGTGCGAGAGTCGACGCGCGATAGGGTCCATGCGGCCATGGAGACGCTCGGGTTTCGAACCAACTTTGCCGCGCGTTCGCTCAAGTTGGGCCGTTACGGGTGCATCGGCGTGGTGCTGTTCCACTTGTCGGGCGGCGCTGTGGACATGATTGACGGTATCGCCGATGCCGCCGAAGAGCGAGGCTTTGCGCTCACGATGATTAAGAAGCGCGCAGGGGAGAAGATGACCCTTGCTGATGCAGCACGTAGGATGTCGCAGCTTCCCGTCGACGGCATGATTTTCAACCTGCGCCAGATGGTTGATGACTTTGATACCTTTGAGGCACCGAAGGACCTCAAGACGGTGATTATCACGCCGATGGAGCATCCTACCTGCTCAACCGTCAGTGACGACCAAGAGGACGGCGCGCGCATGGCGTGCGAGTACTTCTTGGACCGCGGTCACAAGAACGTGTATTTCGTTTCGGGTAAGAAAGAGTCGCTGTCGAGCCAATGTCGTATGAAAGGCTGGCGTGCGGCGCTCGAGGCGCGCGGCATTGAGCCGCCCGAGCCTCTGCGGGGCGATTGGAATGCGGATAGCGGGTATGCTGCGGGCCTCGTGCTTGCCGATAAACCCGACTGCACGGCAGTCCTGGCCGCCAACGACTGCATGGCGAACGGCGTGATGATGGCCTTGCGCGACAAGGGGCTGAACGTGCCCGACGATGTGTCCGTGATTGGCTTTGATGACGAGCTTTACAAGACGATGCCCAACTCGATTTTGACGTCGGTAAAGTTCCGTCACCGCGAACTGGGCATCCGCGCACTCAACGAGGTTGTTGCGGGCTTGGAAGCCCCGAGTTCCAGAAGCCGTACGCTCGTTTCGGGCGTGCTGGTCGAGCGCACGAGCGTGCGGGATCTGCGGGCGTAGGCTTGCCTGGCTTGTTTGTCTCATTCTGTAACAGTCGGGACTGAAAAACTCGGCCACCTGTTACAGATCAAGACAATTCGGTCCGGCTTGTTCCCATTGTCTCGATCTGTAACAGGTAGGAGCGAAATAACCCGCTAGATGTTACAGATTTAGATCGAGGGGATTGGCCCGTGCGTTCATCTCGATCTGTAACAACTAGACGTCCAAAACCGGTTTTAGTGTTACAGATTTAGACAATTCGGCCCAGCCCACCTTGTTCATCTCAATCTGTAACAGATAGAACCGAAAAACTCAGCCAGATGTTACAGATCGAGACAAACGAATCAAGCCTATAAAGAAAGGGCCGCGCATCGCAGTGATGCGCGGCCCTGCTGTTGTCAGCAAGTGGCAGGTCTCGGCAGTTATTTATGCCTCGAGGTTTGCCTCAATCCAAGCGACGGCACTCTTGGGGTCTTTGGTGAGGTCGATGTACTCTTTGCCCTTGGGCGAGAGCAGCGTGATGCCCAGACGGTCGGTATCGGCCTTCATCTCGTTGTAATAGGTGCGAACCTGCGGAGCCAGGACGATGACGTTGTACTGGTCCATGATGGCGTAGTGACTGCCGTAGGCACCGGCGTTGGCGGTAATGTCGATGCCCAGCTCGTCGGCGCCTTCCTTAAGCGCGTTGGCGAGCAGTGCAGAGGTGCCGGCGCCAGCGCACAGAACCAGAACCCTCAGATCCTTGCCCTTAAGGTCGGACGGAGCTGCGGAGGTCTCAGTGGCAGAAGCGGTCTCGACAACAGGAGCCTCAACGGCGGGGGCGGCAGCGGTCTTGACGGCCTTGGTCTCCTCGGCCTCTTCTTCGGCCAGGGTCTCGGCCTCCTGCTTGCACAGGACGTTGTCGTAGGCCTTGCAGAACGGGTAGTAGATCAAGAAGTCAACGACCAGCAGGACGACAACCAGGACCAGAGAGATCGGCTGGAAGTTGGTGTCGATGAAGGTGCCGATCGGTCCGGGGAGTGCCCACGGCATGGCACAGATAAAGCCGTTCATGCCCAAAAAGTCGATGAAGAACTTACCAATGAGGACGTTGGCCACGGGGGCAAACAGGAACGGGATCAGGAAGTACGGGTTGAGGATGATGGGCGCGGCGAACAGCAGCGGCTCGTTGACGGCGAACATCACGGGTACGACAGAGGCTTTGCCGACGGCCTTGAGCTGCTTGGAGCGCATAAAGAGCAGGAAGATGATCGGGACAATGAACGTGGCGCCGGTGCCGCCGAGCTCGCCGATGTAGTTACCGAAGTTCTCGGTCAGGGCAAGGGCGGGGTGACCGCCGGCCTGCAGCGTGGCGAGGTTGGTGGTGATGTTGCCAAACAGTGCGGCGTTGAGGGCAGGCTTAACGACCGAGGGGCCGTGGATGCCCATGAACCAGAACAGCGGAATCATGAACCAGATGAGGGCGAGACCGGCGTAGGAATCGGCGGCGGCGAACAGCGGGCTTACCAGCGTGGAGATGACGTTGGCAAACGGGACGGCCAAGCAGGTGCGGCAGATAACGTCGATGACGGCGACAAACAGGATGGAGAAGCTGAAGGCGAAGATGTCGCGGAAGTTCTGGGCGATGGCACCGGGGACTTCTTTGGGCAGCTTGATGGTGATGTCGCGTTTAATGCAGAAGGCATAGATGTTGACCGTGGCAAATGCGGCGACAAAGGAGCTCAGCAGGCCCTTGGTGCCCATGTTGTCGGTAAAGAACACCGAGACGTCGGCGCCGTCGATTTTGGCACTCGTTTGGGTAACGGCCAAGATGAGCATGGCGCACATGGCGGCGACCATGGTGCTCGTGGCGTTGATGGCCTTGCCTGCAGGCATGCGGCGGTTCTTGGAGCCGGTCAGAGCGCTTGCGGTGGTGCCAGCGACCATGATGCCCACGACACCCATCGTAAAGTTGTAAACCTTGTTGCAGAAGTTCACAACGTCGACGTTCCACCAGTCGGGCAGCGTAAAGCCGCCGACTGTGGCGACAACGCCCGGCAGGGTCGAAATAAGCAGGAAGACAGAAGAAGACAGGATGATGGGCATTGCTGCCAAAAAGCCGTCTTTAATGGCCTGAAGGTAGATGTTCTTAGAGACCTTGTCGAAGTACGGCTGACCTTTCTCCAAGAACTTAACGATCGATTCCATAGTTCACGCTCCTCTTTGCATGAAATCTTAATGGCATGGACGTTGAAAACCTATATGGTCTCCCGCTTGCTAAAAGCCCGGGTGCAGGCGGGGTCGGTCCCAGGGGGAGAGAGGGGAGCGGCTGGGTTTGTATCGCATAGGGCCGCTCCCTTCTCGGGGGAAAGCGAGGCGATGCGCTACTGCGCGTCCGCCATAGTGTCGGCGAGCTCCTTATACCAGAGTGCCGACTGCTTGATGTAGCGTTTTTGCGTGTCGAAGTCGATGTAGAACAGGCCGTAGCGCTTGTTATAGCCATTGGCCCACGAGAACTGGTCCTGCAGGCTCCAGATAAAGTAGCCCTGGACGTCGACGCCCTCGGCGCGCGCCTGGAGCACCTTCTCCATGTGCTGGTCGACAAAGTCGATGCGCTCGGGATCGGCGACGATGCC
>UROC01000018.1 GCA_900549345.1 uncultured Collinsella sp.
GTCGCGCCCTTGAAGTTGAACGTCAGATTGTCCAAATGCGGCCCGCGCAGCGTCGAGCCGTTACGCGGTTCGTAGAACCGCGTAACCCCCTAGTACATCTTTGCGCCGGCGGGGATGGAGGCGTCGAGCTGGATCAGGTTGAGACGCTCCTCACCATCCTCCTCGTGGATAGCGCTGATGAGCATGCCGCAGCTGGGAATGCCCATCATCTTGCGCGGAGGCAGGTTGGTGATGGCGAGCAGAGTCTTGCCGACCAGGTCCTCGGGCTCATAATAACCGTGAATGCCGGAGAGGATGGTGCGGTCGGTGCCAGTGCCGTCGTCGAGCGTAAAGTTCAGCAGCTTCTTGGACTTCTTGACGGCCTCGCATGCCTTGACCTTCACAGCGCGGAAATCGCTCTTGGAGAAGGTGTCAAAGTCGACGAACTCCTCAAACAGCGGCTCGACGGCGATCTTGGAGTAATCGAGCGTGGGCTTAAGCGACTTAACGAACGGGCTCGCGGCGTTGCCGGCCTCTGCAGCCTTGGCAGCGGCGGCACCGGACTGGAAACCCTTCTCGGGCTTCATGTGCGGGAACAGCAGGACGTCGCGAATGGAAGCCTGGTTGGTGAGCAGCATGACCACGCGATCGATACCGATGCCGATGCCGCCCGCGGGAGGCATACCGTACTCGAGGGCGCGCACGTAGTCCTCGTCGTACTCCATAGCCTCGTCGTCGCCGCCCGCCTTCTCGGCCATCTGGGCAGCAAAGCGCTCGGCCTGGTCGACCGGGTCGTTGAGCTCGGAGAATGCGTTGGCGTACTCGTGGCCGGCGATGACCAGCTCAAAGCGGTGCGTCAGGCGCGGATCGTCCTCAAAACGCTTGGCAAGCGGGCTGACCTCGATGGGGTAATCGCATACGAAGGTCGGGTTGACGATGGTGTCCTCGCCCAGCTCATCGTAAATCTCGGCGATGATCTTGCCAGCAGTCCACTCGGGCTTAATCTCCAGGCCCTTCTCGCGTGCGGCGGCGGCAAGCTCCTCGACCGGCGTGTCGATGGTGACCTGCTTGCCGAGCACGTCCGAAACGATGTCGGTCATGGGACGGCTTGCCCACTCACCGGACAGATCGATGGTCTGGCCCTGATACTCGATGACCTCGGGATTGCCGATAGCCTTGTTGGCAGCCTTGATGACGCCCTGGGCGAGTGCCTTCATGCCCTCGAGATCGGAGAAGGCACGATAGGCCTCCATCGTGGTGAACTCGGGGTTGTGGGTGAGGTCCATACCCTCGTTGCGGAAGATGCGGCCGATCTCGAAGACGCGCTCAAAGCCACCGACGATGCAGCGCTTGAGGTGCAGCTCGGTAGCGATGCGCAGGTAGCATTCCTGATCGAGCGCGTTGAAGTGCGTGATGAACGGCTTGGCCGTAGCGCCACCCTGGATGGTCTGCAGGATGGGGGTCTCGACCTCCATGTAGCCGTCGGACTCCATAAAGCGACGGAAGGTGGAGAGGATCTGCGAGCGCTTGCGGAAGGTCTCGCGAACATCATCGTTGGCAATGAGGTCGACGTAACGCTGACGATAACGGGTCTCCTTGTCGGAGAGGCCGTGGAACTTCTCGGGCAACGGGCGAACGGCCTTGGAGAGCAGGGTCGCGCTCTTGGGGGCGACGGAAAGCTGGCCGCGCTTGGTGCGCACGACCACGCCGGTCACGCCCAGGATATCGCCCAAGTCGAGGGCCTTGAGCGTGCTCCAGGCCGCCTCGTCCATGTCGTTAATACGGCAGAACAGCTGAATCTCGCCAGTCGCGTCGCGGACGACGATGAACATGATCTTGCCCTGACCGCGCTTGGCAACCACGCGGCCGCCGATCTTTACTACGTCCTCGGTGTCCTCGCCATCGGCAAGCTCGGCATACTTAGCCTCGATGTCGGCAACGTAGTCCTCGATCTCGGAGTGCTCGGGGTACGGATTCTGGCCCGCCTCGAACAGGGAGGCGCGCTTGGCCAGGCGGGTGGCGCGCTCGTCGTTGAGCGTCGATGCCTGATCGGCGGCGTTCTGGTTCTCTGCCATAAGTTAGCTCCTCAAACTAAAACGCTCCCCAGGATTCGGTCCCAGGGAGCGAAAACATACCTTTACGCGGGACCGTGGTCTAGCGTGCGATCTTGGCGATGGTGTAGACGCGGGTCTTGCCAGAAGGCGTAACGACCTCGACGGAGTCGCCCTCGCCGTGACCGATGATAGCGTGGCCGACCGGAGACTCGTTGGAGATCTTGTGCTCGAGCGAGTTGGTCTCGGTGGTACCGACGAGCGTGACTTCCATGACCTCACCGTTGGGATCAATCAACGAAACGGTGGAACCGATGGAGACGGTCAGATCACCCGTGGTGGCAGCAACCTGGGCGTTGGCGAGGATGGCCTGGATCTCGGCAATACGAGCGGCGTTCTGGGCCTGCTTGTCCTTAGCGGCGTCATACTCGGAGTTCTCCGAAAGGTCGCCGAACGCGCGGGCTTCCTTGATGTCCTCGACGATCTCCTTGGCGTAATCGCCCTCACGCCAAGCGAGCTCCTCGACGAGCTTCTGGCGGCCCTCAGCGGTCAGTACGATCTGGCTTGCGTCCATACGGATATCTCCCCAACTCTGATCAAACAATCAACTGTCAACAAAACGAAAAAGACCGGCTAGCCTGCGGGCAAGCCGGTCAGGTGCTCACCCCAAAGGGATGGGACTACTCTGCGTCCGCGTCGCTGTCCTCTGCCTGCTTCTTCTTGGCAGCAGCGAGCTTGGCCTCGAGCTCAGCGATCTCCTTGTCCTCCTCGGACTGCTCGACCACGACCTCCTCGGCCTGCTTGGTCTCGGCCTTATCGTCGCCCTCCATACCCTCGCGGATATTCTTGACGGTAGAGCCGAGGGACTTGCCGAGCTTCGGCAGGTTCTTGGGCCCGAAGATAATCAGGACAACGACGAGAATAATGATGAGCTCAGGAGCCCTCAGTCCAAACATGTAGACCTCCACAATACAGCGAGACAAGCTCGAATGAGTATACCGCGGGTATCGCGGTATCACAACAATAGCTAAAAAAAGGGACCGCAAGAAGCGGTCCCTCCTCATGCTCTGGTCGGGTTGACTGGATTTGAACCAGCGACCCCTGCGTCCCGAACGCAGTGCTCTACCAAACTGAGCCACAACCCGTTAGCTCGACTATAGTAACAAAGATTTCCGTCGTGTGCTAGAGAAATTTTTACTTCTTTGGCACTTCGATGCGAACCGTGTTGGGAATGAGCTCCGTCGCGCAGGACCACCAGCCGTTTTGCTGGGCAGCGTCGGCAAGCCTTTCGGCCGTGACGGCGGTGTCGCAAATGGCAAACGAGCAGGCGCCCGATCCGCACACATCTACAGCAAAGGTGCCGTCCTGTTTACGCAACCAATCGAGAACCGTTTGAATCTGCGGCTCCATCTGTGCGGAAATGACACCCAGGTTGTTATGGATGAGCGCATATGCCGTCTCGGCATCACCAGCACGCAAGGCGGAAGCTATCGCGCCGGGCTTGTCTGCAGGCACCGGGGCCTCGTCAAAACGTCGATAGGCCTCAATTGTCGAAACGCTCGCCTCGCGCGGCTTAACCAGCACGACGGGCGTCGCGGGCAGCGCGGGGTACTCAGTTGCCAACACGTCTCCCCCACCAACGTAGAACGCAGGACTCGCGTGCAAAAAGAAGGGGACATCAGCACCAATGCCCCGCGCAATGTCGTCGAGCGCTGGGTCGGTGCGATCAATGCCCCAGAGCTCCGCCAAGGCGACAATGACCGCGGCCGCATCCGTCGAGGGGCCGCCCAAGCCGGCGCACAATGGAATGCGCTTCTCAATCGTCACGCAGATGTTTGCCTCGCGACCATAATGATCGGCCATAGCAACCGCAGCCCGATACGCCGTATTCTTTTGCATGGGAAAATCTGATGCCGGAACCGTCTGGACGGTCAGCGCCTGCGCCGGCGTGACCGTCACGGTATCGGAAAGACCGACGGCTGCCATCAGGGAATCGACCCTGTGATAGCCGCGGTCATCGCGCTCGGTATGAACCCCCAGGTAGAGGTTAATCTTTGCCGGCGCGGAAAGAGTCAGGGACCGATCGGTCACCGTTAGTGCTCCTCGAGCTGATTGCCGAGCGGGGTAAAGATATGCTCGCCGCTCTCGGGGTCGAACAGCTCAACCTGACCGGTGAGGACATCGATATACTGGTAGGACTGACGCGACTTGCGGCCGCGACGCTCGTCAACCTCGACAATGAAGACGGCGGGGTGGACGCTCTTGATGGTGCCCATGCGCTCGACGACGCGGGTGCGGCCCATGTTGGCCTTAACCTTGACGCGATCGCCCACCATATCGGTCAGCTTCTCGTGGATGTCGTCGACGTGATTGACTTCCATCTCTTCCATGAACAGGGCCTCCAGAAGGTGCAATTCAAAAAGGGGATAATACCCCTAAGATAGACAAAACTCTAATACTATAGCACCCTGTTGCGACCACGCGCAAGTAGCTAATTTGGCTACTTACAGATTGTCGGTATCGAGGACGATGGTGAATGGGCCGTCGTTGACCAGGTCGACCTTCATGTCGGCGCCAAAGATACCGTGCGCCACGTGTTCGACATCTTGGCGAACGAGCGTCAGGAAGTACTCGTAGAGCTCGTTGGCGACATCGGGGGCGCCGGCATCCGTAAACGACGGACGGCGGCCGTGGCGGCAGTCGGCGAACAGCGTGAACTGCGACACCACGAGTACCTCGCCGTCGACATCGGCAAGTGCCAGGTTGGTCTTGCCGTTCTCGTCCTCGTTGATACGCAGCCCGCGGAGCTTGCCCCACAGCTTGTCGGCCTCGGCACGCGTATCGCCATGGCCCACACCCAGCAGCACCAGGTAGCCGCGCCCAATGCGACCCACGCACTCGCCGTCGACCGTCACGCCGGCGTTGAGCACGCGCTGCACCACCGCACGCACGGTCTACTCCTCACCCGTCAGTTTGGCGGACAGATGCTCGAGCGCGTGGAAACGATGGCTGATGGCGTTCTTCTCGTCCGCCGTCAGCTCGGCCATGGTCTTGCCCGGCGTGTCGACCGGCAGGAACAGCGGGTCGTAGCCAAAGCCGTGATCGCCGCGGCCCTCGTGTGCGATAGCGCCCTCGCAGGCGCCCTCACCATAGGTGACCAAACCGTCCGTGTCGATGAGCGCAACGACGCTCATAAAGCGCGCGGTGCGATCCTCGTCGGCCACGCCTTCCAGGTTAACGAGCAGCTTGGCGTTGTTGGCGGCATCGTCGCCATGCACGCCCGCATAGCGCGCGCTATACACGCCCGGCTCGCCGTCCAGGGCATCAACGACCAAGCCAGAATCGTCGGCAATGGCCATAAGGCCCGTCTCCTCGACCGCAGCCTGCGCCTTGATGATGGCGTTCTCCAAAAACGTCGTGCCGTTTTCCTCGGGGTCCTCAAAATCGCCCAGCTGGCCGAGCGCCACAAAGCGCACCTCGGGCATGACCTTGCCCAAAATGGCCTCGATCTCGGTGAGCTTATGAGCGTTTCCGGTTGCCACGACGATGGTCGCCGCCGGGTCGAGGGTGTCGATGTCGATCTTCTCAAGTGCCATGAGTGGTCTCCTTGTCTCTATAGCAATGCCGCGCCGAGGGCGACGAGGACCTCCGCCTCTCCCCTCTCAATCAACGGCAGTCTTATACTTCGACGTTTTCCCAGATAAAACCTGCCAAAATAAACCTGTCCCTTTTTGGCAGGTTAGGCGATGGCTTGGCGCTGAAGCTCGATGAGCTCGGCGATGCCTTTGTCGCCCAAGTCGAGCAGGGCGTTGAGGCGCTTACGGTCAAAGGGCGCCTGCTCGCCAGTGCCCTGGAGCTCGATCATCTCACCGGTGTCGGTGGCGACGAGGTTCATGTCGACTTCGGCATGGCTGTCCTCGGAATAATCGAGGTCAAGCAGCGTATTGCCGTCGACAACGCCCATGGAGATTGCAGCCACCTGGCCGGTAAGCGGGATGCGCTCGATCTTGCCCGCCTCGACCCACATGGCGAGGGCGTCGTGCAGCGCCACCCAGGCGCCGGTGATGCTCGCTGTACGCGTGCCGCCATCGGCCTGAATCACATCGCAGTCGACGGTGACGGTGCACTCGCCGAGCGCCTTCATGTTGACGACGGTACGCAGGCTGCGGCCAATGAGGCGCTCGATCTCCATGGAGCGGCCCTTGCGGTTGGCGTGTTCGCGCTTGCAGCGCTTGCCGGTCGACGTCGGCAGCATGGCGTATTCCGCAGTCACCCAGCCGGCCTTAGCTCCCTTTCGCCAGCCCGGCACGCCCTCCTCGATGGTGGCAGCGCACAGCACGCGCGTATCGCCAAACTCGGCCAGGCACGAACCGTGAGCGTGCTTCATAACGCCGCGGGTGAGCTTAACGGGACGCAACTCATCGGCGGCGCGGCCGTTGGCGCGATTGACCTGCATATACTCCATAGAAAAATCCTTTCGGCAAAAGGTGGACGTGAGCCTTTGGTCGGTGCCCTTATATCTATTTCAGTTCGTCGATATCGATATGCTCAATGCTCTTGAGCGGCTGGCCAAAGATAAAGCTGCCCGCCACCGCAAACTCGGCAATGTTATCGGCCGTCGTTGCAAAACGATGCTGCGGCTCGGCGGCGTCGCCCGCCAGCTGCTCGCGGCGCGTGAGGATATCGGTCAGCTCGCGCGTGGTCTCCTCGGCGGAACTCACGACGCGCACCCCAGGCCCCAGCGCATGGCGGATAGGTCCCACCAACAGCGGAAAATGCGTACAGCCGAGCACCACGGTATCGATACCGTGGTCGCGCAGCGGCTCAACCGTGGCACCCACCAGCGCACGCACGGCAGGCGTATCGAAGATGTCCTCGTTCTCAAGCCACTGCTCCTGCAGATGCGCACCCGAGGCGAGCTCGTGCTCAACGACCTCGACAAAGCTCGAGGCAGGGCAGCCGTATACGTCAACACCGGCATCCAGGTCCTGAATGGCGCGCGTGTAAGCACCCGAGCGAATGGTGAGGTTGGTGGCGAGCACGCCCACCCGGCGCGTGCGGGTGCTGTTGATTGCCGCGCGTGCGCCCGGTGCGATCACACCGATGACGGGGACGTCGAGCACCTGCTGGGCCAAACGCAAGGCCGCAGCGGTCGCTGTATTGCAGGCGATGACCATGATCTTGACGTCGTGCTTCGACAGCCAACGGCCCGCCTGCAGTGCAAACGAACGCACCTCGTCCTCGGTGCGGGTGCCATACGGGCAGCGTTTGGTGTCGCCAAAGTAGTAGACGGACTCGTGCGGCAACGCCGTCGCAATCGCACGCGCAACCGTCAGACCGCCCAGGCCCGAGTCGAACACGCCAATGGGGCGCGTGTCCCCGGCCAGATTCTCGATATCGGACATTACCTCACCAGATTCTCTCTCGAAAAGATATGGCTCAGAACGATAGGACCGCGCTACGAACGAGCCGCGACGAGCAGCTCTGCCGTTGCCGCCCAGCCGTCGACAATCTTGCCGCGCGTGACGTAGGCGTTATCGCAGGTATCCAGGAACTCGGGCGCGCCGGCGCTGGTCAAACCGTTCTCGACCAGGCAGAACGTGCCCACGTGGTCAGCCATGTAGAAGTCGGACTCGGAATCGCCGAGCGCGAGCGTCTCCTCGCGCTCGATCCCTAGGTGCTCGCAGAAACGCGCGATGGCAACGCCCTTGTTGAGGCCGGCGGGATTGATGTTAAACGCGCGGCCATCCTCGACGCGTTCGAGCTCGAGCGTCGTCGGCTTGGACAGATGTGTCAGGTGGCCGTTGCAGGCCCAGACCAAGCCGCAGCCGGCCTCGTCAAGAATGGCCTGGACCTCGTCGTCGGGCACATCGCCGCGCATGCCGACGGTGACCTCACGGTATTTGTAGCCGGTCGACATGTCGTTGTGGTACTCGATCTTGTGCGGCCAGTGAGCAAGGATCTTCTCGCACACGCCGGTCTGCTCGATCACCTGGTGCGGAGTAAGACCGCAGGCGGGGTCGTAAGGCATGTCGCCGGTCAGATACTCCCAATCGTTGGCTTTGAGGTCGTACATGACCAGGCCGCCCATCTCACCAATGTAGGAGTTGAGGCCGAGCACGCGCGCGTCCTCGTGGATCATGGTACGGTTGCGGCCCGAGGTGGGAACCACTTGGATGCCGGCGCGGGCAAGTGCCACGACAGCCTCGACGAGCTTGGTCGAGGGGTTGCCGTCGTTGTCGCGCAGCACGCACGAGCCGGGTGCGAGCATCGTAGCATCCAGGTCGGTAAAGACGTACTTAACCTTGGCCAAGCGCTCGCGCATCTCGCCCGAAAGCTCGGCGACGGTCGGCAGGGTGTTGTGGGACATGGTTACTCCGTTTACGTAGAAGGGTTTGGGCTTGGACGGCATGTTTTGATTGAGGGAACACGTTTATGGCGACAGCGCACTCAGGGCGCCTTCGCCATCATGGTTCATTAGTCAAACTGGGTAACATCGATCAGGCGATTGGCCAACGAAAGGTCGCTCTCGATGGGCACGAACTCGTCGCCCACGTGCATGAGCTCTTCGTCACCCTTTGCCAGCAGCAAGACAATGGTGGGAGCATCGGGGTTGACGTACTCCTCGCGCGCCGCCTTGAACGCCGCATGCACAGCGGCTTCGCGATCGAGGATGATCTTGTTCGGCGTATCGTCGGGAACATGTTCGGCAAGCTCGCGACAGACCTTCATCGGGTCCTCGTGAGCCGGGTCCTCATTGGCAAAGATCATCAGGTCGGAATACGGTGCGGCCTCGCGCGGAAGCTGCTCGCGGCGCTCCTGCGCCTTGCCGCCGGCGGCGCCAAACACTGCGATGACCGGGCTGGCGGGAAACGCGCGCTTGACCGACGAGAAAAGCGAGCGGAACGAAAGCTGGTTGTGCGCGTAGTCGACAACGCAAATCACGCGGCCGTCCTTCGACTCCACGACCTCCATGCGGCCCGGCACACGCAGTTTGGAGAGGCCCTTCTTGATAGCCTCGATACCGATGCCGATCTCGCGCGCGGCGGCGATAGCGACCAGCGCGTTCTCCACGTTAAAGTCTCCCGCGATACCCAGCAGGATCTTCTCCCCCGCCTCGGACTCGTCGGCACACAGGCCATGCAAGTTGAACTCGATGCTAAAGCCGACCATGCGTACGTCGCTCGCCCACAGGCTTGCCTCGGGATGCTCGACGCCAACGGTCACCAAGCGCTCGGCCGTCGACGCTGCCTCCAGCACACGGTCGACCTCTTCGGTGCCCAGATTCACCACGGCGGTCTTTGCCTGGTCAAAGATCCTGAGTTTGCTCTCAAAATAATCCTCAAACGTAGGGTGTTCGATCGGCGAGATATGGTCGCGGCCGATGTTGAGGAAGCACGCCACGTCAAACGGCAGATTCTCGACGCGCTGGTACTTGAGCGCCTGGCTCGAGACCTCCATGACCATGGACTGGCGACCGGAAGTGCGGCAGTTGGCGATATGGCGCCAGACCTCGGGGGCCTCGGGCGTAGTATTGGTGCTCTCATAGCACTCGATGCCATCGTCGGTACTCACCGAGCCGATCATGCCGCAGGACTCGCCCGCCGCTTTGATGATGGACTGGAGCATAAAAGCGGCCGTGGTCTTTCCCTTGGTACCGGTGATACCCACGATCTTGACGTCGTGGTCGGGACGGTCGTAGACCTCCGGCGGCAACAGGGCCATGGCCGTGCGAACGCTATCAACAACCAGCATCGCAGCACCGCTCTCCCGCGCCAGCGGCTCCAGAGACTCGACCAGCGACTCCTCGCACACAAATGCGACAGCGCCCGCATCGAGCGCCATGCTCAAAAACGCGGGCTTAAAGGCAGCGCCTTTGCAAAAGAACACGTCACCTGCCGAGACCGCGCGCGAATCAAACGAGCAGCCGGTCACCGCGCGCTCGTCAACCTGCTCCGATGCGCGCAGCTCGCCGCACGCATCGAGTAGCTTGGCAAGCGTATCGACCGTGGTCACGGTCGCGGAATCCGAATGGTGCATCTTTCACCTTTCTCAGCCATTGGCAGGGACGGCTTTTATAGTAACTGAAACGCACCCACGCAAAAACGGCTCCCGGAGGAGCCGTTACGCGCAGGCGTTCGTAAGCCGAGGCTAGGCAGCCTGAACAGCGGGCTGGTCCTCGTCGATAAAGAAGCGCTTGTACCACACCAGGAACACGAGCGGCGTATAGATCTTGCGCTGGAAATCGCCCTTGCCCGCAAAGTGCAGATCGAGCAGGTGCATGAGCTCGTCGGTATCGAAGAACTCGCTTGCCCACGGCGCGGTGAAGTACTCCTTGACATAGTCGTACCACTTTTGCTCGCGCAGCCAGTAGACAATCGGCACCGGGAAGCCCACCTTGGGACGGGTGGCCCACTCATCGGGCAGCGACTTGTTGGCAGCGTGGCGGAGTACCTGTTTGTTGCCGTTCTCGTTGATGCGGTAGCGGTCGGGAATGTGCTCGGCGAACTCCATGACTTTGCGGTCCAGGAAGGGCACGCGCAGCTCCAGCGAGTGCGCCATGCACATCTTGTCGGCCTTGAGCAGAATGTCGCCCGGGAGCCACATGTTCATGTCCAGGTACTGCTTCTTGACCAGCTCGGGCTGACCCTTCACGCGCGCATAGATGGGGGCGGCAAGCTCGAAGGCGCCATCGCCGGTGTTGTACTCGGGCTTGAGCACGCCGTCGACCTCGCGCTCCGGCCATACCAGAGCCTGTCCCAGGAACGACTTCTCAGGGATCTCGGCACCCTTGACCAGGAAGTTATGTCCCTTGAAGTACGGCATGTGCAACGCCAGGTTAC
This sequence comes from uncultured Collinsella sp., assembly GCA_900549345.1. Lineage (GTDB taxonomy): Bacteria > Actinomycetota > Coriobacteriia > Coriobacteriales > Coriobacteriaceae > Collinsella. The sequence continues at coordinate 10,874 of UROC01000018.1, forward strand.
CGAGCGCGCGACGGATGGGCAGCGGCACCATCTTTTTGTACTTGCGGACCGGGACCGTGTCCTCGTAGTAGGCGTAGCCGCCAAAGAGCTCGTCGGCACCTTCGCCCGAAAGCACGACGGTGACGTCCTTGCGGGCCATCTCGGCCAAGAACCACAGCGGCACGGAAGACAGGTTGGACTGCGGCTCGTCCATGTGATACTGGATGTCCTCGAGCGCACCGAAGAACTCGTCGGCGGTAATCATCTTGCGGACATTCTCGACGCCGAGCTTGTCAGAAAGTTCCTTGGCGTAGTTAGTCTCGTTGAAATTCTTGTAATCGAAGCCCACCGAGAAGGTCTTGTCGGGCATGAGGCAAGCGGCGATGTAGCTGGAGTCGACGCCACCGGAGAGGAAGGAGGCGACCTTAACATCAGCGATGCGATGGGCCTCGACGCTCTCGTGCACGACGTCGTCCAGCTCGTCGACGTACTCCTCGAACGGCTTCTCGACGGCGGAGTAATCGCAATCCCAATAACGCTCGATGTTCATCTTGCCGGTCGGGATGTCTACGGTAAAGTAATGCGCCGGCGGCAGCTTGTAGACACCCTCGAAGAAGGTCTCCTCGGTTGCCGAATACTGCAGCGTCATGTACGGACGCAGGGCCTTTTTGTTGACCGCCTTGTGGAAGTGCGGGTAGTCCAGAAAGCTCTTGATCTCGGAGCCAAAGAGCACACCCGGCGCGCCGTCGCCCGCATCGGCCATGGGATAGTAGTAGAGCGGCTTGATGCCAAAGATATCGCGGGCGCCAAAGAGCTTGTTCTTCTTCTTGTCCCAGATGACGAAGGCGTACATGCCGCGCAGGCGATCGAGTACGGCCTCGCCCCACTCCTCGTAGCCGTGCAGGAGGCTCTCGGTGTCGGCTCCACAGTGGAACTTATAACCCTTGGCCTCGAGCTCGGAGCGAAGCTCCTGGAAGTTGTAGATCTCGCCGTTGAAGACGATAACGACGCTGCCGTCCTCATTGGCCATGGGCTGAGCGCCGGCCTCGGTCAGGTCGAGGATCGACAGGCGGCGGAAGCCCAGGGCAACGCGGCCGTCGATAAACTGGCCGCCCATGTCGGGACCACGATGGACGATGCGGTCCATCATCTTGGTGAGCACCTCGGATTGGTTATCCGTCCCACCGACAAAACCGACAAAACCGCACATATACTATCCCCTCTGCTGTTGCTGGGCATCAAATCGAATCAGTAGCTTTTGAGTATACCCGAGGGCGTAAAGAGGGGCGGAATGTTCAGGCAATCTCAACTGAATCAGCTCCGCTGTGACACGCGCCAGTTACCTTTAATGGATATGAGGTGAATGAGGCGATTGTTTTGCTATACTCTCTCCGCACGGGCGATTGGCGCAACGGTTAGCGCAGGTGCTTTACACGCACAAGGCTGGGGGTTCGAATCCCTCATCGCCCACCACTTGATTGAAAAGGCTCCCAGCGATGGGGGCCTTTCCTTTTTGGGCCCAGTGCAGAGGGATTCGAACCCGCCAGCACGTCTGTCACAAAGGCCGCGGCCAAAAAATGGCAAAAATGAGTACCGCTACTTTGTTTGCAACATATAAAAAGATAGTATTTGCTTAGGTTACGCAACATATGTCCATTATAAGGACTAACAATTCGATCAAAATCGTGCATTCATCGCCATTTCGACTTGCCATCTGACCTTATTAGTCCAAAATTGCTGCTACCAAATCGGTAACACTACTCATATTTGATGTTTTTTGACCAGCAGGTCTCCCCGCCTTAGCAAATCTAAGGCAAAACGGGCTCCAGACCGTTGAATCGTGCCGCATATGGCACACCCGCAGTCCGGAACCCGGTCCAAATTGAGTTATTGCGCCGCGCTAGCCCAAGACACCCGACAGGATCTCGATCAGACTGTCCACGTCAGCTTCCTCGCAGACGAGTGGCGGCAGGAAACGCAGCGTATGGGCACCCGTAGCGTTGACCACAGCACCGGCCCCCAATGCACGGGCTACGACGTCGTGTGCATCACCCGCGGCATCGTCCAGATCGCAGCCGAGCATCAGGCCGCGACCACGCACCTCTACCACATGCGGAAGCTTAGCCAGCGCCTGCTCCATATAGGCGCCAACCTTGACAGCATGCTCGGCATAATCGCCGCGCACGAGCGCGGAGAGCGTCGCGGCGCACGCCGCGACAGCCAAGCAGCTACCGCCAAAGGTCGAGCCGTGGTCGCCCGGCTTAAACACGTCGGAGATTTCCTTCTTTGCCACCACGGCACCCATGGGCACGCCATCGGCAATGCCCTTGGCAAGGCTCATAATGTCGGGTTCCACGCCATAGGTCTGGAATGCAAACGGCTTGCCGGAGCGGAAGATGCCACACTGGACCTCGTCGGCGATAAGAACGGCGCCTGCCTCGTGTGCCAAGTCACGCGCCGCCGCCATAAACTCCTCGGTCATGGGGTGCACACCGCTCTCGCCCTGAATCGGCTCGAGCATGACAGCGCAGACCTCGCTTCCCAGCTGCTTAAAGATCGAACGCAGTTCGTCGACATCGTTGGGCGAGCAGGCCACAAAGCCACCCGGCAGCGGACGGAAGCTGTCCTGCAGCCAATCCTGCATGGTGGCGGCAATGGTCTCGAGCGTACGGCCGTGGAAGCCGCCGCGCATGCATACGATAGTGTTGCCGCCGTTACCAGCACGCTTGGCGTACAGACGTGCGAGCTTCATCGAGCCCTCGTTGGCTTCGGCACCAGAATTGGCAAAGAACGTCTCCCACACCTGCTCGTCCGCAGCCGGGGCACCGAGCGCAGCGGCCGTGGTCTCATCGCCGGCGGCAATGGCATCGGCCAGCACGCACGCACCATCTACGTCGTCGTTGGCAAGCTTGGACAGCAGCGCCGCGACCTGTCCGCGCTGCTCGATGTAGAAGTAATTGGAGACATGCATGAGCTTTTTGGTCTGCGCCTCGAGCGCCGAGAGCACTGCAGGGTTGCCGTGGCCAAGGCTGCACACACCGATACCGGCAAGAAAGTCAAGATACTCACGGCCATCGTCGCCGGTGAGCTTCATGCCGTGGCCTTCGACAAACTCGACCGGCGAGCGGCCAAAGGTGTGCATAACGTAATGGGATTCGAGCGATTGTTGAGCTGCAAGTGACATGGGATGCCTTTCGTTGGGCGCCGTACGGCGCAGGGCTATGGGTGCAGGGACGCGACGACCGCGGGTCAGCTAGACCGTCTGGAGCTTTTCGACCTCGTCAAGGTTCTCGGTCAGGCGCGCGGCAAACGTCGAAAGCGGGTGCGGATGCGTATCGAACTCGTAGGCCGTCTCGGTGGAGTGAATCACGGTACCGACGCCAGCATCGGTCAGCAGCTCCAGCAGCAGCGAGTGCGGCGTCGTGCCGTTGATGATGTGGGCTCGGAACACGCCAGCGGTAAGCGCATCGACGGCGGCGCGCAGCTTGGGAATCATGCCTTTATCGACCTCGCCGCCGTAGAGCATCTCGTTGACCTCGTCGAGCGTCAGGTTGGAGATGAGCGAATCCTTATCGCTAAAGTCCTTGTACAGGCCGTCGACATCGGTAAGGAAGATTGCCTTATGCGCGTGGAGCGCCGCCGCAACGGCGCCGGCGGCGGTATCGGCGTTGATGTTGAAGAAGCCACCGTCCTCCCCCGCCGCGACCGTGGCGATAACGGGAATGTACTCGCTGTCGAGCAAACGCTCGATATAGTCGGTGTTGACGTGCGTGACCTTGCCTACGCGGCCGAGCTCTGGGTCGAGCGGCTCGGCGATAAGCGTGCCGGCATCGCTGCCGGACACGCCCACGGCCAGGTTACCGTGGTGGTTGAGCGCCGCGACCAGCTCCTGATTGACCTTGCCGCCCAGTACCTCGCGCACGATATCCATGGTGGCAGGCGTGGTCACGCGCTGGCCGTTCTTAAACTCGACGGGGATGTCGTAGTGGCTGAGCGCCTCGTTGATGGCCTTACCACCACCGTGCACGATAACAGGGCGCATGCCGATAATCTTGAGCAAAACGATGTCGCTCATCACGTCACGACGCAGCTGCTCGTCGACCATGGCGGCACCGCCGTACTTGATAACGACCGTCTTACCGGTCAGGTTCTTAATCCACGGCAGCGCCTCGAACAGCAGCTGCGCGGTAACTTCGTTGGATTCGCTCGAGCGACAATCGCGTGCGAACTTCATAGTCTGCCTCGTCTTTCGTGTAGCTATCGCGCCGCACCTCGTTGCCCGCGATTGCAGCGGGACGCGCGGCGCATCGGGAGTCTAGGAACGGTAATCGCCGTTAATGGAGATGTACTCATGTGTGAGGTCGCAAGTCCACACGGTCGTTGCCGCGTCGCCTGCGCCCAGGTCTGCCGAGATCACAATCTCGGGCGCCTCAAAGCGACGCAGCGCCTCGTCCTCGTCAAAGGGAACGGTCAGGCCATCACGGCAGACGGGCATACCCATCATGTCGATGGACACATCTTCTTGGTTAAACTGCACGCCGCACTTGCCGAGCGCCATGGCAACGCGGCCCCAGTTGCAGTCGTGGCCGGCGATGCAGGTCTTGACGAGCGGCGAGTTGGCGACAGCACGAGCGGCGATATCGGCCTCCTCGTCGTTCACGGCGCCGGTGACGTTAACCGTCACGAGTTTGGATGCACCCTCGCCGTCTGCGGCGATGTTGCGCGCCAGGCTCTCGCACACCTCATGCACGGCAAAGGCCAGCTCGTCGAAGGCGTCAGAGCCCTCGACAATAGGCTCGGCATCTGCGGCAGCGACGCCGGAGGCAAGCATGATGCAGGTGTCGTTAGTCGAGGTGTCGGAATCGACCGTTACCTTGTTGAAGGTCTGCTTGACGGTGGAGAGCAACAGGGCGTGGAGCGCCGCCGGCTCAACGGGGGCATCGGTAGTGATGACCGCGATCATGGTTGCCATGTTGGGCATGATCATGCCCGAGCCCTTGCACATACCGCCCACCGTATAGGCATTGCCTGCGTGCCCCGCGGCCTCGCTGCGGTAACACACGGCATACTCCTTGGAGTGCGTGTCGGTCGTCATGATAGCGCGGGCGGCATCGGCGCCACCGTGGGCGGAGAGCGCCTCGTAGGCGGCAGGAACGGCAGTCTCAAACGTGTCGATCGGCAGAATCTGACCAATTACGCCCGTGGAGGCGACCAGAATCTGCTGGGGCTCGCAGCCGATGACCTGCGAGGCGATGTTGCAGGTCTCGAGCGCGCAGGCAAGACCGGTCTCACCCGTGGCGGCGTTGGCGTTGCCGGAGTTGACCGAAACGCCGGCAATGACGCCGTAGCCCTTGTCGGCGCCGCCCAAGTTGGCACGGCTCACCTGCACGGGCGCCGCACAAAAGCGGTTAGTCGTAAACACGCCGGCACCGGGACAGGGTTTATCGGGGACGACGAGCGCGTAATCCAGGCGCTCGGGATTCTTGCGGAATCCGGCATGGATGCCCGCCGCCTTAAAGCCGGCTGCCGCCGTTACGCCGCCCTCTACGGCACGAATCTTGATGTCGAACTGCTCAGCATTCATCGTCTTTACGACTCCTTATGTCAAACAAAAAATGGACATCGGTTGGTGCGCCATGCCAGCCACAATCATGAGACCAGCTTAAGAGTGGCGCCCCACTCGATGCCCGACTACCAAATCGTTAACAATCGAATGTGCTACACCGGGCACGCCACTGTGGGCAAGCCTCGTCGCTCGTCAAAACCAAAGACGACGTTGGCGCACTGGACCGCCTGGCCTGCTGCACCCTTGCACAGATTGTCGATGGCGCCCGTAGCCACCAGAACGCCCGCGCGCTTGTTGAGCGCGAGGCCGATCTGGGCGGCGTTGGTACCGACGACCGAAGCCGTCTTGGGCTGCTGGCCGGCATCGAGTACGCGCACGAAGGTGCGACCGGCGTAGAACTGCTTGTAATGGTCGACAACGTCCTCAAGGGTCAAGGTATCGATAGCCTGCGGCGTAAGCGGCATCGTCACCGTAGAGAGCAGACCGCGCTTGAGCGGTGCCAGATGCGGGGTAAAGACGACACGATCGGTTAGGCCCAAGATCTGCTCGATTTCGGGCGTGTGACGATGCTTGCCCACGCCATAGGCCTCCAGGTTTTCGTCCGTGCTGCAAAAATGCGTACGGGCGTTGCAGGACTTACCGGCACCCGTTACACCGCTGATAGCGTCAACGATCACGGGGCCGCTCTGGGCAACCCAGCCAGCGCGCACGGCAGGCGCGGCGGCAAGGCTCGTTGCGGTGGGATAGCAACCGGCGCAGGCGACCAGTACGGGTTTGCCATCGGCATGGTCAGATGCGGCGGTCTCCAAATCCTGGCAGAACAGCTCGGGCAGACCAAAGGCGCGGCTCTTGAGTAGCTCGGGGCTCGTGTGCTCGGCGGCATACCAGGCCTCAAAGGTGGCCGGATCGCTCAGGCGATAGTCGGCCGAAAGGTCAATGCAGGAAACTCCCGCGGCAAGCAGGGCGGGCACCTGTGCCATGGCAGCTGTGTGCGGCACGGCCAAAAAGACCGCGTCGCAGTTCTTGAGCTCGGGGGCATCATGCGTCGTGAAGACAAGATCGCTTACGCCGGTGAAGCTCGGGTACACCGCAGACAACGGCTGGCCGGCATCGGCGTTGGACGTAATGGCAGCAAGTTCAAACTCGGGATGACCGAGGACGAGGCGAATGAGCTCGGCACCGGCATATCCAGCCGCACCGACGATTCCAACCTTTAATGACATATCAGACTCCTTGTCTGCAGTTATGCACCAATACGCATCATGCAGCCGTCGTTATGAAGTGAGTTGAAACTTTAGCACCAAAAGATGCATATATACGCAAATCTTTTGCATATTCATGCATTGAAACAGTCCCGACACATTCACTCAAAGGGATTGACAAATAAATACGGGCCCCATATTGCCCAGTGCGCCTTGCGGTGACGTTGCAATGTGGGGCCCGCTACATGCGAGAATTTGAATTGTCTAAGCTTGCTGAGAAACTCGTTTAGAGCTCGACCGGCACCCATTCGTCATGGTTGCAGATAAAGGCCTCGGGTTCCTCCACGCTAAAGAAGATGAGCGTTGGATCGTCTGCGCCCTCGTAGTGCTCGCCTAGGCGCTCCAGGTGCTTCCAGCCTGCCTCGCGCATATCGGGAGCGGCCTGGTCATCCAGACCCGCATGCCCGCGCAAGATGAGCCAGCCATGGCCCGGCCACCAACTCGTGGCCTCGAAGCGTTGATTTTGCAGCAGCTCTTGCCACACGTCTTTGGTGCGCGCCGTTACAAACCACAGCTTGCCGTCCTGGATCTGCGCAAACGAAAACGGACGCACATGCGGCTGCCCGTCAACGCTCGTCGCCAAATACCATGCCGGCACCGACGTCAGATACTCCAACACTGTATTCAATCCGTCCATGTGTCCTCCTGACGCTCGCCATTTTGAGATGGGTAGTTAATTTGAGACGCGCTAGAGCTCCAGGCGCTCCTCGCTGCCGTCGATATCGCAGAAGCGGGCGGCGATGTTGCGCACCGAGAAAAACGCAAGGCGACCGTCATTGGCGCTCTCGTGGTCTTCGCCGATGCCCACCATGTGCTTAAAGCCGGCTTGGCGCACCCGGTCGCTCACGACCGCATCGTCCTCGAGCGCGGCCTCGCCGGTCAGTACAATCCAGCACTCCCCCGGTTTCCAACCCGAAACCTCAAACTTGGGGTTCGCGTTGAGCTCGGCCCACACATCCTTGTCGCGCGATGTGCAAAACCACAGCTTACCGTCATCGACCATGGCAAATGAAAACGGCCTCACGCGAGGCTGATACCCGTCCGTCACGTCGATTGTGGCGAGATACCACGCCGGAATACGCCTAAGATACGAACAGGCGCGCTCGAGCTGCGCCGTGCGGTCGTTGTCGGTCATAGGGACCCCTTTCCTGCGCTCGAATCGCGCCTAAACAAGTTGAAGATTGATGACGATGACGCAGATGAGCAGCAACGCCGTCACCACCGCCGCCAACGCATCGCCACGGCCAAATGCAAGCGCATGCAGACGCGTGCGGCCCTGCTCGCCATGATAGCAACGGGCATCCATGGCGGCAGACAACGTCTCGGCATGACGGAACACACCCGTGAACAGCGGAATCGCCACACTGCCAAGCATACGAACGCCGCCGAGCGGGCCTCCCGTCACGCGCGCACCGCGGCTCGCCTGCGCATCGGCCGTCTGCTTCATCTCGGTGGCAAACTGCGGCATAAAGCGCAGCGCGATACCCATAATCATACCGAGCTCGTGCGCAGGAAGTCCCACACGCGCAAACGGCGCGAGCAGGCGCTCAAAGCCCGCGGTGAGGTCGAGCGTCGGTGTGGTGAGCGTAATGGCGCTCATGCCGGCCATCATCAAGGTCAGGCGGCACGCCATAAAGGCGGCGGAATGCAGCGAGCCCTCGCTTATCTGCAAAAAGCCGAGCTGCCACAGAATGCGCCCGCTCTGGTCGGAAAACAGGTTGAGCACTGCGACCACCGCGACGATTGCCAGCAGCGGCGCCATCGATGACAGGACGCGACGAACCGGCACCCGGGACACGGTATAGATCAGGACAACGAAGATTGCGACCGGGATCGGTCCGCGGAAGCTGCCGACCGTGAGCGTCGTGATCAGGAACACAAAGCCCAAGAGCAACTTAGTTCGCGGGTCCAGGCGGTGAATTGCACTATCGCCGGGATAGTAGCTGCCAAACGAAAACGCCTCCATTAGCAGCCCTCCTCTCGCGCGATCGCTTCGGATTTGGCCTTGTCCGAGACGTTAGAAGAACCGTCTGAGCGACCGATCAGCAAATCTGCCAACTCGTCGGCCAACGGCTCAACCGTATAGAGCCCGCCGCGACGCAGCGGCACGCCCGCTTCCGCGAGCGCCAACGCCATGCGTTGAGCAGCGGGAACACCCAAGCCGATTGATTTAAGCTCATCCGCATGCGCAAACACCTGCGCGGGGGTTCCCTCGGCAAACACCGCGCCCTCGTTCATCACGACGATACGGTCGCAGCAATTGGCCAGGTCATCCATGCTGTGCGAAACCATGACAACGGTCAGGCCCTCGCGATGGAGTCGACCGATGAGCCCTAGGAAATCCCTGCGCGCCGCCGGATCGAGCCCCGCCATGGGCTCATCGAGCACCAGGACTTCGGGCTCCATGGCGAGCACGCCGGCGAATGCCACACGCCGTTGCTGACCGCCCGAAAGCTCAAAGGGACTCTTGTCGCCGACCGTGGAAAGATCGAGGCCCACGCGCAAGAGTGATGACTCGACACGACGGTCGACTTCATCTTGCGGCAAGCCAAGGTTGTGCGGACCAAACGCCACGTCCTGCGCCACGGTTTCGGCAAACAGCTGACGCTCAGGATATTGAAACACCACGCCGACCTTGGCCTTAACCGCGGCGGCGTCTTTCTTGTTTGACAGATCGAGCCCCAGCGCGCGAACGGATCCCTCCTGGGGGCGAATCAGACCGTTGAGATGCTGGACCAGCGTCGACTTACCCGAGCCGGTATGACCTGCTAGCCCCAGGAACTCGCCGCGACGCACCGTCAGCGATACATCGCGCAGCGCCCACGGGCTGCTGGGGTCGTTTCCCCAGAGAGCCTGTTTATTCGATTTGCCCGCAGTGGCCGAGCGCTTGCGCCATCGACGGCGCTCGCGGGCACTCAGCGAGTAACTATGCGAGAGGTGCGAAATCTCGATGACGGGCTCCGACACGGCTGTCCCGTCGGTTGCAGAGGAGGCGTTGTCGAGCACACGAGAATCGGGTGCAGAAGGCCGCTCTGCGGCGTCTTCCCCACTCCGGTCGGCATAAGCCTGTGCAATCTCGGCGACCATATCCGCCTCGCGCACCTGCGCGCAAACGGGTACGCCCTTCGCACGAAGTGTCCTACCCAGGCAGCACGACGCCGGCATATCTAGGTTGAGCTGCGCAAGTTCGTCCGCCCGCGTCAAGATTTCCTCGGGCGTACCGAGCATGGCAACGCGACCCGCTTGGAAGACAGCAACGCGATCGGCCTCGGCGGCCTCTTCCATAAAGTGCGTAATCATCACGATGGTCATGCCGCGTTCGTGCAGCGCGTGGCAGGCCTTCATAAGGCCCTTGCGCCCGCGCGGATCGAGCATCGAGGACGCCTCGTCCAAAATAAGCACGCGCGGCTCCATGGCGAGCACGCCGGCGAGCGCCACGCGCTGCTTTTGGCCACCCGAAAGTGCATGGGTCTCGTGGCGCTCAAATCCTACCAGGCCCACGCCCTTCAGCGCCTCGCGTACGCGCTGCGCAATTTGCGCCGATGGCACGCTAAGGTTTTCGGGACCAAACGCAACGTCATCTTCGACAAGCGTTGCCACCAGCTGATCATCGGGATTCTGGAATACCATGCCTGCGGTCGAACGAATGTCATAGACCAGCTCGGGGTCGGACGCATCCATGCCGTTGATGCGTACCGTGCCCGCATCGGGCTGCAACAGCGCATTCAGATGCTTGGCAAACGTCGACTTGCCCGACCCATTGCCACCGAGGATGCAGAAAAACTCGCCATCCTCAATGTTCAGATCGACGCCGTCGAGTGCCGGTGTGGCACCGTCATAGCTAAAGGAAACGCCCCGACACTCAATCATGCGCGGCCTTTGACCTGGTCCTTCTTGGGCGTGATGAGATTAGAGACCGCCTTGTACACCGCAAGTGTCAGCACCGAGTTGAGCACGGTCTTGATGAGGTTGAACGGCAGCACGGCAGGAATCATGAGCGGGGCGATCACATCGACCGAGCCATACCAGAACCAAACGCCGATGGTCAGATTCGCAACCATGGACAGCGCCGTAGCGGCAATAACGCCCAGCACCAGGCCAATCACGGCACCCTTATAGGTATGCATCTTTTGGTAGACGATAGCCGCAGGCAGAATATAGCCCAGCGTGGCAACCAAGTTCATAAGCGCACCGACCCAATCGCCCGTGGTAAGCGCATGGATAACGATCGCCATGGCGGCAACGGCAGTACCGGCACCAGGACCGTACGCAAACCCGCACACCATCGCCGGCACCAGCGACGGGTCATACGTCAAAAACGGCGCCGAAGGAAGGATGGGCAGCTGCACATACATAAAGAGCGCGCCCAGGGCACACATGAGCGCCATGGTAACGAGCTGTTTGGTGCTCCACCTATTCGTGTTCTCAAAATGGATATGCTGCGACTGTTCAGACATAAGATCACCTGCCTCTTTCATCCGGACTCTAACCGTTGGTACTGGGATCTCACCAGTTCAGCCGGCATGCGAACCAACGCACACACGGGTCGCGGACTCATCGGCTCGGTCGCAGGCACTTTACCTGCGCCACGGCGCCCCTTTGACACCGCCCGATTTACCGCCAGTGGGGAATTCCACCCCGCCCTGAAACAGCAAGGAAAAGTGTAGCACGAGGGAAGACAGGTGCAAGTATGCCGAGGATAATTTATGACGGGGATCAGTTACCGCAACAACCACGTTCCCCACCCATCCCAAAGTAACGCGCCTTTCGCGCAAAGCGCGAAACAGCGACCGGGACACGCACCCCTATCAACCACGTCCTCCACCCACGCCGACCTCAAGGCCGTAAACGCAGGGGATCCGGGGGCGTGACGGGGGTTTCTCTCCGGAACATTCCGCACTGATATTTTCTGTATTGAAGACGTCGATGATGCACCCGTATACCATTGACGTCGACACCATCAGATGCGGACCGCGCGGTGACCCCACATTCCGCTGGCGCCCACAGGGCTGCCCTCGTTTCCTGACATGTCCCGCGCGGGCCGCGGCGAGCCGAGACCGCCGCATGACCTAATAGGAGCATGGAGCGATACCGCGGACCCGAACAACCGCATTCTATCGCGCCCCGTCAGTGTGCCGTCTGCCCGGTCCAGGCGAGCACGGAAAGAACGGAGCGAGACATGAGAACCGAATCGACACCCGGCGCCCGCGGGCCGGTCTTCTGCGGGGTCGACACCCACGCCGACTCGCACTGGCTGTGCGTCCTCGACTGGAGGGGCCGCAAGGTCCTGTCCCGCCGGTTCCCCGCCGACGCGGCGGGCTACGAGGCGCTCGCCGGGGCGATCGCGGCGGCCGGGGAGCCGGCCTGCGTCGCGATGGAGGGGACGTCGTCCTACGGGGCGGGCCTCACCAGGCACCTCGCGTCGCTGGGGATGCCCGTGCGCGAGGCGCTCTCCCCGGCGAGGATGCAGAGGAGGCGCCCGGGGCAGGGAAAGTGCGACGAGGCGGACGCGGAGAGGGCCGCCCGCACGGCGATGTCCGGCTCAAAGCTCGGGACCCCCAAGAGCCAGGACGGGTGGGTCGACGGGGTGCGCTGCATGCTCGCGGCGCGCTCCGGGGCGGTGAAGGCGCGGACCTCGGCGATAAACACCGCGAGGTCGCTGCTCACCACCGCGCCGGAGGGGCTCAGGTCGAGGTTCCGCGGCATGGGAGGGCCGAGGCTGATGGAGGAGCTCCCCTCCGTGCGCGCCGAGGGCGCGCTGGGCGCTCGGCGCGCTGGCGGACCTGTGGGAGGCGGCGCGCGACGCGGCGCTCGACATGGATTGGCAACACCTATTTGGACGATTCCGGGAGGGACAGCCCCGCTTCCCTGAACTCGACCGGCGACATGTAGCCCAGCGTCGAGTGGATCCTGAAGTTGTTGTACCAGTGCACGTAGTCCGAGAGCTTGGCCCGTAGCTCGCGCGTCGTGCCGAACGTCTCGCGGTGGACGAGCTCGGCCTTCAGTATCCTGTTGGTCGACTCGTCGACGGCGTTGTCGTAGGGGCAGCCCTTGGCCGACAGCGACCTCTCTATGCCGAAGGTCTCGAGCATCAGGTCGATCTCGGCGTTGTCGAACTCGCTGCCGCGGTCCGTATGGAATACCTCGATGTCCGAGATGGGGAAGGAGACCGTCGCGAACGCCGACTTGACCAGCCGGGCGTCCTTCCTGGGCCCGGCGGAGTGACCGACGATCTCTCTGTTGTAGAGGTCGACGAGCAGGCAGACGTAGTTCCACGAGGCCCCGACGCGCACGTAGGTCAGGTCGCTGCATATATGGGTGCGCGGCGCCCTGCCGCCGAAGCCGCGCGCGACGACGTTGGGCACGTCGGCCTCGTTGACCGCCCCGGGGTGCACCTTGAACCTCTTCCTGCCGTATGCGCTGACCAGGCCGTTCTCCCTCATGATGCGGCAGACCCGGCGCCGGCTGACGGTGACGCCCGACCTCTCGAGCGACGCCTTTATCTTGCGCGAGCCGTACCGGCCCTTGCTGGCGGCGTGGGCCGCGACCACGGCCGGCGCGGCGGGGTCCGGCGCGTCGGGCCGGTCGGCCCGCGAGCGCATGGAGTAGTACGTCGACCTCGCGACGCCGAGGAGCCTGCACTGCGCTGATATGGGGTAGCGGCCCTCGTTGGCCGCTATGGCCCTCACTTTCGAGCGTATATCAGCGCCGCTTGTTTTAAGACGTCGACCTCCATCCGGAGCCTGCGGTTCTCGCGCTCGAGCTCCAGGATCCGGTTCTGCTCGGGCGTGCGGTTGTCCGCGGCGCGCGGCGAGCCGGTCGCGTTTATCGACTTGATCCACCTCTCCACGGTGCTCTTGCCGAGGTCGTACTCGTCCATGATCTCGCGCTTGGGCTTTCCGGCGTTGTAGAGGTCGACTATCTGCCTCTTGAACTCGTCGGTGAAATGCCTCGGGTGCCTGGGGTCCCTCATATACGGCCCTCCCGTCTCTCGCGCCCCTCCCGGAACTGTCCACATCAGTGTAGCCAATCCAGGGAGGCGTACCGGGCGCTGATGCACCCGCACGAGATCAGGAGGCCCGGGGACGCCTCGGAGCTCGTGGCGGCCAGGCGCGCGGCGAAGGTCAGCCAGGTGAGGGCGGCGTCCATACTGGGCACCAGCGAGAAGTACATCTCGATGCTGGAGAGGGGCCAAAGGGAGCTCAAGCCCATAAGGAGGGCCTACGAGGCATGGGTCGAGGCCGGACTTCCGCTCGATTGGGACAGGCGGGCCTTCGAGGCCGAGCGCAAAATGGATTCTAAAAAACACCTTGCCAAATAGGAGCCTCTTTGCATGTCCGAGGACGTTCCGGAGAGAAGCCCCCGTCACGCCCCCGGATCCCCGGTGGGAGTTCTAGACCTTGTCGGCCTTAGTACATACCGCCGCCCTGCTGACCAGCGGTAGCAGCAGCGATAGCGTCCTCAAGCTGAGTGTTCTTGGGCACATCGGAGACGGTGGCCTCGGTGATGAGAATCAGGCTGGCGACAGAAGCAGCGTTCTGCAGGGTGACGCGGCTGACCTTGACGGGGTCGAGGACGCCCATCTCGATCATGTCGCCCCACTCGCCGTTGGCAGAGTTGAGACCCTGGCCGGCGGGCAGCTCGGCAACCTTGTCGACCACGACAGCGCCCTCAAAACCAGCGTTCTTGGCGATGGTAGCGACCGGAGCAGTCAGAGCCTTCTTGACGATGTCGACACCGATCTTCTCCTCAGGGTCGTCAAGCTCAACGGCGTCGAGTGCAGGAGCAGCGTCCATGAAGGCGACGCCGCCACCGGCGACAATGCCCTCCTCGACAGCAGCGCGGGTAGCCTGCAGAGCGTCCTCGACGCGATGCTTGATCTCCTTGAGCTCGGACTCGGTAGCAGCGCCGACCTTGATGACGGCAACGCCACCGGAGAGCTTGGCCAGGCGCTCCTGGAGCTTCTCACGGTCGAAGTCAGAGGTGGTGTTCTCCATCTCGCCCTTAATCTGAGCGATACGGGCGTCGATGGCCTCCTTGGAGCCAGCGCCGCCGACGACGACGGTGTTGTCCTTGGAGATGGTGACGGACTTAGCGGTACCGAGCATATCGGCGGTGATGTCAGCGACCTTCACGCCCAGCTCGTCCAGGGCAGCCTGGCCACCGGTGAGGACGGCAATGTCCTCGAGGATGCGCTTGCGGCGATCGCCGTAGCCCGGGGCCTTGACGGCGCAGACGTTGAGGGCGCCACGGATCTTGTTGAGGACCAGGGTAGGCAGAGCCTCGCCGTCGATGTCCTCAGCGATGATGAGCAGGCCACGGCCAGCGCGCTGGACAGCCTCGAGAACGGGCATGATGTCCTGAACGCTGGAAATCTTCTGGTCAGTGATGAGGATGTACGGATCCTTCATCACGGCCTCCATGCGGTCGTTGTCCGTGACGAAGTAAGCGGAGACATAGCCCTTGTCGAACTGCATGCCCTCGACGGTGTCGATGGTGATGTCGAACGTCTGGGAATCCTCGACGGTGATGACGCCGTCCTTGCCCACGACCTCCATGGCCTCGGCGATCTTCTCGCCGACCTCGGGGTCACCGGCGGAGATGGTACCGACGGAAGCAATCTGCTCCTTGGTCTCGACCGGCTTGGCCTGCTTCTTCATCTCGGCGACGGCGGCGTTGACGGCCTTGTCGATGCCGCGACGGATGGCCAGCGGGTTGGCGCCAGCGGCGACGTTGCGCAGGCCGTCGTTGACGATGGCCTGAGCGAGCAGGGTTGCGGTGGTGGTGCCGTCACCCACGGTGTCGTTGGTCTTGGTGGCGACCTCCTTCACCAGCTGGGCACCCATGTTCTCGATGTTGTCCTCGAGCTCAATCTCCTTGGCAACGGAAACGCCGTCGTTGGTGATGGTCGGGGCACCAAACGTGCGCTGCAGAGCAACGTAGCGACCCTTGGGGCCCATGGTGACGGTAACGGCGTCGGCCAGAGTGTTGACGCCCTTGGCGAGCTTAGCGCGGGCATCGGTGTTGAACGTAATGTTCTTTGCCATGGTGAGTAATCCTCCAAAAGAAATGTGACTCGCGTCGCCGCTTCCGAGTCCTATGCGACGATCGCGTTCAAAGACGAATCAGAGATTCTGACGAGACTAGGCCTCGACGACGGCGTAGATGTCGTCGGCGCGCATGAGCAGATACTTCTCGCCGTCGACCTTGACCTCGTTGCCACCGAACTTGCCGTAGATGACAACGTCGCCAACCTTGACGTCCATGGGGATGCGCTCACCCTTGTCGTTGACCTTACCGGCGCCCACGGCAACGATGGTGCCGCGCTGCGGCTTCTCCTGAGCGTTGCTGGCGATGTACAGACCAGAAGCGGTCTTCTGCTCGGCCTCGTCGGGCTTGACCAGGACGCGATCTGCAAGCGGCTTCAAAGACGACATGCTTGTTTCCTCCTTTGTGGGCCGCGCGGTCATGCCGCGCGGGTTAACCCTTTTTGTTTGCGTACGCGTTGAATGGTACCCACGAATGGCGGGTTATACAACACGGAGTCAAAAAATCTTATTTTTTGGCACTTAGATTTTCTGAATGCCGGGGGATAACTTAGCGATGCCTCCCGTGTGGCTCCGGAGGGGCGGGGCATAAGGTTTCCTGCTCGGGCAGTCCTGCTCGCACGAAGGCCACATTAAGTGGCCTTCGGCTCGTGCGGAACTCGCGAT